>CBIMJC010000001.1:0-56058 GCA_966244125.1 uncultured Rheinheimera sp.
AAGTTATTGACTTCAGTTGTACTTAATGATACTGTCGCTGTATCTGTAATATTACCACCTGAAACATCTATCGGCAGACGACACAGGCCGTTAGTGTCTGTTCTTCTCTCAGAGCTTGAGTTGCAATTACCCACAGTGACCAAAAGTCCTCCCGTATTAGTTGAAGCATAACTGACGCTGGATGATATGATCATAAAGGGCAAGCGTACGGAAGAGGCATCTTCCACCTCAAGCTGTATTACTGAGGAGCCCCGGATTGTTGTTTGCCCTGTAGTTTCAGTCATAGTCACGGGATTGATGTAACTGAAACACTCCTGATTATCTATAGTAGTTGCACTGCTGCCACTTGCTTCAGCTATCACCCATACCTGAGCCGAGCCTTGAGGTAAAAAACGAGTCTCAGCAGTTGCATCGACACAGCCTGCTCTGATGGTATTCTGATTGGCTGGGTAAGTAAGATAAAAAGTCGCTGCCCCGTCGGTAGTAACAGCCTGACCGCTGACTAACTCTTCTTTGGCTGGATCAACCCCAGCAATCTGAGCTCCAAGTAAAGAAGCTCCTATCAGGTACTGGAGCTGGTTGGTGGTATAGGTATAAGCTTTATTTACCATAAGGCTGGAGTTTTGATCCGGCAATGTGGCAACAAAACGGCTTTTATCTGCAGCCTGTGCATTTAGAAGCAATACCCTGTCCTGTGCTTCGATATAGCGACTGGTGTTATTACGGGTGATCACTGCACTTTTAAATAATGCGTTGGTTAAATCAGTCAACAAGGCGGAATTTGCAGTAGTGGCGGCGTTGCCGTCAGTCACAGTGCTACTGAAACCATAGTTAATCTGTGGTGGGCGGTTAGATAATAATACGCTGTCAATCACGCCTAAATTTATTACAGTACCGTCAGCGACAGGGTTGCCGTATCTGTCGGTGGCAAGTAAACCGCCAATACGCCTGTAGATACCATTGCCCATATCTTCAATGGCATTTTCTCTTGGATAACTCAGGGCAATAGAGTGAGTCGGACCTGAGGCTATACTTAAAGCCGAAACAGTAGTTTGAATCACTGGGCTATAACTGGCGCCTGTATTGTCCAAAGCTTCTGCTTTTAGTTCTACTACACCAGGTAACTGACCTGAGTTCAGGGTTAAAGTCGCCACACCATTGGTGGTGGCTACATCCAGAGTTTTAGTGTTTTGTACCAACTGACCTGAGGCCTGAGTGCCGAGTAATAACTCGCCGCCATTGGGCTGAGTGACAAAACTTACCCGCACATTATTGATGCCAGCCGGAGCATCCTGAGCAGCACCACCCGTAGAGGTTAATAAACGTACCGTAATAGTGCTGCTTTCTTTTTGTCCTACACCAGCGACATAAATAGCCCGCTCACTGGCGGCAATACTGATACTGGCAGGCACTGGCCGTTCAGGTTCCACAGCAGTACCGCTGATAGTGACTGTGGTTGTGGCCTGCACACCATTGACATAAGCAGTCACAGTGGCTGTGCCTGCACTTTGGCCCGGATACAAACGTACGGCGGCTATGCCATTGCCTGCGTCATTTGAACCACCCCGGCCTGTTTCAGCTGTGGTACTGCTTAAACCTGCGGTGGCGCTGAAGCTGCCTAAGGTAGTGCTGAACTGCACTGTGGCATTGCGTAATAAGGCGCCGTCAGCATCTCTGACTGTGGCGGATAAGGTCGCAAAACGGTCCGGAAAACCTATATCCAGATTGCTGGTGCTGGCACTGACAACTACAGCTGTCGCATCTTCAGTTTTATTGGACCCCCCACAGGCGGTTAAAAACAACATCGGCAGCAACACGAACAAACCAGACAAAAAACGCGGCAACACTGTCATACATCATCCTTGTAACCAGATCGTTAGCTTATGTAAAAATTTGCAGATTTTACTGAATTCTAAAGAGGTAAGAGGCTTTTGTATAGGCTCAGCGGCAGGTACTTGAGCTTTAAAGCCGAACAGCGCATGCTGAGACTTCATTTCTCCGGAAGATCAGATTGTTATGTTAATTACCTTTAAATCCACAGCCAGCGCACCAGTACAAATGTTTGGTCATATTGCGTTGCAACTATTGGAGCTAATGGGCCGCCAGCCTAAAACCCCCGGGGCTTTTTATGCCGAAGATGTGGCTGCAGCTTTGGCGCAATTGCAACTGGAGTTGTCTCTGCAGCCGGCAGAACCCATACCTGCGTCAGCCGATCTGCAGGACGACAATCCGGCTGCTATTCCTTTGCGTAACAGAGCCTTGCCACTGATTGAATTAATGCAGGCGGCAGTGCGCGAACAAAAAGGTGTCAGCTGGGAGTAACCCTTTCCCCCCAGCCGCATAGTGAATCTATGCTCAGAGGACTCTTTCGCTTGCCGCCGCGCTGCAACTGCAATTACTTAGGGGAAACCCTAGCCTTTATGTACAGGCAATTTCTATGTCGTTGCATATACTTAAGTCAGGTTGCTGCCGTCAGGAGTTAGCTTATGTTAGTTACATTCCATTCCAAAGATTCAGCCCCTGTTACCTTATTTGGTCAGGTCGCAGTGCAACTTTTACATATGATGGGACACAGTGGCAAAGTGCCGGGAGGGCTGTATGCCGAAGATGTGGCGAAACATTTAGCCAGCCTGCAGGAAAAAATGCAGTACTGGCCCGAAGAAAGCATTATGGCCAAAACAGGCCATGGTCCTGATGCCTCCGTCAGTCTGCACCATCGTGCTTTGCCTTTAATAGAACTGCTGCAAAAGGCTGTTGCCGGACATTCTAACGTGAGTTGGGACTAATAACTGCCTAGTAAAAGGGGTTAAGCGGCGATCCCTGAACCAGCCAGTGCAGGGATAGGGTTTGGCCTGAGCCCAGATTTAAACATCTAACCCCGTACCACTTTCTCCGCAATAAATTGCTGAATCTGAGTTTGAGAATAGCCCAGTGAAGACAGCAGTTGCTGAGCGTTTTCGCTTTCTTTAGGCGGGTTGTAACGCAGACCGAATTTTTGCTCATTCATCTCTATCGGCAAGGCTGGCAGTTTGATAGCTGAGCCATTGTCCAGATAGATATCCACTAAACCCCCTGCATTGAGGTGCGGATCACTGACCAGATCCATTGGCTTATTCACCGGCGCGTAAGGCAAACCTATGGTATCGAGTTTTTGCATCAGGCTGTCCGTAGGCATTTGTGCAAACAGCAGCGTGAGGCGGGGAATGATCAGGTTGCGGTGATCAAAACGCCCGCTATTGCTGTCCAGTCTGGTATCGCTGGCAAAGTCAGTCAGTGCAAAAGCTTCACAGAATTTACGCCACTGGGTGTCACTGACCACAGCCACAAAGACTTTTTCGTTGTCTGCTGTGGTAAAGGAATCGTATACCCCCCAGGCGGACTGACGTACTGACATAGGAGGAGGTTCGACCCCACTGATGGCACCTTGAGCTATATGCTGCCCAACCAAAAAGGCTGTGGTTTCAAACAAAGCACTTTGCACCTTTTTACCAAGACCGGTGCGATGTTTTTCCTGTAAGGCGGCAAGAATACCAATAACACCAAACATGGCGCCTGTGATGTCGATCACCGAAGCACCGGCCCGCATGGGCTTGTCAGGCAGGCCTGTCATATAGGCTAAGCCACCCATCATTTGTGCCACTTCGTCCAGCGCAGTGCGGTGCTCGTAAGGGCCTGATAAAAAACCTTTTAATGAACAGTACACTATGCCCGGATGCTTTGCGGACAGACTGTGGTAATCCAGAGCATATTTCTCCAGTGCGTCGGGACGGAAGTTTTCAATCACCACATCGGCTGTGGCGACCAGCTCTGTGACGAGCTGCAACCCCTGAGCTGTGTCCAAATCAACACAAAGGCTCTTTTTATTGCGGTTATACATAGAGAAATAACCAGCGCCAGAACCTTTCAGCCGTCTGGTATTGTCGCCTTTCAGCGGCTCCACTTTGATCACTTCTGCTCCCAGGTCGGCCAAAATCAGGCCAGTCGCCGGGCCCATCACCATATGGCTGAACTCTATTACCCGAATCCCCTGTAAGGGTTGAACACTATGCTGCATCTTTGTCCGTCCGTTGCTCTGAACTAAATAAAACTGGTTATGAAAGATTTAATGATATAATCTTATATCAATTGAGGCTTGGGTGTAAGCCCTATTTATACCCAAGTTACTTGAAGTTTCGGCGAGGCGACAAGCTAGTGAGACCCCAGGAGCATAGTAAACCTATGTGACTGGGGCGAGATGGCGCAGTCAACAAAGCGGCAACTTCAAGGACGAAGGGTATATCCGGATCATGTGTTTTGCTGCAGAGGGTAAAGAAACCAGATGAGTAAGGTCGATATTCTGATCAGTGAAGTGGGTCCGCGTGACGGACTGCAAAGTATTGCCAGCATTATGCCAACGGCAGCGAAAAAACAGTGGATCAGCGCTTTAGCGGCCGCTGGTCTGCGCGAAATTGAAGTGGGTTCTTTTGTGCCCGCCACAGTCTTACCGCAACTGGCGGATACAGCTGAACTGGTGGCTCATGGCCGCACTATTGAGGGCCTGCACATTGCGGTGCTGGTGCCTAATCTGCGGGGGGCTCAAAGTGCTATCGCTGCGGGAGCGCATAAAATCAGTATCCCCTTGTCCGTCAGCGAAACCCATAGCCTGCGCAACGTCAAACGTACCCATGGCCAAATGCTGGAAGAAATTGCCCGCATCGCCGAACTGGTCAAAGCTCAGCCTGCAGCTGTGCGCCCGCATTTTGAAGTAGGACTGTCGACCGCTTTTGGTTGTAGCCTTGAAGGACCAGTGTCTGAATCTTTGGTGGTGCAACTGGCGGAAGCAGCACTTGGCGCAGGTTGTGATGAAGTGGGCCTGTCGGATACGACTGGCAGCGCCAATCCGGCACAGCTGCGCCGTTTGGTTGGCAAAGTCTGGTCTGCGGTAGGCAAAGACAAACTTTGTGGTGTGCATCTGCACAATACCCGTGGTCAGGGGTTAGCCAATGCACTGGCTGCCATCGACATGGGCATTAGCACTGTCGATGCGTCTATGGGCGGCATTGGTGGTTGTCCGGCAGCGCCCGGTGCCAGTGGCAATATTGTCACCGAAGATCTGGTGTTTTTGCTGGAGTCTATGGGGCTGGAAACCGGCATTAACTTTGCCGCCTTATGTGCAGCCCGCGGGGTGTTTGCCTCAGCCATGCCCGGCACTGAACTTTATGGTTTTACCCCCCTGGCTGGTTTACCCAAAGGATTAGAGATCAACTGATGGCACAGACCTTATTCGATAAATTATGGGCCGATCACGAAGTGATGGTGCTGGAAGACAATCTGTCTCTGCTGTACATAGACCGGATTTTTTTGCATGAACGCACAGGCTCTGTTGCCCTGGAAAGTCTGGTGGCTGCAGGCCGTGCTGTGCTTAATCCGGAAAAAGTGTTCTGCAGCATGGACCATATAGTAGACACCCATCAGGGCAGAACAGACGACACCCTGGTGCCCAGTGGCAAAGAATTTATTCAGTCGACCCGCAAAGCGACTCAGGCGGCAGGTATCCGGCTTTTTGATATGGATGATCCTATGCAAGGCATAGTGCATGTGATTTCGCCTGAACTCGGCATAGTGCAACCAGGTTGTACCCTGATTTGCCCGGACAGCCATACCTGTTCTCAAGGCGCTTTGGGAGCATTGGCCTGGGGCGTTGGCTCCAGTGAGGCTGAGCATGCCTTAGCCACCAATACGTTGGTGGTGCAGCGGCCAAAAAACATGAGGGTGAATCTGACAGGTGTGCTGGCGCCCGGCGTGACGGCCAAAGATGTGATTCTGCAGCTGATTGCCCAGTATGGCGCAGCGGGTGGCACAGGTTATGCCATTGAATTTGCCGGTGAGGTGATTGATGCGCTGAGCATTGAAGCGCGCTTAACCTTATGCAATATGGCGGTGGAGTTTTCCGCCTTTACCGCCCTGATAGCCCCTGATCACAAGACCTTAGAGTACCTTGAAGGCAAAGCTTATGCGCCGCAAGGCGATAGCTGGCTGCAAGCCAAACAACACTGGGATAACCTGTTCAGTGATCATGATGCCCGCTTTGACAAAGAACTGAGCCTGGATTGCAGCCAACTGGCACCAGTGGTCAGTTGGGGCACCAGTCCGCAACATGCCTGTGCCGTCACAGCTACTGTGCCTGTGGTGCCAGAGGCGTCAGCTGGCAGCGACCAGAGCAGTTATTTGCGGGCTTATCGTTATATGGATCTTGAGCCCGGGCAGGCGCTGACCAGTCTGGCCATTGATGCCGCCTTTATTGGCTCCTGCACCAACAGCCGCATCAGCGACCTGCGTGAAGCTGCCGCCATTTTGCATGGGCGTAAAGTGGCGGACGGGGTCAAAGCTATTTGTGTGCCCGGTTCCAAAGCTGTTAAACGTATGGCAGAAGCTGAAGGGTTGGACCAAATCTTTATCGCTGCAGGTTTTGAGTGGCGTGAACCTGGTTGTTCTATGTGCTTTTTTGCCGGTGGCGAAAATTTTGGTTTTCAAAAACGGGTGGTCAGCAGTACCAATCGCAATTTTGAAGGCCGGCAAGGGCCGGAAACCCGCACTCATTTAGCCAGCCCTGTCACTGTGGCAGCTTCGGCTATTGCGGGCCGGATCGCGGATCCAAGGGAGTATTTGCCATGACACCTTTTGTCACTCATAGCGGCGTGGCGGCGGCCCTGCTGCGCACCAATATAGACACTGACGCCATTATTCCGTCACGGGAAATGAAACTGGTATCCAAACAAGGTTTGGCTGAAGGTTTGTTTGCCGGCTGGCGTTATACGCAAGTGGGCGGCCGTGAACCCAACCCGGAATTTATTCTGAATCAGGCGGCTTATCAGGGCACCAGTATTTTGCTGGCAGGAAAAAACTTTGGTTGTGGTTCGTCGCGTGAACATGCGGTCTGGGCTTTGGCTGAATATGGCATCCGCGCCATTATTGCGCCGAGCTTTGGTGCCATTTTTTATGGCAATTGTATCCGCAATGGCATTCTGCCTTTGTGCCTGCCTGATGAAGTCATAGTGGCGATGGCGGCACAAATTCAGCAGCCGCAACAGCATAAAATCCAGATTGATTTGGCGCGCCGTCAGGTGACGGCCGTGGACGGCTCTGTGTATGAATTCAGCATAGCCCCATCATGCCAGTTGATGTTACTGGAAGGCCTGGATCAGATAGGTTTAACGCTGAAACGCTCTGAGCATATAGCCGCTTTTGAGTCGGACTATAAAAAACGCCGCCACTGGTTGTTTGAATTGCCAGCCACTGTTACGGGCTAAGCAACACATAGAGATTTGATTATACGAGTCATAAAAACTCGCTATTTTTCGACAGCTTAGAGCTGTGATTAATATAGACAGACCAATAAGTTGAAGGGGAAGTTTATGCGTCCGCATGTAGAAATGGTTGATGAAAAAGATTTGATCTGGCACCCGTCTGAACTGATGGGTGGCACAGGCTCTGCCCGGCAGCGTAACTTAAGTTATGACGAAGAAGATGGTTCAGTCTCTGCCAAGGTGTTGTTTGATACGGACTGGACCAGACCTGCTGGGGTGCATATAGCACAAACCGAATGGTATGTACTGAGCGGTGAAGTTCGTATTGGCGATGAACTGCTAACCGAAGGCGGCTATTGGTGCACTCCGCCTGGCATTCTGTGTCCGGCATTAACGGTCAAAGCTGGTACCGAGATCCTGTATTTCCGCGAATTTGGCACCTGGGAATTTGAAGTTGCTGACAAAAGCAAAGACACAGTGCGGCCGGACCAAAAACTGGTGATCAAACACAGTGACAAAATGGACTGGATCCCGGTGGAAATAGGCAGCCCAATGGACTTTTCCGCTGGTGGAACTCCGGTACCGGGGCTATTTATTAAATTGTTGTTCCGCGACGAAAAAACTGATTTTTACACCCGTCTGATCCGGGCCAAGCCGGGTTGGGTGGAGCATCCTTTAGCGCATCACCCGGTCTACGAAGAGGCTTACACTTTAGAAGGCTCGTTTGAGTTTAACTTTGGTCAGCAGTGGCCGGGCGTGTATTTTTTCCGTCCAGCCTTAGTGCGTCATGGTGATTTCCGCTCTGGTCCTGAAGGCACCACCTGGTTATTACGTTGTGATGGCCGCCTGGTGGACTGGTATACCGACAATGCCAAAATGGAAATGCACGGCGACCCGGTGAACTGGGGACCTGCTTACCCCGGTACTCAGGCACCGGTTCCACTGCAGCCTGTGCGCTCTCGTTCCATAGGGCCTATGAAGGATCCCTATTACACCTGATCTTGTATGCCCCCTCTGGTAAGGGGGTTAGAAGGTCGGCAGTTTAGGTTGCTGATGGTCTTCCCAATAACGGGTGGCTTCTTCCACCATATTTTTACCTTCACCCAGCAAATAATCCCGGCACAGCTGGGCGATGACGGAAAAATCTTTGTGCTGACGGTGTACCACATACCAGTGGTCCGTCAGTGGAAAGCCAGCTATCGGCAGTTGTACTAAATCTTGTTGCTGGCCATGGTCCAGACTTAAAGCCGGTACTATGGCAATACCCATTCGCGCCAATACCGCATGCTTAATGCCTTCGTTGCTGGCAATCACTATATGCTTGTTTATGCTGTAGCCTGATGCGGCCAATAGCTTTTCTGTGGCTATACGGGTGCCGGATGCGGCTTCGCGCAGAATAAACTGCTCATTGGCCAGGTCTTGCCAGCTCAGGCTGGTGCGGCTGGCCAGCGGGTGTGACTGTGCTGCTATAGCCACCAGATGATTAACGCCCATAGGTGTCACCATCAGGCCCGGGTCTTGCGGCGGGTCGCCAAAAATATACAGATCATCCAGATTCTGCTGCAGTCGTTCCAGCATTGCTTTGCTATTGCCAAATTGCAGTGACAACTCAAGTTGTGGGTAACGGCGACAGAAAGGGCCGAGTAAATGCGGGCTGAAATATTCGGCTGAACTGACAATACCCAGGCTTAGTTTGCCGATCAGTGCATCCTGCAGTTGGTACAAAGCCGCTTCGAGCCTGTTGGTGCAGTCAAATATCTCACGGGCATGGGCCACCACCATTTCACCGGCATGGGTCAGTATGATGCGTCGTCCGGCCATTTCGTAAAGTGGCAGGCCAATGCCTTCAGACAACTTACGCATTTGCATGGAAACACTGGGCTGACTCAGGTGCAGGCGTTCGGCGGCGGCGACAATACCGCCGGTTTCGGCCACAGCCAGCAAAATTTCCAGCTGGCGAAAGGTGCCGATGCGGGAGGCTAATCTGCCTTTAGGAAACAAAGCGGTCATCTGAGCCTGCACAATAATGTCGGTCTTGATGTCGTTTTACACATGGAGTTCACCTTAAACCCAGGGATTTACCATAAAAAAAGCACCAATCAGTATTGGTGCTCCGGAGGATGTTACAGTCACACAGTCATAACACTGCGGATCAGAACTTGTAGCTCAAACGAATACCTGCAGTTCTGCGTTGTGGCAAAGTCGCAACTACGGCATAAGGCACTGATTGGCCATTCGGGAAGAAGCCAAAGTCTACGTTACCAACAGCAGATTTAATCTTGTCGTCATCAAACAGGTTTTCCACGTAAGCGGTAACCAACCAGGACTGATACTGGGTGCCTGCGGACAAATCCCATTCCCAGTAAGCTGGCAGCTGAGAATGCTGGGCACGTTCAACGTTACGTTCAGAGCGGTACTGACCAAACAATTCGACAAAGCTGGCCGCTCCGCCTATGTCAAAGGAGTAACGGCCTGTGATGGTGCCAGAATGTTTTGACGACAAAGGCAAAGGCTGACCAGAGAAATCCGCGTCTGCATTACCAGCAATCATTTTGTCGACGTCACTGACTTTGGCGCCAGCCAGATCGGCGTTTTCCAGAATAGTAGTCAGGTTAAAATCAGTGTATTCGGCATCTGAGTACAAATAGGCCATAGACAAGCGGAAGTTATGGCTCACCTGCCAGACTGACTCCAGCTCTATACCTTTAACCTGACTTTCACCGGCGTTAATCACAGACACAACCGCCAGTCCCATGTTATTGGTCAGGGTGAAGGGTGTTTGTTGATCCGAATATTTCCAGTAAAAGGCTGACAGATTGACGCTGGCATTGTTCTCCAGCGAATAGGCTTTGGCGCCTACTTCATAAGCAATCAGCTTTTCTGGTTTGTATACGCCATCAGTCACGTCGCCGTTGGCATCCGTGGTTGCAACGCCACTGGGTTTAAAGCCTTTGGAAACTGAGGCATAGGTAAAGACGGTTTCATTTAACTGATAATCGATACTGGCTCGCGGCAAAAACGCTGTATTATCAATGCTGTTTGAGGTGTGATAAGCCGGATTTGGCACCATGGTCTGGGTCACCGGGTCGAAAATCACACTGTTATCCATCATGAAGGCATCGTAGGTACGATTGTCGGCGTTGCCTGTGTAGCCTATGGTTTCATCGAGATAACGGCCTTCAAAGCCCAGGTTCAGGTCGTCAGTGACAGCCCAGTTGAGCAAAGCAGCGACAGACCAGTGGTCGGTGTCGCGGGTCATAGGTGTGACCACGTTTTGCCCGTCAGGCAGAGGCGCGTTTTTTATATCTTTGATAAAGCTGGTGAAAGGGGAGCGAGCTAAGGTCTTGATGACAGTCGGCTCGTGAGCACCTTCCCGCAACCAGAATTGGGTGCCAAAAGCTGTGTGCATATCTTCTTGCCAGAGCAGAGCCGAGGTCACCCAATTCACGGGCCCTGTTTCACCACTTAAACGGAATTCCTGACTGTACTGCTCCAATTCAAAGGCAGTATTGACGTCAGCCTGAAAACCGTATTGCGACCAGGCCGCAGGCCCCAGATTTGGCGCTGCATAAAGAGAATAATTGGTCTTGTCGAAGTCTTCCTGAATATCCGATTTGCTTTTGGTATAGCCGGACACAGAGCTGAACTCTATACCATCACTGGACCAGAGAAACTCCAGTGAAGCCCGGCTGTTTTTAATATCAGTGCCTGTGTAATCTTCGCCCGTTAAAGGGTTCAGCGAAAGGTCGATCAGGCTGGCATCGCCAGTGATAGTGCCTCTGACCATAGCGCGGCAGTCAGGCTGCACTGCATAGCCCATGCGGGTGATAATACTGTTAAAGGAGTTCCAGTAGGGATAATCGTAAGCTGATGTACAGTCAACACCCTGACCGTTTGCATCCCAGGCGTAAGGCAACATCACCGCGCCCTGAGCTGTATTCACTGAACCCGTGCCAAAGATGTTACCTGGCGTGTTTTCTGGCAGCATACTGCGGATAGTAAAAGTTGGACGCTGGCCGTAATGTTCATCTGAATGCTCAGCGCGGAAATATACAGATATTTCATCTGTCGGCAGGTAAAAGGCTGAAATCGCAGCGCCCTGAGAGTCAGAACCGCCGAGCAGATCACCACTGTTTGGGTTGGAATACTGGCCGTCACTGTTGGAGTCAATCAATTTGATTTTTGCTGCCAGCTTATCAGTGAGCCCACCTTCTAAAGCCACAGCCAAATCGCGGGTATTATCTTGTGCCAGGTGCACATCCACTTTTGTTTGGGTATCAAAACCCGGTTTTTTGGTCACATAGTTGATGGCGCCGGCAAAAGCACTACGACCATAGTTGACACTTTGTGGGCCTTTGACCACTTCCACCTGCTGTATATCCAGCAGTTTCATATTGGCTGTCGTACCACCACCAGACAAGGTCATGGTTTCGGAGGAGACGTCTATACCATCAATCAGCACTGCAACGTTTGGACGACCACGGTCTATGGTCAGGCCACGAATAGTGGGACGGGTGTCGTTCGGGCCGGCACCAATATCAAAGGTTAAACCGTTAATCAGTTTGGCGACATCTGCAGTATCCTGCACACCTTTTTCTTCAATTTGTTGTGATGTGACCGCAGAGATAGCTAAAGGTATGGTTTCGATGGTTTCAGCTATTTTCCGGGTCTTTACCTGAATTCGTTCAATAGTAGCGTCCTGCCCTTCTGTACTCTCTTGTTGAGCCATGGCGATGCCATGTACTCCCTGAGCAAATAAGGCAGCGATCGCCAGACTAAGTTTCTTCTTATTGTGCATGCTCCCACTCCTGAAGTGAAAATGTCCCATTTGGCTTGTTCTTTTTTAATTCTGTTTGCTCAATAAACAACCTGATGCCGTTTTAATCTACATACTTTGTTATATTGATGCAATATTAAAACAAATATAATGATATACCAATAGGTCAAAATGGCTTGATTTTTTCGCATGTTATTGAAATTTAATGAATTAAATTTTCAAAAAAAGATCACTTTTTCTGAAAAAAAACTCAGAAGCAGTGCAAAATCAGGGTTTTTGCCAGCTTTAAAACGCAGGATTTGAGTGATTTTTAGACGAAATACAGGCTGAAGGAGACGGAATAGCTGACGTCTGATGCAGGTCGTATTCAGCATCCAATATGCTGGAAACTGCCAGCGAAATAAAGAGCTGTTACCTGCATTTTATGTAGCAGCAGGTAGCACGCCATGCTGCTTGGTAATAAAGATTTGGCGAACGCTGGTATCAAGGGTGTTTACTGGCGACAAACCCCTGCAAGGCCGTGTTCATTTCGGCTATACCCTGGCGAACCTCAGCGTCTTCATTCACCCAGTGCCACCAGTCTGATAGCTGGGCGTAAGGCTGCAAAATCTGCTCGCAACCAAATAAGCGCGGAGTTTCAATGGCAAAAAACAAATTGGTTGCTAATGCAATATCACCGATCGAGAGTGCACGTTGTCGAAAGGGGGGCAAAGCTGCAAGCAGCCGTTCGCCTTTTTGCAGTTCTTGCTGCAGTCGGGTGATTTCTTGTGTGGCATCAATGGCTTTACCGGTTAGCAGCGCAATAAAGAGGGGAAATAGCGCCGGCGACAGATGCAAATCGGCATAACGGGCCAGCATATTGATATGCGCAATTCCCAGGGCATCAACCGGCCGCAAACTGATTTCAGGAAAGCTGGCTTCCAGATATTCCATAATGGCCCAGGACTCCCCCAGACTAGTGCCGTCATCCAGCAGCAATACGGGAATTTTGCCTAAAGGGTAGAGTTCAGCAAATTCAGGCGTGCGCAGCGCCGGATTGACAGGCGCTGCTATCTGGATCGGCAGCTGTTTTTTACGGATCTGAATTCGCACCCGGGTGGAGTAAGGCGAAAAATTACTGCTTAATAACTGCATTAGATGCACCCCTTAGTTTGCCTGTTCATGGATTAATTAAATGCATGCCTAAAGCTGTATTGAGCAGTAAGCCAAGCCAGATCAGATAAACAAAAGGCCGGGCTTTGGCCAGACAGCCATTAATCACACCGTCCACTTGTGGGTTGGGGCCTTGCTGCAACATGGTCGCAAAGGCCGGACCAAAAGGTTTCAGCGCCAGCCGGATGCCTAAACCACAGCCCACCAGCGCAGCAAATACAATCAGTTTCCAGGCCAGATAGTCCATCAGTATCAGCGACTTGTCGCCCAGCAATGACTGAATGCCGAAATACAGACAAGCCGCAATCACCAAAAGCCGGAAGCTAAAGTCGATGCGGGTAAGTTTGGGGACATAACTTTTGTCATGCCCCAGATGAATCGCCAGTACCATAACCAGCCAATACAGGCAGATCAGCCAGGTGGCGATCATAGCCCAGGCCGGAATAGGCATTAACCCAGTGTTGTAAGCCATTTGAATACCTGGTGCCAAAATCAGCGCCATACAAATGCGCGGCCCCTGATCCACACCCATCATAATTTTTAACGCTGTTACCCGTTGTTCAGCACTCTGGCCTGCTTTGGCGACAAAACGTGACGCGTAAAAGGTGCCCAAATCGCCGCCCAGCCAATAGACAAAGAGCACTATGTGCAGAAGTTTTAACAATAAATAAGTTTCGGCCATAATATAAACTACTGATATTTAAGTGAAAGAGACGGCATATCCTGAAGGATTGCCCTAAATAAACTGTGGCTTGATCCTTAGCCATGCACCACTTTGGCGTAACTGCCAGAATGAAAAAGCAGGGGTTGATTACACTCACTCATTTCATACTGCAGCACCCGGCCTACCAGAATCACATGGTCACCCCCATCGTACTGATGCTGGCAGACACACTGAAAACGCACGCTGTAATCGGTGAGCAGTGGCACTTCGGCCACCCCTTGATCCAAAGCCAAATCGGCGAACTTATCCGCCCCTTGTCGGGCAAAATGGTTAGATAATTCCTGCTGATGCTCGCCCAGCACATGCACGGCAAAGTGTTTGCCTTCACCAAAAGAATCGATAGAACGGGCTTGTTTCTTCAGGCTCCACAGCACCAGAGGCGGATCCAGCGACACCGAGTTAAAACTGCTGGCGGTGACACCAATTTTTTCGCCTTTGGTATTTTTTGTGGTCACTATGGTGACGCCGGTTGGAAATTTACCCAGTGCCCGGCGAAAATCAGTGGGGTCGAATTGCTGTTGGCTCATAGGGGCTCCGATACAAGGCTACTGAGTTATTTAATGTATTTAGCGCTTAATACATTGGCACCAGCTGTCCAGTCCAGCACACCAAAGCAGGTGTATAACTCATCATTGGACTGGTAAAACTGCCAGACACCACAAAGGTCGAATTTGTCGTTGATCAGGGTGTCGCGGCTTTTCAGCTTAAAGGCTTCGCCATAAAAGTGTTGAGTGCTCCACAAATAGCGGCCATAAGCACGGCCATTACCAAAGACGTCCGGGCCTTCAAAGGTGTGGACTGCATCTACCCGCGAGCGTTTGTAGCTAAAAGTGCGTTCAATGGTGCCTGTCATGCTCACTGTCACTTCAGCGCTGCGCAGGTTCAGTGGTTGATAGTTGATGACAATATGGGTTTGGCCCAAACGCTGCTGTTTGTTGTCGTACACTTCAAAACTACCTGTCCACTGGCCTGCTTCTTTTACCGGCAGAATAAATGGCTTGATTGCGGCCTGACGCTCTGCAGCCAGAAAATCCGCCACTTTCTTTTGTTCATCCGGGTTATTGGCATGGTCCTGAGTCACTACATACAGGCCATTGAATACCGCGACTAAGGTATCGGCTTCAAACAGCTGGGACGAATACACCTGCAGGCCGTGTTCGGGCAGAATTAAATTCACTGTGCGTAAGTCGGTGTTCCAGCCCGGCGAGTAGTAGTTGGAATCCACCAGCAAACCATAAGGCTTACCAGCGCCAACAAAGTCAGGGCCACAATAAATGCGGTCTTTGTCCGAATCTATCACGCCAAATTCAAAGCGGGCGCCTGCTGTGTCAAAACGGTTACGCAAAAGGCCGGAGTTCTGAAAGTCTGTTTCCATCCAGTACGTGACTTTATCGCCTTCAAACACGCTGGCGCGGTTTACTTTATTAAAACCTGTGTGGCTGCCGTTGGCGTCAAAAACGGAAGGCAATCCATGCCACTCGCCGGTAATAGCCTGTTGAAATTTACTGGGTTGTTGCTCGCTACTCTGCTTATTGTCTGGCATAGTGAGTTCTCTGTGATTCGTTTTTGCTAAAGCCTGTACACAGGCATCATTACTGGTTTTGTGTCTTTACTTCAGGGCTCTAAGCAGGGATCTGTGCTTCCCTGCTCTGCCTGCAGTGCCATCACGTCATGTTGATATATCCTATATTAGATATAATGCTATATCAATAAATCTTTTTTTGTTGATTTATCCATCAGTGCAGCGTTTAATACAAACAGAGCCGTCATATGGAGAGAATAGCCATGGAACTGTCGTCAAAAACTGCCAGAGAAATTTACACGGACATCAAAAACAACCCGACCCGCAAAAAATTTGGTTTTGGCCATAAAGCAGTGTTGGTCAATATCGATCTGCAAAAAGCCTATACCTGCGTTGGGGAATTCAAAACAGCCTACGAAACCGATCCGCATCAGCTGCATTATGTGAACGAGCTGGCGAAAAAATTCCGTGCCAAAGGCTGGCCTGTGGTCTGGACTCATGTGGCTTATATGGACGACGCCTGTGACGCTGGTGTCTGGGGTACCAGAACCAATACCGAAGATTCATTGCAGAATATTAAGTTTGGCTCACGCCGCGCCGAATTCGACGACAGATTAGAAATAGACAAAAGCAAAGATGTGATTTACCTGAAAAAAATGCCATCGGCTTTTTTTGAAACTCAGCTGCAATCTTTGTTGGTCTGGCATCAGGTGGATACAGTGATACTGACGGGCGGTTCTACTTCAGGTTGTATCCGCGCCACTGCTGTGGACGCTTTATCCCGTGGTTACCGCACCATAGTGCCTGAGCAGTGTGTGGCCGACAAACATGAAAGTTACCACTTTGCCAACCTGACCGACTTACTACTCAAATACGCCGATGTAGAAGATGTCGACACTGTATTCAGGTGGTTAGACGGCACCAATAAAATTGCCGATTAAGTTGTGGGAGCACCAGTAAGGAAATCAACAGCGATGAAAGCAAACCCGCAGTTTTATGATTATTGGCCCTATCAGGGGCGGCCCAAAATTCAATGGCCTAATGGCGCCAAAGTGGCGTTTTGGGTGGCTCCTAATATCGAATTTTATGAGTTAAATCCGCCAGCCAACCCGCACCGTGCCGCCTGGCCTCAGCCCTATCCGGCGATACAGGGTTATGGCATTCGCGATTACGGCAACAGGGTGGGTCATATCCGCCAGATGCAACTATTGGATAAATATGGCGTGCGTGGCTCTATTTCGTTATCGACCGCACTTTGTGATCACCATCCGGAAATTATTCAGATGTGCAAAGAGCGCAACTGGGAGTTTTTCAGCCACGGCATTTACAATACCCGTTACACCTACGGCATGACAGAGCAGCAGGAACGCGAGATGATCCGCGACTCCATGCTGACGATTTACCAACACACAGGCCAACACTGCGCTGGTTATCTGGCGCCGGCCTTGTCACATTCAGAACAGACCCTGGATTTATTCGCCGAAGTGGGAACTGAGCTGTTTGGTAAAGAGTCCGGGCTGTGGCAGGGTAAGGAAACTGGCGGCATTTATACCTGCGACTTATTCCACGACGACCAGCCCACTCCTGTTCATACCCGCAGCGGCAAACGTTTTGTCTCTATTCCTTATTCGCTGGAGATGAACGACACCATTGCTTATGTAGTGAATAAAGTGGAGCCGCGCCGCTACGGTGAGATGCTGAAGCAAAACTTCGATCGGCTCTATCAGGAAGGTGCTGAGTCCGGCACTGTGATGTGTATCCCGACTCACAATTATCAGGTCAGCTGCCCGCATCGCTTAAAAGCTTTTGAAGAGGCGCTGGATTACATTACCAGTCACCCCGATGTATGGGTGACCACAGGGCGCGAAATTGCCGATTACTACCTGCAGCATTATTACGATGCTGCAGTACAGAACATCACGGAGCAGCATGCAGCCATAGGAGTAAAAGCCTGATGTCTGACAAAACCTTACCGCCGGATTACCTGCAATACCCAGAGCGTCACTATGGCATGGACCACAGTTTTTACCCCTGGTCTATGTTGCATCAGCGCAGAAACATCGTCTGGCCAAAGGGCAAAAAGCTGGCGCTGTGGCTGAATATCAGCGTGCAGTTTTTCCCGCTGGACCAAAAGGGCAAACCTTATAAAGTACCGGGTGGCATGACTATGCCCTACCCCGACTTACGCCATTACAGCCTGCGCGACTATGGCAACAGAGTTGGTATTTTCCGTTTGTTACAGGCGGTGGACCAGTACGGCGTAAAACCGACTTTTGCTGTGAATAGCCGTCTGGTGGAACAGGCGCCTTTGCTGCTGCATAAACTGGCAGAACGTGGTGATGAAATTTTATGCCACGGCTGGGATATGGACTCCATTCACTGGGGCAATAGTGCTCAGGCCGAAGCCAATAACGAAGCGGCTTTAATCGAAAAATCACTGTCGGTATTACGTGAATTCACCGGCCAAGCCATCAGCGGCTGGCTCAGTCCGGCACAAAACCAAAGTGAAAACACCGGACGTTATTTGGCTGACAACGGCATTTTGTATTGTGGCGACTGGGTCAATGACGATATGCCCTATTTCTTTAATAAAGAGAGCTTTAATTCCGAACATAAAGGCAGCCAGGGCAAGCCGCTACTGAATATTCCGCTGTCCACCGAGCTGGATGACCAGTTTATTCTGCAAAATAACCTGCATTCCGAAGCCTCCTATCTGCAGCAGGTGTGCGATGCCTGCGATCTGTTATTGGCCGAAGCAGAGCAGTATGGCGGCCGCTTACTGGCGCTGAATATTCACCCCTGGTTATTAGGGCAGCCACACCGTATTGCTTATTTTGAGCAACTGCTGGCCTACCTGACCAGTAAACCTGAGATCTGGCTGGCCACAGGCAGCGAGATTTATTCGGCATTTAGCGGGCAGTCCGAGTAAACTGCAACAGGCCTTTGCTGCGACAAAGGCCTGATATTTCAGCTTCAAACCCTCATTTTCAGACGAGCACTTTGCATGAAAACGGTATTTTTGGATCGCGACACCTTTAGCCCCGGCATCAATTTTTCCGCTATCGAACAGCAAGCCAGCAGCCTGACCTGTTACGGCATGACGCAGCCGAATCAGCTGCTGGAGCGCTGCCGCGATGCTGAAGTCATTATTTCCAACAAGGTGCTGTTAAATGCCGACAGCTTAAAGCAATTACCAGCTCTGAAGCTGGTGTGTATCGCCGCCACAGGCACCAACAATATCGACTTAAAAGCCGCGCAGGAACTGGGCATAGCTGTGACCAATGTGGCAGGTTACGCCCGCCATACAGTGCCGCAGTATGTGTTTGCGCAAATACTGGCGTTTTACAGCCAAACCGAACACCATAACCAAAACACAGCCAAAGGCCTGTGGCCACAAAGCCCAACTTTTGTGGTGCTGGGCAACCCCATGTACCAGCTGGCGCATAAAACTTTAGGTTTAGTCGGCTACGGCGCACTCGCCAAAGGTGTGGAGAAAATCGCTTTGGCTTTTGATATGAAAGTCATTATCAGCGAACACGCAGGTGCAACAAGCATGCGCCCCGGCCGCGTCAGCTTCGACGAACTGCTCGCCACAGCCGACATTATCAGCCTGCACTGCCCACAAACCCCGGACACAGTGGGTTTAATTAATGCCGCAGCGCTTTCAAAAATGAAACCAAACGCCATGCTAATCAACACAGCCCGCGGCGCTTTGGTCGACAATCAGGCTTTACTTAACGCATTACAGAACAAACAAATTGGCTACGCCGTGCTGGATGTTCTAGAGCAGGAACCACCCCCAGCCGACCATATTCTGCTAAACGCCAAACTCGATAATCTAAAAATCACCGCCCACATCGCCTGGGCCTGTCAGGAAGCCCAGCAGGCCCTGGTCAATATCATTGGCCGCAATATCCAGAGTTTTAAAGCTGGGGAGCGGGAGAATAGGGTGGTGTAGGGAGGGGGGCAGTTATCTATTAGCGCGAGGATGAAGGCAAACCAGCCACCGGCAACTACTGCGTTCGCCCGTTCGCGCTTCCCGCGCTCACTTTTATATCGATCACTGGGCAGTTACCAATGTCTGTTTTGATGGGTGTGGCCGCATAATGGCCGCTTTCACCTCGAAAAATGAACTGGCAACGCAAGTCCTTGCGGCCCTATACGGTACCGAGTTTGAATCGGAGCCAGGTTATTTTCGCTCACAGAATTTCTGCATTGGCGTACCTGTAGGACCAACCGGAGCATTTAAGCTTGGTCATTTGCAGCCGAATATTGTGACCGAAGTTTTCTACGACTTGTGGCCAAACGGCAAACAGTACGTGGCATTTCCGGCTGCATCTGTTAGATTGGCGTGAGCTGATTTTCAAAGGATGAAATTGAATGCTGAATCAAATCCTTACCCTATAGCATACGTCGCATGCCTCACTTCCACCGCAACCCCTAAATCTTCATTTGGTAAATTTTATGCAGTTCAAAACCATCGCTCAATTTATTGGCCCTAAAGGTACGACCCGATTTCTTTCATACACTGGCACAATCAAGGCCGCTGATATAACTACTGAGCACTACAGCACTGGGGGGTATTACACTGAGAAAATTGGTAATACGGTTTATCACCGTGACGATTATCAGGTACACACGGATCACACGAGCCACCTTCAAATAGTTGACCAGCAAGGCGAGATTTCCTCATTTAAATTCGATCCGAATAGGATGTACTGCACTGTTGGCAACGAGGTGACGATTTACGCGATCGAAGACTCTGCAGGGGGGCTGGAAAAGTGTGAATTTGTAAATAATACCACTCGCAAGAGTCTGGATTATCAGCTGCGAGGTCCGTTCACCGCATTTAAGCGACGCTTTGACCCCGTATACTGGTTGCTGACTTTACTTGTTTTCGCTGTGTTTATTCTCGGTATTTTTGCCCATTATGGCCGTCCCCCAAAATATCTGCTGCCTGCGCTTGGCGGTTTGGCTCTGTTCTGGATTATCTTGACATCTTATCTGCGCACTAGGCGATTAGGCTTGGCGCTAGGTGCAGCGATTTTTGAAGCCAAATATCTAGCTGATAGGCATCCGGACGAGGTGGTTGAAATACCGATCCACGTTCCAAGTAATTCGCGGTGCGTCTTAAGGTATTCGCTGCATTTCTTACGGAAAATGTGGCGAGCTGCCATCTGGACGATGCGGTGTATCCTAGTGCTTTTTGCTATTGCTGCACTTTCAGCCAGTTATGGCTTCATAGATGTAGCTGCTCAGCAGGGAAAAATGAAGGACTTTGCGAAGGAGGGGGGCTTTGATACCGTTTTCCAGCTTCCACTGGGAGCAGGAGCCAAAACCCAAAGCTACTTCCAGGCGGCCATGCAAGCCAAAATCAACCCTGAATCATTACGCACAAAGATTATTAATTCTCGTGCTGGTGTAGCAGTTCTTGGCTTTCTCCGTGCCACAAAAGGTTTGGATGCAGCCCAAAATCTCAGTGGTACTGATAGCGCCTTTGTTGCTATTACGAAAATTCCCGTGAACTTCGGTCGCGCAAAAGCGCTTGAACTGGTGGTTTCTGAGGAAGTGTTGACTGCAATGTATTATGCAGGTTCGCAGAGGTTACATCAGCCACTACCGCCAAAGTCAGCCTATGAATATGCGCTGCAGCGAAGTGCCAAGCTTTGGTTTGATAAGGGGGTGGGCGAACTGAGTGCAGATGAATTCTATTTTGCCTTTATACAAGCTGACAAAGACTTTTCAAGAGACAAGGACCCTTTTAACTCAAAGGCTGATGCGTTTTCAGTGTTGTTTGCATGCAATTTGTATCATTGGCCTGATAGTGGCTACATCGCAACCCTTCGTAAACGCTATTTTTCTTTGTTGGGCGAACCTGTTCCTGTGCAGTGGCCAAGTGGCATTTGGTCGTTCATGAAAAGGAAATGCAGTAAATAATAATACTCAAATGACACCCAGTAGGTGCAGGATCTCAATTGGAGGCTGCACTTTTTTTCCAGCCGGAAGAGTAAATCGTCAGGCTTCTTTCCCTGCGCATCAGTTGAGAACGTGGGCGTTCAGGCATTCTGGCCTAAGTTATGATTTACATTCTGCGCCTGCAAATCAACAGATTCTATTCAGATGCTATTGAATGGCTAAACAAAGGGCTCAGCATCAACAAGGATTCAGAATACGCACATGATAGGTTGGCCTCAGCATTAAAGGATAAAGAAAAAGAACAAGAAGAGTTTCGCAGCGCCTGTAAGGAAGGCGTTTAATCCTTGCTATGCCTGCGTTGGAACTCAAGGCTGAGAGTGAAGAATCCTAGCAAGGTATTCAAGCCCGTTCGCGTTGCGCACCGAGACGGTAATTCGGCGTTAATTCCGCAATAAACTCTAAGCGAACACTCATGAAAGGGAGCTCGCCCCTCGATTCACTAGTGACTCAGATACCTACACCCTAACAAAAGCTATCTCTACAGCCTGTGTTTTTAAGTAAGCTGTTCTGGCGACTATGTTGTCACTCAACCCCTGAAAATACTCAAGATCGTCAGCTGTGATAAAAGGCTGTTGTTTTAGCTGATGGATAAGAGCACTGCCAGAACCCTGGTCGGTGAGCTGCTGCAGTACTTTATCTGCAAGTCCAGTTAATAGCCGCGACAGTAGCTTTTTGTCGAGGCTGCAGCTTTCGGCAAAGTCGGCCAATTGATAGGCGTGAATACTTTGCGGTTCAAACTCGTCTCCCATGGCCATGGCTAATACCTGCTTAAACTGGGGGAACATGGCGATATTCACTAAATCATAAGCTGGGGTAAAGCGGGCGTTTTGTTTGTCGAAATACAGCGAGACGTTTTTGCCGTGGCTGTCGTAATTGCTGATCATTAAATTAAATAACTGCCAGTGGATTAGCCATTGCATGCTTTCTGCCGGTGACGTCATGCTGCGGCATAACTGAAATAGTTTTGGCAGGCTGGCCCCATCCCGAATGTGCTGAACGTCTCTGCCATCACCAAGATTGCGTTCGTATTTCAGGTCTCTTGCTAAATTCAGTGCCTGACAGCCGTCTATCAGATGGCGTCTCAGCACTTTCTGCGCCGCAGCATCGTATTTGCGGTCAAAGCGTTTGACGATCAGGGCCGGATGAGGGCCAAAACGTCTGAATGCCACCTCTGCTGTCGGTAAGCCAATAGCAGTTGAAAGTGTCATGCAGAAGAATTCATTTAACACCAGGTTAGGGCAGTTTTTCCGTTCAAATTTCAGGATATGGCTGGAACAGAGTGAACCGTCGCCAAAGCCAATAGTACCGGCTGCATCGATAAAGACATTTAATTTGTCCTGTACGCCCGCCACGCTAAGCCGGGGTTTGTCATCCCAGGTCAGTAAGCCGACCTGTTCTTTTATATTCAGCCGTTCGATCAGCTCTTTGTCTGCAAGGGGCCTGAAGATGGGCTGGTTCGGATTAGGCTGACTTTCCTCTACCGGCCTAAAGGCCACAGCACCTGCTAAATCATTGCCAAGAGCACGCACCTGCGAATACACGTTTTTTTCCGAAACCCCTAAATTTTCCGCCAGTAGTTTTCGTGCCCCACCTTCGGGCAAGGCATTATCCAGGTAGTTGTAGGCGACTTCAGGCCTGTGCTGATGATTCAGTGGCAAATGCGGTGATATGGCAAAACCCTGTTGTTGCCACTCTGGTGTGTAGCTAAGTTTCAGTAAGTTGGTGCTGTTATCCAGTGCCAACAGGCCTATGACATCATCGCCATAACTCAGCTTTAGTTGGTAAGCCTCACTGTTAACGACTTGCGGGTTCGCCATAATTAAACCCACTCATCTTCAGTTAGTGCTGCGGACGTTGTCGGCTTTAACTCTTTTGAGGTCAGCTTAATACCTAAGCCGTTTATTACCGCTAACACTGCTGCTAAGGTGCAATTGGCGTTGCCGTTTTCTATGCGTGACAAGGTGTTAATACCAACCCCACAAAGTGCGGCGCAGTCGGCTAATTTCATGCCGAGTTCTGTTCGCTTTGCTTTGATCAGTTGCCCCAAAGTCTCTGCATTATTGATAAAGGCTGAATCAGGCCTGTCTGAAACTGTGACTCTTTTTGCCATGATAGAAAAGACCTTGCTCAATTAATCACTGAATATGGTGATTATAGGCTGGTTTTAACAAAGCGCCACTATAATCACCAATAACGGTGAATATAGTGTTGTGGTGGCGGATGATACTAATTAATCACCGATAATGGTGATTAATTTGGCTTCAAATAGACAAAAGGGGCCAACAGGCCCCTGCAATCTAAATCGCTAAGCGAACACATCACTGCACCAACAAGGATTCCCGTACACAATTCAGCATGCCGCGTTCCATGATAAAGGCCTTGGCTTTCACCGGGTCGGCGGCGGTTTGCATAAAGTGTTGCTGGCGCTGTTGTTGAATATCCGGGTCTGTCGATTCCATCAGTTTTTTATTGGCTATGGTGTGTTCCTGCACAAAACGCACGGCTAAATCTTTACGCTGGCGGTTGTATTGTTCGAATAGTGGGGTGTAGTCGGCACCTTCTAATAGAATGGCGGTGAGTTTTTGCGCCAGGTTAAAGGCGTCGTGCAGGCCGCCGTTCATGCCCATGCCACCTAAGGGGTTGTTCAGGTGGCAGGAATCTCCGGCCAGAATGGCGCGGCCGTTAAAGTAGGTTTCGGCCACACGCTGGTGCACGTTGTACAAAGTGCGGTGGCCAATATGGTAGTCACCTTCTTTGGCGTACAGGTGCTGCAGCCGCTGCTGGATATAATCGTCGGTCAGGTATTTATCCAGATTGGTTTCTTTGGGGTCGGTTGGCCACAAAACGCGCCACAGCTTATCGGTGCGTAAAATCACACACCATTCGTCCGGGTCCGACACGTAATTGACATAAGATAAATTGTCGAACACCTGTTCAAAGGGGAAGCTGGTGCTGGCCACCAGAAATTTTTCGTCGTAGGTAAAGCCGCCAAAGCCAATACCGGCCGATTTACGTACATTGCTGGATGCACCTTCGCAGCCGACAATAAAGCTGCCTGCAAAACGCAGTTCTTTGCCCTGATGATTCACCACGGCCGTAACGCCATTGGCATCCTGCTCAAAACTGACCAACTGGTGCGAAAACAGTGTCGTGACGCTGGGGCATGCTTTTAATTTTTCCTGCGCCAGATAGGTCATTTCGTATTGCTCTAACTGCAGCCGGAACGGAAAACGGGTTTCGTCAGCAATCAGCTGCATATTAAATTCAGCCACTTCCTGAGTTTTGCGGTCGCGGTACTGGTACCTATCCACCACCAGGCCTTTGGCTATCATGGCTTCTGCTAACCCCACTTCGTCCAGCATTTCCAGTGACGGCGGGTGAAAGGTGGAGGCGCGCAGGTCTATAGGTAAATTGGCTTCTTTTTCCAGTAACAGCACCGGAATATTGCGCTGACCTAAATACAACGCCAATAAGGAACCCGCAGGGCCTGCTCCGGCAATAATAACAGGGCCCTGGTGTTTGGTTGCGACTAGAGGTGCAGAGGAAGTTGCCATAATACTGCTGTCCTTTGTGATTAAGCGAAGCGCTGTTGTAAGGTGGAAAGTACGGTGGAAATGATCTGGCTGCAGCTTTGTACGTCGGCGTACTTGGCGTGCATGTCATGCAAATTGGCTTTGTGGGCGTCCGGATTACGGTCACCGACTGCTTCTTCGGCCACCACCACTGGGTAGTTGTGCTGCAGGCCGTCCACTACTGTGGCGCGCACACAGCCACTGGTGGTCAGTCCCGTGATAACTAAAGAATCGGCTTTTAACGCCAGCAATTGTTGGGCTAAATCAGTGCCGAAGAAGGCGCTGGCCCAGCGTTTTTCTAAAACCATTTCGCCCGGCTGTGGCTCGAGTCTCGAATCTATTTTCACCCAGTGTGAGTCGGGCGTCAGTAAATTCAGCGCATTAATACGGGCGCGAAATACGCTGGCCTGAGCCGGGCCGTGGTACACCACAGTGGTAAAAATAATGGGCAAAGCGGCCGCACGAAAGGCGTCCAGCAGCAGTTTGTTATGCGCGACTACTGCTTCACATTCGGCGCCAAGCGGGCAGGCCGGGTCGGTAAAACCATTCACCATATCCACTAAAATCAGCGCTGGTCTTTGGCCAAGGCCCAGTGAGTTGCGTTGTAAATCCATTCCATCCGCCTTAATAGGTCGTTGAGTTCAACTGGCTGTAAAAGTTTTTGATCAGCTGTGCCAGTTGAGCGCTGTGAGTTTCACAGATATAAGTTGAAGCATCGCCAAGCTCAGCCGTTTCAGCACTCTGGCCTTTAGGCAGCAGCGCGACTGTGGGGGCAACCAGAGGCTGCAGCACATCAAGCGCTCCGGCAAAAACCAGAGTCGGGCATTGAATTTGGGCAATTTGTGCCGCGAAATCCTGCGCTGCCACCGCCTGATAGGCTTTTTTGTAGCTGCTGCCTAAACGCAGCGCCAACAGAGTTTCGCGTAAGCTAAGTTCAAGTGGCACAGAGTTGTCTTTGCCACGGATTTTCTGCCAGTAGCGCTGCAAAAAATCACCGGCTTCATCTGTGCTGGCATCCACCACTGATGCAGGCAGCGCCTGTTTTTGTGTGTCGCTTAACAGTGTCGGGCCGGAGAAGATCAGCGCCCGGCAAAAACCCGGCTGGTCGTGTTCCAGCTGAGCCGCCACAGCCACACCAGTGTGATGACCAAACACCAGCGGGCTTGAGACTTTTAATGCCTGTAAACAGAGCCAAACGCTGTTGGCATACAGCGCCACGCTGTGTTCCAGAGCTGCATCACTGTTACCAAAACCAATAAAGTCGGGTGCTATACAATAAAAATCCTGCGCCAACAGCTGCATCAAAGGCCGGAACATTTCGCCGCTGCTGGGGGTCTGATGCAAAAGCACTAAAGCCGGTCGTCCGATACTGGCCGGGTTATGCAGATAATGAATTTGCCCCAGTTCGGTTTGGGCGTAGCCTTTGCGGATGATCTGATGCGGCAGCATGTTAAAGCACCGCATTCAGTTCGACACTGACCCATTTCAGTTCAGTAAATTCTTCAGTGGAATAAGCGCCACCACTGCGGCCAAGGCCGGATAATTTACTGCCGCCAATAGGGGCCAGCGCATTGCTCTGAAACGAATGCATACCAATATGCACTGAGCCGGCGTCAATTTCTTTGGCGGCGCGCATGGCGGCATAAATGTTTTTCGTCAGCACAGAAGCCGACAGACCAAATTGTGAATCGTTGGCGAGTTTAATGGCGTGGTCTAAATCCTCAGCCACTACCACATTGGTTAAAGGGCCAAAAGATTCATCGCGCCAGGCGCTGCAATGAAGTGGCGAGTTCAACAGCACTGTCGGCTGAAACACCAGACTGGGCTGGCCATTCGGGTAAGGCAAAGCTTTACCTCCGGTCAGGATCTCTGCGCCAGCTGCCACAGCTTCGGCAATATGCTGGCTGATTTTATTCACCGCAGCGCGGTTAATCAGTGGGCCATAAATGGTTTTTGGGTCACGTAAATCGCCAATCTGCAGCTGTTCGGCGGCGGTTTTTAACGCCTGAATAAAGTCGGCATAAATGGCTTTAGCCACTATCACCCTGCTGTTGGCCATACAAATCTGGCCACCGTGAGTAAAAATACCCTGGGCGACAATAGCAGCGGCTTTGACCGGGTCGACATCGTCCAGCACTAAAGCTGCACTTTTACCGCCTAATTCCAGCTGAGCCCGCACCATACGTTTCATCGCTGTGGCACCAATATGAATGCCGGTTTGGGTAGATCCTGTCAGCGCTATACAGTTGACGTCCTGGTGTTCCACCAGCGGTGCACCACATTCGGCACCAAAACCTGTGACTACATTCACCGCGTCGGCCGGGACACCGGCTTGCAGCAATATTTTGGCAAACTCAATGGCAATAACAGGGGTTTGCTCCGAAGGTTTAATCACCACACTGTTACCGGCCGCCAGCGGAAAAGCCGCCATTTTGGTGAGTAACGACAGTGGCGCATTGTAAGGCGATACCACAGCCACCACACCAACAGGGTGACGAAACACCATAGACAATCGCTCCGGATTGTCATTCGGAAAGGTCTCGCCGTATAAACGCCGTGCTTCACCGGCCGCTGTACGCAATAAATCCACAGTGTAGTTAATTTCAAAAGTGGCTTTGGTAATAGCGGAGCCACTTTCGTCGATCAGAATATCCAGCAGCCGGGTTTTGCCTTCTGTGGCTACTATGTCGGCGGCTTTGAGTAAGGCGGCTTCACGTTGTTTCGGTGCTAAAGCGGACCAGGTTTTAAAGCCCTGGCGGGCAGTTTTTACTGCCAGTTCGACATCCGGCTGACTGGCCTGTGCAGCGCGGGCATACAGCTGTTCAGTTTCAGGTGCCAGCACGTCGAAATACAGGCCAGTCTGTGGTTTAACATCCCGGCCGCCAATCAAAAGTTCTGTCTGTTTGATCATGGGTTCTCTCTTTTTCACATCGCCGTGGAGCGGGCTGCGCTGCTTCAGGCCACGCCTATCACTCGGGTGCCACGGAAAAACTCAAAGGTTTCTTTGGTGCCTTCATCGCCGAGGCCACTTTTTCCCCAGGCGGCACGGGGCAAATCGCCACGCAAAGCAAACAGCGACACACCGTTAATTTTGATCACGCCAGCGCGTAAGGTGCGTGCCATCTGCCAGGCTTGTTGCTCTTCGCCAAACACATAAGCAGCCAGACCATAGGCGGTCTGATTGGCCAGTTGAGTCGCTTGCTCAGGGCTGTCGAAACTATGCACTGTGGCGACAGGGCCAAAGATTTCTTCCAGACATTGTTCGCCGCTCAGGCCAGTGATGAGGCTAGGTGCGATAAACCAGCCTTTAAGTTCTGTTGGAACAGCGGTTGGGCTGATCAGCTTTGCTCCCAGTTCAGCGTATTCGGCAATACGCTGCTGCACATGTTGCCAATGGCCCTGATGCACTAAAGGACCCATTTGACTGTCTGCCTCAGTGGAGGCCCCAATCTTCAGGGCTGCCAGTCGTTGTGTGACTTTATCCAGTAAAACGGCTTCAACAGAGCTGTGTACTATCAGGCGGCCAAGTGCACGGCACCACTGGCCATTTAAGGTGGTGAGGCCTGTGATAATGCCATCGGCCGCTGCATCCAGATCGGCACTGGCCAACACCACCAGAGCATTATTGCCACCCAGTTCCAGCTGGGCTGGTTTGATATTGGCGCCACAAACACCACCGACAGCGGCACCGCCCATGGCTCCACCGGTAAAGGAAACCGCAGCGACACGATCATCTGCACACAAAGCGGACCCTACAATTCCGTCTCCATGTAACAGATGAAATGTGCCGTGCGGTAAATCGGCATCAACAATGGCCTGAGCTATGGCCTGAGCAGAGCCTGCCGCCCATTCCGAGGGTTTAAAGATCACAGGGCAGCCTGCCGCCAGCGCACTGGCAATTTTGTGGCAGGCTATGCCAGAAGGTGCATTCCAGGGCGCAATAATGGCAGCGACTCCGAGCGGCAAACGCTCCAGAATAATGCGGTTTTGGCTTTGGCCTTCAAATTGCTGTTCGGCAGGCAAAATGCGCAGCAGATTGGCGGCATTGCTAAATGCCAGAGCGCAGACAGTGGCAAATTGTTTGGTCAGAGTTTGCAACACACCGGTTTGCACTGCATCACAAAACTCAATGCTGCTGGCGTGCTGGCCGATGTTTTGTGCGATTTTATCCAGAAAAGCCGCCCGCTCGCTGTAGCTCAACAAAGACCAGCGGCCGCTGGCAAAAGCCTGGCTCGCGCAGTGCATAGCGGCATTGATTTGTGCCCCCGAGCTGCTGTATTGCCAGCCAATCTGCTCGCTGGTATTGGCATTGTGCAGTGGCCGCAGCAGGTTGATTTCAGGCTGTTGCCATTGGCCGTTAATGTAATTTAATTGTGCTGGTAACTGGGTCATTGTTTTATCCATCGGCCTTAGCGTTTTACGCCAAACTGAGATTGTTCAGCGCCTTCCACTTCCATTTGTGCGGCCATCAGCCGGCCGCGCTCAGCCGGGAAGGCTTGCACCAATGCCATCGCCATTTCACGTAAACCGTGCGCACTTGGATTGGAAAAACCTGTGCCTGTGGTGCCTGTGCATTTCAGTGCATTGACGGCCAGGCTGAAGCCTGCTTCAGCCACTACGCCTTTGCACAAGCGCCAGCGTTTCACCACTTCTTGTTTTGGCAGAATTTCCGGTTCGGCGGTTTCCAGCTCGAGCTGACGGCGTAACCACAAGGTTGCGGTTTCTAACTCGCACATCATCTGGCCTATCAGTTGCTGGTGCATAGGCGAGCTGGCAATGGATTTGTCGGAATCGCCAAACTTACTGCTGGTCAGGGTATGCAGGGTTTGCTGGTAAATGGACCAGGCCTGACCTAAATACACGGCTATGCTGGCCAGCTGATTACCCACAAAGCTGCCGCGGCTCATTTGCATACAACGCACAAAAGCACCGGGAATAGTTAAGGCGTCGTCGTCCGCCACAAAAACCTCTTTTAAAATCAGGCCATGAGTGGCTGAGCCGCGCATGCCTATGGCATCCCATTTCTGCCGTTCGCTGACTCCTTCGGCATCTTTATTAACAAAAAAGGTGGTCAGGCCGCTGGCATCTTCATAGCCTTCCAGACTGGCTGTCACCAGGTACTGATCGGCAATGCCGGTGGCGCAGCCAAAAGCTTTAACACCGTTTAACAGGTAGCCGCCTTCGACTTTTTTCGCTTTGGTGGAAATGGTAATAGCGGCTTTTTCTGACTTCACCGATTCGCTGGCAAAGTTGGCCAGCCATTTACCGTCACGGCCCATAGTGGTCAGCACTTTTTCAGCAAAGGCTTTGACCTGTGGTGCTTCGTCGGCATTAAATAAACCAGCTTCCAGTGCTTCTAAAGCTAACAAACCACGGGATGCCGAAGAGCAGTGGAAAAAGAAACATAAGGCGGTAGATGGACAGACTGTGCCCAGAGCAAAAGTTGCTGCAGCCATATCACGCAGGCTGCCTCCTAATCCGCCGTATTGTTCCGGGATAATCAAACCGAGTAAGCCTGCGTCGCTAAAGGTTTTGACATGTGGCAGATGAAACTCGCCATCGCGGTCCACCTGAGCGGCCGCCGCTTTAATCACAGGCAGAATAGCTTCAACACGCTGCGCTCTGGCTTTTTCTGCGGCTGTCATCTGTTCAACAAAATGTTCGGCTGTTAATTTCATCGGACTTCCCTTCGTCTGCTGCTTGCTTGTTCGTCTTAGGTTTGCTGGAACTCTTTTGTTTATGCCGGTTATTCACCGCGAAGAATGGCGCGTAACTGTTCACTGGCTGGCGTACCAATCAGGCCTTCAATACGTTTCCACACTGGGTCTATTTCCGGGCTGAAAATAGCGGCGCGATTGGCTTTGTCGCGGCTGACCAGCTCGGCGGCAGAAACCGGGCTGTCGACGCCTTTGTCGATCAGGCCATACCAATACTGCAGATAGGCTTCGACATGGCTGAACAAGGTTTTAAAAGCAGGTTCTGTGGCGCGGTGCACCAACATCCAGGGCGACATAATGGCGCGCTGACGCGGCGTGATATGGGCGTGCTCTATACCTTCGATGGCTTCAGCGGCATTAAATTGGTCGGTTAAGGGCCAGAACACCTGATTCAGGTAGTTGGTGTGGGCACCTAAATCGACCCTTGGGGTTAAATCCAGGTGGAAGGCAAAATGTTCGCCTGCTTTGACTGAGTCGAGGGTAAAGTGCGGCACAGCGCTGTCGGCTGGCATAAAGCCGTACAGCATGTGGGAGTCCAGCTGAATTTGCGGCACCACTATGGAGCAGGTCACCAGCTTGTTCAGCGGGCCACCTTCAAACAGCCGTACTTTGCCGACAGCACCCTGGGCCATAGGCAGATGGCTGACTAAGGTCATAAAAGGGCCACCGTCGCTGGCCAGCACTTCATGCATGCCATATTTGGCGACTATCTTGTCGACAGTGCTGTCGGATAAATCCTGAGCTAAAGATAATTCTGTAGTTTGGGACATGATTATTCTCTTTGTTTTTGTCTGAGTCGTTGTCTGAAACAGCAGGCGGCTTACAGCATGGCCTGCATCAGTTTCCATGGACGATTTTTAATTAAATCAGTGTTTTGCGAACACACTTTATTATGAGCAGCCCGTGGATGCACAGTAGCGCTGGTGACCAAATGGTCAGCCAAACCGCTGATCTGAACACCGGCGCTAAGCAGACCATCAAACTTACGGTGCTGCCATGGCGTCATAATGGTGAATTCTTTTTGCATCACGCAGATCAGATTGTGCTCAGGTTGCAGACTGGCCGACACCAGATTGACGCGGTTTTCTGAGGCCCGTTCCAGCAAGCCGGTTTTTGATTGCCAGTTTTCCTGTTGACGCACTGGGGCCAGCACCACTTCACAGCCTTGCATGGCGATCAGACGGAAGCTTTCCGGATAGATGGCGTCATCTTCCAGGATCAGCGCCAGTTTGCCGTGAATGCTGTCATAAACCGCAAATTGATCCGTTAAAGCGGACCAGGCAAAACGCTGCGAGAAATGCACCTGACACTGGATCAGTTCTATGCCTTTGTGGCTAATCAGCACAGCACAATGCGCCAGTTTGTCACCATGCTGACGTACTATGCTGGTGGCGACATACTGATCCGGTGCGCAGGCTGCGGCCAGACTGGCAACCACCTGCTCACTCATCGCCACTTGTTGTTCAGCATAGTGGGTGCCTGCCAGCCAGAACAATTCGGCTAAACAAATCAGTTTATGCTGGGGATGGGCCTGAACTGCAGCCACAGCCTCGGCCACAGCCTCTGTGCCTTTGCTGGCAATGCTGATGGCAGCGACTGATAAATCCAAAGCGCCGCTAAATTCAGGTAAAGGCTGGTTCGCCGGGTTTTCGCCCAACGCCTGATAAAGCTGTGGGCGGCGCTGTTTAAAAATGTCGGTGCCGTCCGGCCGGGTTTTGTGATCCGCAAGGGCCGGGTTGATATCGGCCCAAATCACTTCTTCACCTTTGCCAGCCAGTGCCAGCACTGTGCCATCCGGCGCTACAATCTGGCTGTCACCTGCACCATGTAAGAAATGCAGCGGAATGCTGGTCGCTTCAGACACAGGCACTAACAAAGCTTCAGGGATCAGCGGGCCCACTTTATTGGCTGCGACGATAAAGACTTTGTTTTCAGCCGCCCGTACCGGAATGTGTAAATCGCCTTCGTCCAGCGCAAAAGAATTTAAGCTGTTGCAGAGAATTTGGGCACCGCGCAGCGCAAGGCCTCTTGGGGTTTCGTTGATCACACCATCCATGCAGGAATACATCGCGACTTTGCCAATAGGGGTGTCGATCACTGGCCCTGCAGTGTCGGCACTATCCAGAAAGTCGTTTTCATGCCCGACCAGCACCTGCTTGTTATTTTGCGCCAGCAACTCGCCTTGTGGCGAAATCAGGAAGCTGGTGCCGGTGCAGTGTTGCTCACCACGCTCAGGGCGCTTTACTGTGGCATTAAACACCAGATAAGCCCTGGCTTCGGCAGCCGCTGCTTTGATGCTGCTGATAAAGTCACCTTCCAACCTAATAGCCACTTCATAGCAGTGGGCCTGATTGTCATACCAGGAGTTGTGGTTCACAAACTCCGGCAGCACGATAAGGTCGGGCGAACATTTGGCGGCTTCTTTAATCATGCGCAAACAAGTGGCTAAATTGTCCTGCACGTTATTGGTCACAGCAAATTGGGCAGCAGCAACACGGATCATGGATATTCCTTTTTAATCAACTTGGTCATAGCATCTGTTGTGGTTATTTTTGCAGTGAAGCGGCCATCAGATACCTGTACTTTTAACTGTACTTTGAATTAATTGATATAACAATATAACATGAGTTAAGCTGAGTCAGCAAAAATGTTCAGGTCAGGAGAAAAAAATGACGAATGAGTATGAATACAGTATGGCTTTAGCCTTGTTTGATTTTGTGCCACTGCTGTTATCCAGTGCTGGATTGCTTTATCTGGCGCGGGCTTTGGGCCTGATTAATCCGGCGATCAAATGGCAGGCTTTGGCGTCGGCTCTGCTGATTATCACCGGAGGTTTTTGCAAGGTATTCTGGAAATTCCTGATCGCCGCCACAGAAGTGCATTACCCGGTACTGAACAATATGTTTTTTATTTTGCTGGCCCCGGGTTTTACCTTACTGACCTACTACTTGTGGGCAGCCCGGGCTTTTTACCGGCAGCGTGTTATATCTGGTTTTGCCATCGTCTGGCCCTGGCTGATTATTGCAGTTTTTGCTGTTGTCGCTGGCTATCTGGCGCTGACTTTCCCGGAGCAGCGCAAATGGTTTTTAGCCCTGTTGGTGCTGGTGACTGTGTCCAATGTGGTATTTATCTGGCACGCGGTGCGGCATAGCCTGCAACTGAAACTAAGCCGCAGCGCCTGGTTGTTGGTGCTGAATTTAGTCGGAGTTTTTGTGCTGGCGGGTTTGGCTCGTGCCGGGCATCAGCATGAAGCTGTGCAGTGGGTGGAGCAAATACTGAATACTTTTACCCAAGGCGCTTTGTTAGCTGCCGCCTTGATGCTTTACAACAAACATCGTCAGATCCAGTCGCAGGATCACAGCCTTAGCACTCATTCATAGGAAGCAGCATGTCAGAGTCATTGCTAGAAAAAAAATACTTAGGGATCCGCGTCAACGACGGTGTGACCGCCTGGCACATGTCCACTTTTTACTTAACCTGTGTTGCCACTATTTTGTTAGGCACTTTTATTAATGCCTTTCAGCCGTTTTTGTTTAACGAAATGATGCAGATCCCAACCGCCGAACAAGGGGTTGTCAGTGGCAAGCTGAACTTCTGGGGGGAAATGGCCATTATTGGCTCTGTTGGGGTCTGGGGGGCTTTGTCGGATAAACTCGGCCGCCGTTTGATTATGGTGTTGGGTTTTTTATTAGTAGCAGTGGCTATGTATTTGTACCCTCAGGCCCAAAGCGTCAATGAGCTGGTGTTGTACCGGGTGATTTATGGCCTGGGCATAGCCTCGGCCACTTGCATGATAGTGACTTTGCTGGCCGATTACGCCAAGGACATCAACAGAGGCAAGGCGGCAGGGCTGCAAGGGGTGTGCAACGGTATTGGCGCCGTGATAGCCCTTTTCGTGTTATTGCGTTTACCGGCAATTTTTCAGCAGCAAGGCATGACGGCTTTTGAAGCCGGTACCCAGACTTATCTGATAGTGGCAGGCCTGGCCGTTGCTGTGGGTTTGTTGTCGGTGCGTGGTTTAAAAGCACATCAGAAGGCGGCGCAGACGCATAAACAAAGTGTCCTGTCGATGATGGTAGATGGTGTGAAAGCAGCCCGTGAACCCGGTATTGCTTTGGCTTATGGTGCAGCTTTTGTTTCCCGCGCTAATCTGACCATAGTGGGCGCTTTTATGACCTTATGGCTGTCGCACTACGGCACAGAACAGGCTGGAATGTCGGCCGCTGATGCACTGAAAAAGGCCGGTATTATTGTGGCTATTGCCCAGAGTGTGGCGCTGTTTGGTGCACCTTTGTTTGGTATTTTAACCGACAAACTGAACAGGGTAACGGCCCTGTTAATAGCGCTGTTTATTACCTTTGTTGGTTATTGCAGTACTTACCTGATCTCCGACCCTTTTGGCTCAGGCATGCTGGTGGTGGTGGTGCTGATTGGTTTAAGTGAAATTGGCGCCATTATTACTTCAGGTGTACTGATTTCCCAGCAAACACCGGAGCAGAACCGTGGTGCTGTGATTGGTATCTTTAACCTTTGTGGTGCTATAGGTATTCTGGTGTCCAGTGTGGCAGGTGGCTACTTGTACGATCACTGGGACCAGTCCGGCCCCTTTGTTTTTGTCGGCTGCTGTGGCCTGATCGTCTTTATCTGGGGTTTGCTGGTGAAGAACAGGATAGTGCCGCTGAATCAGCAATAGCACAGACTGTACTCAGCTCAGAAGTTCTGAGCTGAGTCGCGGGCAGCAAGGTCTTACTCTTTAATCAATAGCAGTTAAATTCAGCTGCTGTACCACTGGCTGATCAGCCACCTGAAATAAGGCGTCTTTATAATCAGGAGGACCCATGCTGCCTTTGGCGTTGTTGGAGGTGGCGACTGGTTCTTTTGGAATGCCTATCCAGTTACTTTTCAGCTCGGTATTGTTGTCCAGATCCTGAAACAGTGAGAGTGCATAGTCCCCGGCCGGCAGGTCCAGGCTGAGTTGCACGCTGTTGTCTTTGACCTGACCTTGCAGTGGGAAGCTTTGCTGTTTGAAAATTTCACCGGCTTTATCAGACAGCCAGTGTTTTTTGTTGTTATATACCCGGACTACCAGTTGGCCTTGCTCCGATTGTACACCGGACAAGCTGATAGTCAGATTCTGGGCTGTTGCCGGGCTGGCACAAAGCGTGGCTGCGAACAGAATGGCTGTTGGCAGACTGGCGACGCTGGCGGTTTTTGCGGTCATATCAGTTCCTTTTTAATGGCCTCAGGGCCAGAGACTTGGGCCGCAACGCAGCAGAGTGCCAGCGCTGCGGTGTTACTTCATCGAAAATTCCATCTCAAACTGGTATTGGTCCGGGCGGTATACGGCATACATATGATCAAAAAGTTCGCCGTTTTTGTCGTACATGGAACGGTCCAGTACCAGCAGTGGTTTACCTGTCGGAATACCTAAGTGCATGGCGGTATCCACATTCGACAAAGTTGCAGTCACTGACTGTTTCACTTTGCCCAGATGCAACTCAATACCGGCCATACGGAAGATATCCATACGTGACATTTTCAGCAGGTTTTCTTCGCTGTACACATCGCCTATATCACGGGTCCAGCTGCCGTAGTAACCAAAAGGTATGCCGTCTGACAAACGTACCCGTTGTGATTGGATCAGCTGGGTTTCGCCATCAATACCAAAACGCTCCTGAATATCCAGTGGCGGAATAGCTTTGCGGAACATCAGTGACTGCACCTGAGTTTCACGGCCCATAATGGCAAGGCTTTCCAGTAAACCGGAAATAGGGGCGTTTAACTGCTCGGCACGATGCTTATAGGTCACATGGGAACCTTTGCCTCTGTGACGGCTGATATAACCTTCTTCGGCCAACTCATCCATAGCGCGTTTGGCGGTAATTCTGGACACCCCAAATACATCGGATAATTGATGCTCTGTTGGCATTTTTTCGCCGTAAGGGATCTCGCCCAGATGAATTTTTTCCTTCAGAAACAAATACACCTGATGGTACAGCGGAGTTGGTACGTCGCTTAAGATGGCTTGTTTTAAGCGTGGATCAGCTAACAGTTGTTCAAATGTCATAAGCTCATTCTTTTTGAGGGTGATTTTACCGGGGCAGTGAGTTTTATTCAGTTGCACTCAGCATAGCCCGAGTCACCGGTTTTTGTGAAACGCTTAAAAAAATAGCAAGTTACTATGTTATAGAGTTAGAACAATTATAACAAAGATTATACTTTAGTTAAACGCAGATAATGACGGATCGGATCTGTTTAACCTTTGTTCTCTCTGATTGTTTAGTTCTGAATGCTGTTTTACGCCTGTTTTGCTGCTGTCTTCAGTTCCTCTGCACCTGTGCTTGTTGATCCCGGATAAATTCTATAGCTTTGAATTGTTTTAAATGGTATATCATTAGGTCAAAGTTGGCAATATATCTGGATTTTCAGCATCAGGCAGCTTTGCTGCGCAGCGAATTAAGGAGTTTTCATGGATAACTACCAAATAGCACGCCGTGCTCAAATTGGCGTCATTATTCCTTCCACCAACACTGGAGTGGAGTATGACCTGCAGAAGTTACGTATTGATGGCGTAACCTGGCACCCGTCGCGCTTTTTTATTGAGTTACGTAACTGGGCCGATGAAGTGGCCAAAACAGGTGAAACCGACAACCAGGTGTTTGAACGTTTTCTGGAAATTATGCGTGGTGAGATCCCTTATTCAATTCGTAACGTACTCAGTGCCAAGGTAAATCACATTATGCTTGGCATGTCGGCTGAGACCTTCTGGGGTGGCCTCGAGGGCAATATTGCTTTTGAACGTGATATTAAAAATCAGATTGGTGATTTGGGTTTAACCACCGGGGCCGGGGCCACTAAAGACGCGCTGGAAAAATTTGGCTGTAAGAAGATCTCTGTCATTACGCCCTATCCTCAGGTGGGTGATGAAAACGTGATCCGCTTTTTCAGTGATATCGGCTTTGAAGTACACAAGGTCAAAGGCCTGAACCGGCCTTCAGCCACGGCTATAGCCGAAACCTCGATCAAGCAGGTGGTGGACGCTATTTATGAAGTGGATGCTGATGACGTGGACTGCATTATTCAATGCGGCACCAATTTATCGACTGTGGATATCTTCCCCAGTTTTGAACATATTCTGGGCAAACCTATGTTGCCTATTAACACCTGCACCGTCTGGCATGCGCTGCGAGCCTGTGGTGTGAATGACAAAATTACCGGTATGGGGCGTTTGCTGGAAGAGTTCTAGGCTTAACCTGCTGATTTACAGGGTATACCGCCGGCAGACCATAAGGGGTGTGTATGCGTTTTAGTTTACCGCTGGGAATTATGGCCTGTCTGGCACTCACAGCACTGATATGGCTTTTAGGGCCTTACAGTGCGCATATTGCCTTTGCGCCGGATCAGGGGGCCTTGTGGTATTACTGGCAACGACCTGACCCGGATCTCTGGAGCCGGGTTAGTGCCTGGGGTTTGTATATAGGTCACCAGTTGGCGATCTGGTGGCTGATTTACAGTGCCAAAAGTTTGTATTCTGAACCGGGCACGGACAGCACAGCCAGCAGCCCTGTGTATCAATCACTGGGGCTGCATAAAGTGAATCTGTATGCGCTTGGCGTTAACCTGGTATTTATCCTGCTGCATATAGCCCAGACCAAAATTTTTTACGACGGGCTGGCGCAGGATGTCAGCAACCTGAGCGCACAGTTTTCGGTGATTATTCTGCTGATTATGGTGTTGTTGCTGGAGCATAAACGCCGCGGTTTATTTTTTGGTCAAAAGCTGTCCGCTGCTGAGCAAAGTTACGGCTGGATCAGGCGTTACCATGGTTACTACTTTGCCTGGGCTATTATTTATACCTTCTGGTTTCACCCTATAGAAACCACTTTGGGTCATTTGCTGGGTAACCTTTATACCTTCCTGCTGTTGTTGCAGGGCAGTTTATTTTTCACCCGTTTTCACCGTAATAAATACTGGACTGTGCTGCTGGAGACTTTTGTATTGCTGCACGGCGCCATGGTGGCTTATGCCTCTGTGCATGGTGAATCTGCCGCTATGTTTGCTTTTGGTTTTGCGGTGATGTTTTTTGTCACACAGATTTATGGGCTGGGTTTAAGCCAGAGGCTGATCCTGCTGCTGAGCGGATTATTTATCGCCGTTGTGCTGCTGTATTATCAAACCAACCTGATTAAAAGCGTCGAAATTTTCCGCATCCCGCTGGTGCTTTATCTGGGCGCAGGGCTTTTTGTTGCTATTCATTGGCTGGGTAAAACCGGCGGCCGCTTTTTCTCCAAACCGCTGCTGCGGCGCTGATCCGCGCAGCAGCGGTCTGTTTTTTTCTGCTCATTTTAGCTTCAGCACTCTGATTTCAGCCTTTGATGTCTTAAAGCACGTTAAGCAATGCTTGCTGAAAAAATTCAAATGATATAAAGTTATATCATTGTGTTCATAAGATGATTAACCTTTGGATCCTAACCATGAATAAACCTTTAGCGGGCATCCGGATTATTGACCTGACCCATATGTTATCCGGGCCTTATGGCGCGATGATTTTATCGGATATGGGGGCTGACACTATTAAAGTCGAGCCACTGCAGGGCGAAGGTACACGCAAGCTGCTGGCTTCGGATCCAAAAAATTCGCTGGATGGTTTTGGTGCTTATTACATTACATTGAACCGTAATAAACGTTCTGTTGCTATCGATCTGAAAACGGACGAAGGCAAACAAGTGTTTTATCAGCTGGTGCAGCAAGCTGACGTGGTGATCAGCAATTTTGGTCCCGGTGTGCCGGAGCGTCTGGGCATTGATTACGACAGCCTCGCCAGGTACAACCCACGCATTATTACCTGCACTATTACCGGCTTTGGCTCAAGTGGACCAGCGGCAAACAGACCGGCTTTTGATCAGGTGGCGCAGGCCTTTGGTGGCGGCATGTCTATTACAGGCCACCACACAGATGAACCCATTCGGGCCGGTATTCCTATTGGCGATCTGGGCGGCGGTATGTTCAGTGTGATGGGGATTCTGGGCGCTATTATTGAGCGGCAAAGCAGCGGCAAAGGCCAGCATGTGGATATCTCCATGCTTGACTGTCAGATTTCGATGTTGAATTACATGGCCACCATGCACTTTTTGTCGGGCGAAGACCCTTACCCTATAGGCAATTCTCACTTTGTGCATGTGCCGTACAACAGTTACAAAACCAGGGATGGTCACATTATTCTGGCGGTGATCACGGACAACTTCTGGCAGAACCTGAAAAAGGTAGTGAAAGTGCAGGAGTTTGAGGACGAAAAGTACGATACCCAGCCCGGACGTTTTGCCGACAAAGCTTTTATCGACGCCACACTGAACAGCATTCTGGCGACCAATACCAATGCCCATTGGATCCGCCTGCTGGAAGAGGCCCGAATTCCCTGCGCTCCGGTGAACAAATTCAGCGATGCGTTAAACGACTCGCAGGTCCGGCATCGCAATATGGTGGTTGAATTACACCACCCGGACGGTAAAAAAACTCAGGGGCCGGGCCACCCCATCAAAATGTCGCGCAGCAATGAAGAAAGTTTTTCGCCAGCCCCTCATATAGGTCAGCACACCGATGATGTGTTGTCTGCACTGCTGAATTTCTCTGCGGCTGAAATCAGCGAGTTAAAGAGCAAGGGCATTGTGGCCTGAGGGGTGGAAAAAGCATGAGCGAATTTGTCCGAATTAACGATGTAGGCCCACGTGACGGCCTGCAAAATCAGGCCAAAGTATTAACGCCAGAGCAGCGGATCCAGCTTATTCATGCTTTGGTTGATGCCGGCTTGCCTGCTATTGAAGTGGGCAGTTTTGTTTCCCCCAAAGCTGTGCCTGCTATGGCCGGAGCTGCGGAAATTGTCACCAGTCTGAATCAGGCCGGTGTGAATAAAACAGCCTATCTGCAGTCGTTGGTGCCAAACCAAAAAGGTTATGAGCTGGCAAAAGCAGCAGGAGCTGAAGCCGTGTTGCTGGTGGTCTGTGCCTCTGAAACCATGAATCAGAAAAATGTGCGTATGGGCATTCAGGATGGTCTGGCGCAGGCGCGCGACATCATTCAGCAGGCTAAAGCCGATGCGATAGATGTATTGGCCTGTATAGCTGTGGCCTGGGAATGTCCTTTTGAAGGCAAAACCGACCCTAAAGTGGTGTTGGATATGGCGGCGCTGCTCAGTAGTTTTGGCGCTGATGAGCTGGTGATTGCCGACACTATTGGTGCTGCGACACCCAGGGCTGTGCACAGCCTGATGCGGCAGCTGAAAGCTCAGCAGCCAGAGCAGTTACTGGCCTGCCATTTTCATGATACCCGCGCTATGGGGCTGGCCAATGTCTATGCCGCACTGGAGGCGGGGATCCGCCGTTTCGACGCTTCGGTCGGTGGTTTGGGCGGTTGTCCTTTTGCACCCGGAGCCACCGGCAATATTGCGACTGAAGATGTGGTGATGATGCTGCAGCAAATGGGTCTGCACACCGGTATAGATTTAACGAAATTAATGGCAGTAGGTCAGTTGGCTGGTGAGATGACCGGCACTGTGACAGGTGGCCGTGCCCATCAATGGCGCAGTTTACAGCTGCAAAAAAACGGGCTCTGAGGGTCGGCTGATCCTTATCCTTTATTCCTGTATCCGAGCAGAAAGAATAAAACAGATCATGAATGGACAAACACTGTACGACAAAATCTGGCAAGCGCATCTGGTGTCTGGTGATGACGAATCGGCGCTGATTTACATTGACCGCCATATCATCCATGAGGTGACTTCAGCTCAGGCCTTTGAAGGGCTGAAACTGGCCGGTCGTTCTGTCTGGCGCAGCGATTCGATTCTGGCAACACCTGATCATCAGGTGCCCACCACAGACAGGGACAAAGGCAAAGCAGGTTTTACCGATAAGCTGGCTTTATTGCAGGTAACAACGCTGGACGATAACTGTGATGAACATCAGATCGCCTACTTTAAGCTGCAAGACCAACGTCAGGGCATAGTGCATGTGGTCGGGCCGGAGCAAGGGGCTTCTTTGCCCGGCATGACCATAGTCTGTGGTGACTCTCATACCTCAACCCATGGTGCTTTTGCCACTTTGGCTCAGGGTATTGGCACCTCTGAGGTGGAGCATGTGCTGGCCACTCAGTGTCTGCAGCAGAAAAAGTGCAAAAACCTGCGGATCCGGGTTGAAGGCAAGCTGCAGTTTGGTGTCACGGCCAAAGATATGATTTTGCATATTATTGCGCTGTTAGGCACAGCAGGCGGCACAGGTTATGCCATTGAATACGCAGGTTCAGCCATTCGCAGTTTATCTATGGAAGGCCGTCTGACGGTGTGCAATATGACGATAGAAGCAGGCTCTGCTATTGGCATGATTGCCTATGATCAGGTGACAGAAGACTATCTGCGTGACAGGCCTTATTCGCCTAAAGGTGAAATGTGGGATCAGGCGGTGTTGTACTGGCGCACTTTGGTCAGCGACAGCAATGCCAAATTTGATAAAGAACTGGTGATCCGGGCTGAAGATATTCAGCCGCAGGTCACCTGGGGCACTAAGCCGGATCAGGTGGTGCCTGTGACTGCTGCTGTTCCTCCGCTGACCGCTGCCAAAGACCCGGTGCAGCGGTCCGACTGGCAAAGGGCCTTGCAGTATATGGGGCTGGAGCAAGGTGCAGCCATGACTGATTTGAAGCTGGATCAGGTGTTTATTGGTTCCTGCACCAATGGCCGGATTGAAGATATCCGTGCTGTTGCCAAAGTGGTCAAGGGCAAACAAGTGGCGCCCTCCATTAAACGCGCCATGGTGGTGCCGGGCTCCGGCCTGGTGAAACAGCAGGCCGAAGCTGAAGGACTGGATAAAATTATCACAGCGGCGGGGCTGGAATGGCGTTATGCCGGCTGCTCTATGTGTAATGCGATGAACCCGGATTCGCTGGCCAGTGGCGAACGTTGTGCTTCCACCTCCAACCGCAATTTCGAAGGCCGGCAAGGGCAAGGCGGCCGTACCCATCTGGTCTCTCCGGCTATGGCGGCTGCTGCAGCTATAGCAGGGCATTTTGTTGATATCCGTCAGGTAGCACTGGCGCAACTGGAAGGGGAGCTGTAATGGCCGCTTTTAGGACACATCAGGGTCTGGTTGCTCCTATGGACAGAGCAAATGTTGATACCGATGCCATGATGCCCAAGCAGTACCTCAAATGTATTTTCAAAACAGGTTACGGTGGCTGGGCCTTTGATGACTGGCGTTATCTGGACGCAGGGGATGTCGATATAGATGTCAGCACCAGGCGGCTGAACCCGGACTTTGAGCTGAATTTTCCCGCTTATCAGGGCGCCAGCATTTTATTGGCGCGGGAGAATTTTGGTTGTGGTTCCAGTCGTGAACACGCGGTCTGGGGTATCCGGGATCTGGGTTTTAAGGTGATTATCGCCACCAGCTTTGCCGATATTTTTTACAATAACTGTTTTAACAATGGGATTTTGGCGATCAGCCTGGATCCGGAGCAGATTGACCTGTTGTTTCAGCGGGCTGCAGAGGGATTGCAACTGACCGTCGATTTAGAACAATGTCTGGTGTTATTGCCCGATGGCGGACAGATGGCTTTTCAGATCGAACCCAAACGCCGGGAGAAAATGTTAAAAGGTCTGGATAACGTGGCCACCACTTTATTGCAGCGCCAGGCCATTCAGTCCTTTGAAAGCCGCCACCGCGGCAGCCACCCTTATTACTTTTTAAGCTTGAGGTAGGCCCTTGGGGCTGGTCTGTCGTTGGTTCCCTCCAGCAGCCAGCCCGTTTTTTTACCCCGGAGCAGTTACAAATTCAGGTGAGCCACCATGCCGATTTTATTTTTCACAGTGCTGATTGACCTGATAGGTTTTGGCATGGTGATCCCGATTTTACCTTTTATGGCGCCGCAGTTTGGCGCCAGCCAATTCGATATTGCCATGTTGATCGTTGTCTACTCTGTCTGTGCCGGTCTGGTCGGAGGCTGGTGGGGCAAACTCAGTGACAGACTGGGCCGAAAACCTGTGATTATCTTTTGCCTGCTGGTGACAGCTTTGTCTTATCTGTTGCTGGCTTTTGCTACCAGCTTAACGGCGGTCTATGTCGCCCGTATTGTGGCGGGCAGTGTCGCCGGTATTTATGGTGTGGCGTCTGCTATGGTGGCGGACTTATCCAGCCCGGAGCAACGCGCCAAAAGTATGGGCTTCATAGGTTCAGCTTTTGGTTTGGGTATGGTGGGCGGCCCTTTTTTAGGAGGGGTTCTGGCAGGGGATGAGATTAACTTCTTTTTGCCCTCTATGGTGGCGGCCAGTTTATCTGTAGTGGCAGCTCTGTTGGCTATGCTGAAGTTGCCTGAATCCCACGGCCGGGAGCAGCGCCTTGCCTACAAGGCCTGGCGCAACGAAACCGGCAAAGTCCGTTTTATGCAGTTGCTGAAACAAACCCGCAACAGCTGGCTGATCACTGAGTTTTTATTGCACTCTATGCTGGTCTCCACCGTCACTTATCTGTTTCCGCTCTGGATGGGCGAAATCTGGCACTGGGGGCCGACTCAGGTGGGGATAGTCTTTGGCATTCAGGGGCTGTTGATGGCTGTGCTGCAGGCCAAACTGGTGGGCGTATTGAGCCATAAGTTTGGTGAACTCAATGTACTGACTGGGGCTATTGTGCTGCTGACTTCTGGTTTTGTATTGGCGAGTCTGGCGGAGCAGGAACACTGGATGATCCTGAGTTTCTTTTTAGCTATTACAGGGGCCAGCAGTTGCTCGCCAGTGCTGAATGCTTTGTTGTCTAAGCGCACGCCACTGGAATACCGTGGCCGCATGATGGGCAGTGCCAGTGCTATGGGGGCATGGGGCCGGGTATCCGGGCCTTTGCTGGCTGGTACTTTATTGACTTTTTCCGGTTTTTCTTTGGCCTGGGCTGCTGGCATTCTGGTGGGCTTGCTGTTTTTAAGCTGGCCTTTGTACGAACGCAAGAGCCAGCATTAGCTGGCATCGTATTTTTTCGCTTGCTCCAGCAGCTGGTCTGCATCAAGCAACTGGTTGATTTGATTGAGGTCCAGCAGAGGCTGGCTGAACTGACGGGTTTCGCCATGCTGCTTAATATGCTGCAGCAACGCCTGAGCTGTGGGCACAAAGACATGCAGCAGCGCCACAGGGTAGAGTGCTAACCTGTAGCCCAATTCAGCTAACTGGGCTGCACTGGCGACAGGGCTGGCACCGCCTTCGACCAGGTTATGCACCAGCGGTACTTTGCTGCCAAACTCCCGGGCTATCAGCTGCATCTGCTCCAGGCTTTTTGGTGCTTCGATAAAGAGTAAATCGGCACCGGCGTCCAGATAACGGCGGGCTCTTTCCATCGCATCGTCAAAACCTGTCACGCCCAGAGCATCGGTGCGGGCCACCAGCAGGGTTTGTTCACTGCTTCTGCTGTCGACAAAGGCGTGAATTTTACCGACCATCTCGGCGCAGCTGACCACATTTTTACCTTTCATATGGCCGCAGCGTTTGGGCATCACCTGATCTTCCATTTGCATGGCGCTGGCCCCGGCGCGCTCAAACACCCGCACCGTACGCTGTACATTCAGCGCATTGCCAAAGCCTGTGTCTATATCGACAACCAACGGCAGCTCGCTGATTTCACGCATCAGCGCAATGCACTGGGCCACTTCGCTCATGCTAATCAGGCCCAGATCCGGTATACCAAAACGGGAAAAGGCTAGTCCGGCGCCTGAGACAAAACCAAGCTCAAAACCGGCCTGCTCCACCAGCCGGGCGCTCAGGCCGTCGAATACCCCCGGCGCTTTGAGCACAGCGGGTTTGGCCAGCGCTTGTTGCAGTCGTTGACTGTGTGTGGTCATGGTAGCGCCCCTATGCCGGAATACTGGTGTGTTCGGCCAATAAGGAACCAAAACCACGAATACGATCCGGAATACCGTTGCTGCGCAGCGCGTGCCAGAAGGTCAGCGCATTGATAGCCAGCACTGGTTTGCCAAGCTCCAGTTCCAGTTGGGCAGCCAGCTCAACAAAATACAAATTAGTGCCTGCCTGTAAAATCAGGTCCACATCATCACCATTGACCTGATCCACCAAAGCGCGGGTTTTGGCAAAATCTTCATGCGCAATCTCCACAGGACCTGGCGAACAGTGTCCGGCAATTCGTACCACTTCGTAGCCGATATCGGCCATAAATTTCACCACCTGATTGTCACCTACCGGCATATAAGGCGAAATCACGCCAATACGTTTTACTTTGGGGTAACATTTCAGCGCATCCATAATGGCCTGAGCACCAAAGGTGATGTTGCAGTGGCCTTTAGCCTGTGCTATGTCGTTGTATTTTTTGAATTCGCGGTCTGAGCGGCCTTTGCCGTCCCAGAAGGTTTCTGCTGAATAGCCAAAAATGACATGGTCGGGACGACAAGTCAGGGCATCCAGCAAACCTTGTTCTGTGGCCGCACCTATTGCTTGCACCATTTCGACAAATTCCTGCTCATTGGTCACTTTAAAGGGCGGGATCACACAGGCCCTGGTAGCCAACACCACACCTTCAGGGCACATTTTGTGGTACTCAGTTTCTACTGCTGTGTTGGTGGATGGCACCAGTACAGCGAATTTTTTGCGGTAACCGTAATAATCCAGAGTTTTCATAGGTTTTAGTCCTCAGTTCATTGGTTCGGAGTGAATCTGTAATTCGTGAGTTGGGTTTAGTTGACTGACCACTGCCTCTGAATAGCCTGTGCCAGAAAAAACAGCGCAATAACACAGCAGGTGGCAAGTATTAGCGGGCTTTGTATGCCAAACAGCAGGTAGATGCTGCCAGTGGAAAAGGTCGCCAGAGTGCGGGCCAAAGTGCCGGCTGATGAAAACAGCCCCATTACCCGGCCTTTTTGATGGGCTGCAGCTTTTTGTGACACCAGACTTTGAATGCAGGTCAGCATTAAGCCTGTGGCGGCGGCCTGCATTGACATCGCCAGCAACACCAGCCAGTACAGCTGACTGGCGCCACTGCCGATCATCAGCAGCATAGCCACAGCGTAGAGCCAGGCACTGAATTTCAGCAGTGTCTGTTCACCGTATGTCCGGCTGAGTTTGCCAACCAGACCACCTTGCACCACAGCCAGCGTAAGACCTGACACCAGCAGCATAGGGGCCAGCCCCTGAGGGCCGCTGATCAGGGCCAGATCTTTAGCCCAAAGCGGGAAAATCGATTCGAATAAGCCTGCGGCCAGGTTAAACAACACACCACAGCAGATAATCAGCAGCAGAACCCGCTGAGAAAACACAGCTTTTAATGCGGTCCAATGTGACTGCGATGGTGCGGTGCGATTCTGCCGCCGCAGTTCTTTGCTTAAACTTTCTTTCAGAAATAACGCGATACCAATAAAGGAAATAAAAGACAAAGCCGCCGAGGTGAGAGCTGGCAGCATAAAGTTGGCTGCCGCAAACTGATCGCCGGCCATAATGCTGCCCAGCGCCGGACCTATGACAAAACCCAAACCAAAGGCGGCTCCAATCATGCCCATACCTTTGGCTCTGTTGGATTCATCCGTGATATCGGCAATGTAGGCCTGGGCTGCTGCAATATTGCCTGCCATAGCACCGCTGAGTAAGCGGGATAAAGCAACCAGCCACAAGCTGTCGGCAAAAGCCAGCAACAGATAACCCAGGCAGGCTCCAAACATACTGAGCATCAGCACTGGTTTGCGGCCATAACGATCACTTAAGCGGCCAAGCAAAGGTGCTGAGCAAAACATGGCCAGCGAATACAAGCCCATCAGCAGGGTGGCTGTCTGAGCGCTGCCGCCCAGCTCAAGCACGTAATAGGCAAAAATAGGGATCATGATGCCAAAGCCAATCATATCGGCGAGGATCAGCAGAAAAATATTCAGCATAGGAAGTCCTGTGGGCTCAGGGCAGGTGTATGGATCTGATGGGTGTCCAGCTCTACCTGCCAACACTGCTCTGGGTTTTGTTGCCAGTGATACTTCAGCAACAAGCCCCTGGCATCAGTCCAGAAGCTGGCGTTGTCCTGCTGCTGATAACGCTCTGACAGATAGTGGTATCGCTCTGCCTGATAACTTTGGCCATGAAGTTCAATCTGTTCTTCAGCCTGCAGCTGTGCACTACGCAGGTGTTCTGTCGGTTGCAGCAACGTATTTCTGTCTGTTGGGTTGTTTATATCCGGCACCAGTGTGGGCAGGGGGCCAGCATGCGCCAGTTGCCGGATCACAGCACCACTGAACACCCGTAGCAGCGGGAAATACAAAAAGGGCTCTGCTTTGTGCTGCTGGCTATGGCTTATGCCGGTGTGATCTGTCCGGTAGAGCTGCAACTGCCGCTGCTGCTGACAAAACTGATACAAAGCCCTGATCTCAGTCTGGCCTGCCTGTTGCCAGCGGATTTCACTGTCAAAACCAGCAGGCAATGGCAGGTTTTGGGCGGAAGACGGCGGCAGCTGTTGGCACAAACTCACCAGCAAAGTAGCCTGCAGGCTTTCGATAAAACGTGCGCTCTGAGTCAGGCTCTGGCCTGCAGAGTTCTGCGCTTTCAGCCAGGGTTCGGTAATGGCTTGCAGCTGGCCGTTCAGCAGATAGCGGTAACAGCCCTGTTCGGTCAGCTGGTAACCTCCGGGCAGGGGCAAGGCCTGCAGCAAGCGGCTGAACAGATCATGCATGGTGAATCACTTCTATCAGCTCCACCAGCAGCCCACCTGTGGTGGCCGGGTCCAGATAGACCATCTTTTTTGCACTGGTCGAAGTTTTGGTCATGGTAATCACCCCGTCCGGTGTGACATGACCGGGCTTAATGCCGTGGCTGGCCAACAGTTGCATAGCGCCGTCTATATCTTTCACTTGCCAGGCCACATGATTAATACCGGCACTGCCACTGGCGCCCGGTGTCAGCAGCAGCTGTTTGAAATGGGCTGAAATGGGTTCGATCAGCTCAAACTCCATGTCTTTTACTTTAATCAGCGCAAAACGTGCTGGCACATTGTCTGTCTGCTCAAAAGGCGGCAGCACCAGAATATCGGCCGCCGAAACACCGTACAGCCGCTGAAAGTCGGCGATGCTGGCGGCCAGGTCGGCCACTATATGGCCAACATGCACAAAGCCAAGGATATGGTCGGACAGGATCTGTGGGGTGCTTGTCATCTGTTATTGCGCTCCGCTTGATCGCAGCATGCACTGCTTTTTATTTTTGCTATTTGACTAAATGATATATTATTAATACATTATGTCTATCTTGAAGCAAGATCACAATAAAAGGCTGTGCATGAAACTCTTTATTCTTGGTTTGGGCCATGTTGGAAAGGCTCTGGCGAAAAAGCTGAAAGCCGATGGTCATCAGGTGGTGGGCAGTACCACAACAGAAAGCAAAGTGGCTGAACTGGAGTTACTGGTGGATACGGTAGTGGTGCTCAAAGGCGAAGAAAGCGCCAAAGTGGCGGCCGCTGCGGCGGGCTGCGACGCCATTATTGTCACAGTGGCGCCTAATGTCCGCAACACCAGAACCAAAGAAGAGCGGGAGGTGCATTACGAGCAGGTGCTGGTGCGCAGCTGCCAGAGTGCAGCTTTGGCCTGCCCACGGGTGATCTTCTTATCGTCCTTTTCGGTGTATGGCGACGGTGGTGTGGGCACAGCAGCTATTGATGAGCTGACGCCAACCGCCAATCATCAGGAACCTTCCTCCAAATACTATCAACTGGCCGAACAGCAGGTGCTGAGCTCAGCAGCAGGCTGTGTGCTGCGTTTCCCTGATATGTACGGCGCGCCCGGCGATTTCAGCTTCCCACAGCGGGTGAAAATGGCCATTGATTATTTTGGTGGTAAAGCCATTTTCAGCGCTGATGCGCCTTTGTACGCCATCCATTTTGAAGATGTGGTGGACGCTGTGCATCACGTCATTCAGGCACAGCTTTGCGGCATTTATAACGTCTGCGACAACTCTCAGGTGCCTGCCACCAATAAAGAGGTGTTTGATGCTATCTGTGACCAAAACGACTGGCCACGTTTGCAGTTTCTCGACCAAATCAAAGCCCCGCTGCGCAAAATTTCTGCGGCAAAAATTTACGCCACTGGCTATCAGGTGAAACACCCTGATCCAAACGCCCCTCTTGCCGCCAGCGCAACGGCCTGAAGCAGTCAAAAAGGAGAAGGCAGATGACGCGAATAGTAATTACCGGCAGCACCAAAGGCATAGGCAAAGGTCTTGCCGCTGAATTTGCCCGTTTAGGCCACAAAGTGGTGATCAGCGGCCGGCGGCAGGATGATGTGGATGCCACTTTATCTGAATTGGGCTACCCATCTGAGCAACTGACAGGGCTGGCTTGTGACAGCGTCGACAACACTCAGGTGGAAGCCTTATGGCAATTCGCCTCTGAGCAGTTTGGTGGTGTGGATATCTGGATCAATAACGCAGGTTTGGCCAGAACGGTCTGGCCCATTCTCGACACGCCGGACAACGAAATCCAACAGATGGTGCAGACCAATATTATCGGCACTATCAACGGCTGCAAAGTGGCGGCCAGCGGTATGAAAAAAGCCGCCAGGCAAAGCCTTGGCCTGGTCAGAGAGCCGCAGAAAATTTTCAATATGCTGGGTGGGGGCAGTGACGGCGAATACTTCACAGGTATGGGCGTGTACGGCACCACCAAAAGAGCACTCGACTACTTCACCAGCGCTTTGAGTAAAGAGCTGCAGGCCGACCATATTCTGGTTGGCAAAATCCGCCCCGGCATGATCATTACCGAAGGCGTGATCCGTGAAGCTCAGGCGGATATGGACAATTTTGAAAAGCGCCGCAAGTTCGCCAACTTATTGTGTGATCACGTCGAAACCGTAGCGCCTTATCTGGCGCGGGAAATTCTCGCCCTGAATAAAACCGGCCGCAAAATCCGCTGGCTGACTCCACTGAAAATGACTGGCCGCATGCTGTCCGGTCTGATCCGGCCTGCGCCGGATAAATTCAGCCGTTATGGCCTGTAAGGCCAAAACCAACCAAGAACCAACAGAGAATCAACATGTCAGTGACTAAAAATAAAGAAACCAAAACCCTTGATGAATTTTTGGCTGAAAACCCGAATGTGGATGTCAGCCGTTACTGGGAGCGCTGCTGGGGCATTCTGACTGCGCTGAAACAGAAGATCACCAGCAGGTTTCCACACCTCAATCAGCACCCTTCCACTTTTGATCGTGAGTACTACACCTCACCCAATGGTGAGTTTGAAGGTTCTTATGCCGCCTGGACAGGCAACGGTGTGGAGTGGCTGGTCAATTCCTGGATAGGTAACCGCAAAGCCAGCATTCTGGATATGAACACCACTGCCTTTTTGGGGCAGGAAACCGACGTTCCTCATCTGGTTATTGTGTTTGGCACTGTGCCTAAGTTGTTTTGTTATTGCGACTACACCCCGCGCAAGAACCTGCTGACCGACGTGGCTTATCTGGACAAGTACTACGGCCCGGACGTGAACGACTGGTATATGAAGCTGCGCTCTCACCCGAATTTTCACTGGTCAGTCAGTCACGGCAGTTATATGCGCGCTCTGATCAACCCGGCCACGCAAAGCTTAATGGGGGAGTTAAACGACGAAAACATCAGCATTTTCGAAACCTATCTGCATGAAATGGTTGACCGCTGGCTGGGCTGGTTAGACAAGGCCACTCCAGTGCCGGAAGCCGAACGTGCTGAACTGCAACGCAATGACCACATTATCCGTGAAATGAGTTACCGCCGTGACCCGATGAACAAACTGGCGGCCAATGTGTTTGGTCAGGCGGAAGTGGAAAAGATGATTGAGCTGCGCATGGGCAAAGCGCAAATCGACGCCAACGCCAGCTATTAACGGCTGATACAGGTGCAACAAGGAGGCGACAAATGATGGAGCAGGTGCAATCGGCAGCCGCTAAAAAATTCTTTGGCGTCCAGCTGGTGGATGGTCTGAAGCGCCGTAACTGGCTGACGTATTTGTTTGCGGTGCTGATTTCGTCAGGTTATGCCGGAGCTTTGTCGATACTGCAGCCCGGTCTGTTGCAGGTGATGGGTATTCCTTATGCCGAACAGGCCAAACTCACCGGGCTTTTGGGTGGGCTACAGGAACTGGTGTTTATCCTGATGATGGGGCTTTATGGGGTGCTGGCCGATCGGTTTGGCCGGCGGGCTATTTATGTCTTTGGTCTGGCGACCACTGCATTGGGTTTTGCGCTTTATGGCAGTGCCAGCTCTGTAGAACAGTTGGTTGCCTACCGGCTGATAGTGGCTTTTGGCTCCGCCGCTATGGTCGGCATGATGGTGACAGTAGTAGCTGACTATTCAGCGGACTGCAGCCGCGGCAAAGCCAATGGCTTTCAGGGTGCTATTGCGACCCTGGGGGCTTTTATTCCGCCTGTACTGGCCGGTTTACCACAAAGTTTTGTTGCACAGGGGTATAGCGAAGCGGCTGCCCAGCAGGCCACTTTTGCTGTGGCCTCAGCTTTGGGCGTTATTGCTGCTGTGGTGGCGCTGCTCGGCTTGTCAAATCAGGTCGGTAAAGTGCTGAGCGCACAAAAAGAGCCCTTGCTGCGGTTGCTGCGTCAGGGCGCTGTGGCGGCGAAAAAACCTGCTATTGCCTTGTCTTATGGTGCTGCTTTTATCTCCCGTGGCGATCTGGCGGTCACCGGCGCTTTTATGGGGCTCTGGCTGGTGCAACATGGCACAGGCTCCCTTGGTCTCTCAACCAGTGATGCCATGGCACAACTGGCAATGCCCGCCATTTTAATGGTGGTATCAGGCGCTCTGGTCGGTTCCATTCTGACAGGTTATCTGAGTGACAAAGTCAGCCGTATTACTGCAGTTGCCATAGCGTCCGGATTGGCCGGCACTGTGTATGGCGCGATGTTTTTTGTCAGCGATCCGACAGCCTCCTGGGTATTCCCACTGCTTTTTGTCATGGGCATAGCCGAAATCAGTGCTTTTGTCTCCAGTCAGGCCTTAGTAGGTGAACAGGCGCCAGCTGAGCGTAAAGGTGCCGTCATAGGTTTGTTTGGTGTAGCAGGCGCTATCGGCATTCTGGTCGCGACCACGGGCGGTGGTTTCCTGTTTGCTCATTGGTCCCCTTCCAGCCCCTTTGTGCTGTTTGGGGTGCTTAATTTCATCGTGTTTATCTGGAGTCTGTTGCTACGCAGACGCAACTCCAACTCCTTAGCCAATTCATTATTAACAGAACAACGTATTTAATCCGACAAGGTAAAACCATGACACAAAGCCAAGTTGAAACTAAACCCATGATGACCGAAGAGTTCGCACGCCATCTGGCCAGCGGACTGAAAATGGATACCAGCGCGATTTACACTGAAGTGTTAGCACTGCGGGATCGTATTTGGGACTATATCAGTTCAGAGCTGGCCTTTACCGAAGATTTGGGCTGCGAAGATATCCACGAGTTCACCGATTTAGCAGGTAATCCGCTGGGCAGAATGCGTAACTTTACCGGTCAGGGCGATAATCCGGTGGATTGGGTGATCCATTCCAACATTGGTTTGCCGGAAAACACCTTTACCAACATTCACCTGACCTTCTGGATGAAAGACAACACCGACATTCCGCATCTGGGTCTGGCCTTTGGCACCTTACCTGAAGCTTTTTATTATGCCGACCTGATGCCACGTTATGAGCTGGTTACGCACCCGAATTATGTGGAAAAATATTACGCCCCTGTTAATCAGCTGGCGCTGGATCACCAGAAAGCCTTATTTCAGGATGGGGTGAAACCTTTTCATGCCGCTATGCCTTTTATTCGGGCCAGCATCAGCCCTTGTGCTATTTGTGGTGTGGGACCGCTGGCGTTTTTTCAGCAGCATGCCCGGGAGCAGATCATGAGCATGGTGAAATACTGGGTCGGATTAGTGAAGAAGGCGCAGCCCGATACCGATCCGGAAGCTTGTGCGCAAAGGCGTCTGCATGATTATCAGCAACGCAAGAATATAGTTTATCTGGACCCGGCTAACCCTATAGCGGAGCGTCTGGTGGGTAAAAAGGCGGCGGACCGACTGGTCAGGATACTGGCAGGTGAAGAACGTAATGGCGTACCCTACGCTCAGATCTGAACCGCCCGGCCGGAGTTTGTACTGAAGGAGAACTGGATGTTGAAAAAGATTGTGCCCGGCATTGCCGCTGTGCTGGTGCTGGCTGTGGCTGGCACCTTAGGCTGGATGAGCATTCCTTTTGCGTATCAGCAGGAAGAAACCGCAGCAGCGCTGGTGTCGACCGATCAGGTGCAGGTGACTCAGGGCGATTTTATCAGCTTTGCGCCAGCACACAGCACGCCAGACAAAGGCATAGTGTTTTATCCGGGCGGTAAAACCAAAGCTGAAACCTTTGCCCCTTTGCTGCGGCGTTTTGCTGAGCAGGGTTATCTGGCGGTGATAGTGCCTATGCCATTTAACACCGCCTTTTTGGGCATCAGCAAAGCGGATCAGGTGGTTGCCGCATTTCCTGCAGTACAGCAGTGGGTGATAGCCGGGCATTCGTTAGGCGGCGTGGCGGCGTCTGAATATGTCAAAACTGCCGATCTGAACCGCTTTAAAGGCTTGTTATTGCTGGCTTCTTATCCGGCCAGCGATATCAGTCAGTTGGCTATTGCCGTCAAGTCGATTTCCGGCTCAAAAGACCTGCAATCCACCCCTGAAAAAATCAACGCCAACAAGCCGAAGTTGCCGGCCAACACCAGCTATGTGGTGATCGAAAACGCCAACCACTGGCAGTTTGGATCTTTTGCGGCACAAGATGAACAGCAGCAGGGCTTGCTCAGTCCGTCAGAACAGGCGGAGCAGGTATTTGCCCAAAGCTTAGCCTTTTTACAGAGCCTGCCCTGATGGCTGGCTCTGATGGCTTATCCCGGGTTCAGGCTAGCTGAATAAATCCCGCTTCTTAAAACCAGCCGTCATAAAGCGGACAAAGGCTTTGCCTCCTGTTAACCAGGCCACTTTGCTACCGGATTTATCGCTGGCGAGAATGCCGTTGACCAGCCATGGCGTCACGGTTTCTACGGTATCGCCGAGGATATTGAAGATCTTTTTTACTTTCAGCCATTCGGCGGAAGAGGTGTCGTAATCACCCACTAATAAATCTGTCACCACTATGCCGGGGCTTAAGGTATTGACCTGCACAGCTGTGCCTTTGACTTCTTTTTGCAGTGATTTATTCAGGTAAGTGACGGCTCTTTTGGTGGCACCGTAAATCGTCATGCCGGGTTGAGTGGCATCATTGCTGCCAAAACCTTCCATATTCCAGAGCTGGCCATGGTTTTGTGCTTTCATGCCTTTTAACGCAACACTACTCGCCAGTGCCACACCCGTTAAATTAGTAGCAATAATGCTGTGGATGGCGGCGGGGTCCTGCTGTTCCAGTGGTTTGCGCGGCAGACTGATGCCGGCGTTGTTGATCCAGATATCTACAGCCGAGAAGGTGGCAACCGCATGGTCCCATACCGCCTGTAGCTGGTCGTAGCTGCTGACATCACAAGCCAGTCCTGTTACCTGATCGGCACTGAACTGATGTGCAAACTGCGCCACCACTTCATCGACCTGTGGCTGAGAGCGGCCGGTAATCACCACCTTGCAGCCCTGTTTTAAAAAGTTTTCGGCCAGCCCTTTGCCTATGCCACGGGTACTGCCGGTGATAATCACTGTTTTCATGGTTTTTCCACCTGTTTCTTCGAGGATTTATTGATTCTTTAATTGTTATAACTTTAATACAAATGTAAGCTGGTGAACAGAGTAAATAGCAGCAGGATCAGTGATGACAGCGGTTTTTCCCATTGGCAGTGTTGGTCATACCTTAATGCAGCTCAGAGGCACCTGGCACGACAGTGTTGAGTTATTTCATTTGGATGGCAGCCCACTAGTTGACGATACCCTGGCCGGCAGTGGCACCCCGGGCCAGTCGCCTTTTGACAATCTGGTGTATATAGATTTTGACGGGGTAAATTTTAAAATCACCAATGTGCATTTTCGTGGCCGGCCGGCTCTGGCTAAAACCTTTACCGGTCAGTTAAAAGACGGGGTGCTGGTGTTTGACGCTATGGGTCCCGGCAGTTACGAAAATGTCGGCATGTCCGGCGGCCCCGGCATACTGACCTTCAGCGCAAGGCAGTTAAACCAGGCCACAGATGTGTATATCGAACCCGACTTTATTATAGTGACAGCGCCAGGCCACAGAACAAGACACACAGTGCTCTACCGCAACGGCCAGGCCACCCGCACTTTAACGGCCAAAGGCGTTCGCTTATCACCTTGTTGTCAGCAGCGGCACCCGCTCGATCCACGAGGCCCGGATGGTGAAGTGCA
>CBIMJC010000002.1:0-38885 GCA_966244125.1 uncultured Rheinheimera sp.
TGCAATAGGCCTGCAGAGCAGTATCCGGATGTGGCACCAGTTTCTGCAGCTGGCGCTTCACATTTTCGGCAATGATCCTGTCGTCGGATGTTGTTGCATAGGCAATGCGGGCTTCAGCCACTGTCGTAAAGTAGTTAAAAATCCGACCTTCCTTGATAGCAGTTTTTGGCATCAACCTTATTCCTTCGGTTTTCATGACATAAGGTTTTGGGTTTCCAGCATAATAAACAACAGCATACTTCTCGCCATAAAGCACCACTTTGTCAGTGGCACTGGCTATTGAGCTTGCTGATTTGGTCAGCAATGCGCCCGACACTTCTCTGACTGGCGAGATCCGGCAAGCGGACATAGGACGTCTGTAGCTTTTTCCTGAAGGGAAACTGCAAGTCAGCTGTAACTCTTGCTGTTGCTCGCAATACCACAGTTTCCAGTCTGTGATCTTGCTCGTTTTGTTCTCACCATCCATGTAAACAGTAACCATAAATCCCTCAGACAACAGCCAAAACAGCTTCACTTTTGTAACTCTATCGACGCTGACTATACCGAAAGATGAAACAGCTTAGAAGCCATGAGGGGACAGATGTTTTGTTTTCCGAAAAGGCTGTGCCTTTATTTTTTTAACCTCCATTTCCAACGTCGCCACCACAGCGGCAGATACACCAAAGCGGCAGCACACAGAGCCACCAGACAAACCGCTATCACCAGTTGATACAGAATGTAGTTACTGGCCTCGACTGAAACAAACCAGCTGGCAATCACACCGCTGACAAACAATAAAACCCGCACTATCCAACCCATAGCTGCCTCGCTGATGAATCACCACAATTTGTCACTTTATGCCTGAGTGCGACAAAGCACTTTGATACAGAACAAGGCAACTATGATTTAGCGCGGTTTAACCTTTATTACTGTCCTGTTGCGCGGCTGGCAATAACCAGTCCGGGACTATCTGTTGTATAAAGGGCCGGGTGATCAAAGCGGCTTGTCTGGCAAAATCGCAGTACTTTTCTTTGACTGTGTTGGTATTCATCGCCACGACCAGCTGTAACTGTGGATAAATCACTAACCAGCTTTGAGCGCCATCTGACACGCCACCGTGATGGACAAAACTGACAGTGCGGCTGAGCGGGTTGTCTTTGTCACAAAACAAATGGTCTTGCGAAAAATGGCGCCAGCCCAAGGCATAAAATTGCTCGTTGACTTCGCCATTGCTTAATTTTTGTGGTGTCCAGAACTGCTGCTGCACTGCAGCCGGAATATAATCCGGGTTAAACCAGGCTGAGCCTAACAGGGCTAAATCGACAGAACTGGCCGCCAAACCACCTCCCGCCCACTTCTGGCTTAAATTGACGTCACGATGTTTTTTGGCATAGCCGTCATCCGTCAGATAAAAACTGGCCTGATTCGGGTGAGGCTGCTCTGCAGCGGCCAAAGAAGACAAGCCCAATGGCAAACTGACTTGTGTCTCCAGATACTGTAAAAACGGCGTTTTTACCGCACTTTGTAATACAGCGCTGGCCAAGTTGACGTCAAAGGAGCTGTAGTGAAAATTGCTGCCTGCCGGATACAGCAGTTCGCTTTCATCAAATAAGCTTAATGCGTCATGCACATCCTGAAATTCGGCCCATTTGATCCAGGTACGCAAAGCGCCAATCCGATCCGTATTACCGTCGTAGCCCGGAAAACCTGCGGTATGCGACATCAATTGCCGTAAAGTCAGATCCTGCCACAATGGATTGGGTAAATCGGTTTTATAGCGACTGATGGGCGCATCCAAATCTATAACACCAGCAGCTAATGCTCTGGCCAATGCAGTGGCTGTGACTGCTTTTGAGGTGCTGCCAATCCGGAACTGACTTTCAATACTGGCTGGTTTTTGGCTTTCAAGATCGGCATAACCCGCAGCGCCTGCCCATAACAACTGGCCACGCCATGCTACAGCAGCGGTTAGAGCCGGAAACTCGCCTTGTTGCTGACTGTGTTTCAGTGCAGCGGCAGCTTGTTCTGCCGGAGCCTGAAACTCACTTTGGTATACTTTGCTTTGGCTGGGATTGTCAGTTGGCAATGCAGTACCACCTATCTGACAACCAGACAAAGTGGCCACCATTAGTAGCGAACAAGCAGCGATTCTGGGTGGTCTCATTCCCGATTTCCTTGTGTTAGTACTGATTAGAAAATAAAGCTCCGCCCTCAGGCTTAAAAAAGCCCGAAGTCCTTTAGAGCGTGTTTCGAATAAAAAGAGAGTGGCTTTGCCTTAGGGTGTAGCCCCCTGCTGCAACAGATAAGCCCTGACTTCATCAGTAGAAGCCCTGCTAAGTGGTGAACGTAATTCACTGCCATCCATCACTGTCGCTTCTACTTTCAGGTTCACTCTGGCGCCTTGCTGCACCAGATACTGCACCATCGCCAGATCGCCGGTATAACTGGCGTTAATCAGCGGGGTTTCATCCGCCAGCACTATGGCATTGACATCAGCTCCGGCCTGAACCAAAAGTTTCGCTAACTCCAGATCACCAAGCTGTGCGGCGATAATCAGCGGGTTGCCATCGCGCCTGCTGCTTAAGTTCACATCAGCGCCAGCAGCAAGCAACATTTCCACCATAGCTTTATCACCAGAGCGCACAGCCAGCATTAACGCTGTGCCCTCACCCGGCATAGCCGCATTTAACGGATAACCCGAAGCAACTAATTGACGCACTCCGGCCAGATCACGCTGCCGTACTTTTTGCAGCAGTTGCTGCAACTGAGTCAGTTCAGTCAGGCTGATCTGTGCGTATTCAGCCGGCATTTGTGCCACCTGGGTACGTTGTGCCACCACCAGACTGGTCACGACTGACAAAGACAACGCAATCAGCAGAGCACAACTTTGTGGTGTGATTTTGCCTGCAGAACCCTGCAACACCAGATGGATCCGCTGTGCTAACAAAGGTTGCTGCTGCCAGGGCATGGCAAGTAACAGAGGCTGCGCAGACTGGTTTACTTTGCTGCAATCAAGCAAGGTTTGGGCGTAACGATGCGGCTGCTTTAGTTGCGCCGTTACAGCAGCATCACAACTTAACTCACGGTATTTATTCAGGTGCCGGCAGATGAAGCTCCAAAGCGGGCTCCACCAGCACAGGATCCCGCCAAGCTGTTGCAGATAAAAAGCGACTAAATCCCGTCGCTGCCAATGCATACGCTCATGCGCAATTACATGCTGCAACTGCTCTGCAGATAACTGCTGCAGCCACAGAGCGGGAAGAATAATACGGGGCTGACGTAGTCCAACCAGCATAGCGCTCTCAATGCCGCTGTGCTGATACAGTCCTGGCTTGTGGTCGGCCAAATCTGGCAAGTGTAGCGCTTTTGCCTCTGACCATAACTGACGGCTTGCATGGTAACTTCGGCTGAATCGCCCCAGTTGCCAGCAGCAACCTAAAGGCAGGATCAACAACCACCAGGCCGGAGGAACAAACAAATAAAACAGCTGTGGCGCCAAATCCCAGCGCTGAGTCAAAGCTGGTTCTGTCTGTGCAGCATCTGTGGCTTGTGGTAACTGAAGCTGTTGCTGTAAAACGGAGATGTCTGCCTTAAACCAGTGCTGTGGTGCAGGTTGTTCTGCAGCTCCACTTAACAGCACTGCAGGCAATACAAACAACAACACCGCCAAACCAGTCCACAAACGCAGCATCCAGTGTGGTGCAGGCCGCCACGCGCTTTGGCTAAGCCAATACAGCCAGGGCACTGTCACCAGAGCCAACAGCAGATGTAAAACCAGATAAAACAACAACCAGCTGAATTCCAACATCTTCAGTCTCCTTGCGCTGCTTCCGTTTTATGTGCGTCAATTTGCGCCTGCAACTCATCAGCCAGCTCTGGGGTTAACTCTTGTTGCTCAATCAGATGTTGAGCCAACAAAGCCGGAGAGCCACCAAAAAACCGTTGCAACAAGCTGCTTAAGGCCTGACTACGGGCTTCCTGCTGCACTGTGGTCGCCTGATAAATAAAAGCTTTGCCTTGTTTTTCACAGTCGACATGGCCTTTATCAAACAAAATCCGACATAAAGTTTGCACTGTGGTGTAAGCCACAGCTGAATCTTTGTTGAGCTCTGCCGTAATGTCTTTGACTGAACAGGGGCCATGTTGCCATAACACCTGCATGATTTTTTGCTCTGCGCTGGTAAGTTCCGTCGATTTTGTTCTGGCCATGTCTGCTCTCTGCGAAAACATCTACTAAAGAATTAGTTTTAAGATAGCTGAGCATTTTTTACACTGCAACTAATTCTTTAGTTTTTGCTATTTTTTTAACAAGGCACTTTTTTAACAAGTGTGCGGGTTTTATCCGGTCCGTCGCAAAAAAATGTAAAGTTTCAGTAAAAAACTTGGACTGCAGCAGATTCTGCTATACCATCCGCGCCGCCTGCAGCACCGAGGCTGCAGGTTCCCTGAAAATTCTCAAATGGAAGAGACAGCATGAAATTAAAGTTAAGCGCCTTATTCGTTGCCTTAGTAGTGACTGCAGTTCCGGCTCAGGCTGACTGGTTAAATGCGGTAAAAGATGGCGTCGGCAGCACACTGAAAGAAACCAAAGACAGCGCTAAAACTGCTGCTTTAAATACCTCTGTGCGCACAGCTTTAGGTTTAACTGAAGGCAAATCAACTCAGGCCGCTATTGCTGAAAAACTGGGTGAGCCAGTCAGCAAATCAGACAAAGACGGTAAAACTCTGTGGTTATACGATGTGACCACCTTATCGGCTAGCTACCCGACTTTAACTGAATTAGTCAAAACTCAGGACGCTGCACAAAAGTCAGTGCAATTAAGCTTTAAGGCTGAGGTTCTGGAAAAAGTAGAGCTGGTCAACAAGGCTAAGTAATTCTTCTGTCACTGCCGTTTCCTGCGGCAGTGATTTTCTTCTCTGTTTCCCCTCCAATATCCGCATGTTCACAGCTATTCGAACCCACTCAAAAGTTGTAGAAAGTATTTTTTTTGTTATTATTGCGCGCCTGAATTAACCCCGTGTAAATTCATTCTGTTGTAGACCCAAAGCTGAAAAAATTACACCAAAAGCAATTGAACTCAGCCCGGGCTCTGGCAGCTAAACCCCCAAACACTCCGTAGGCAGTTTATGCTACGGTTGGCTTTTATTTTTCTGGCATTGCCAGGCTTTGTGAAGGAACCCTTTAATGGATTCACCAAGTGCCATTAGTTTGATCCCACCAGTTGTTGTGATGGCTGTAGCCATCTGGCTGAAGCGACCTATTTTGTCGCTTGTTGTGGGCGCAGTTGCAGGTTTGCTGATGCTGTTTCCAACTCAACCTTTTGAGTTGCTGAATACCTTTGCTGAAATCTCGACCAGCGTGATGCAGGATGAAACCATAGGTTGGTTGATTCTGGTCTGTGGTGGTTTTGGCTCTCTGATTGGCTTGTTGATCCATACCGGAGGCGCTGTGGCTTTTGGCCGTTCAGCCTCTAAACTGGCAACAGGCCCCCGCTCCTCTATGTTTATGACCTTTATTTTAGGCTGCATTATTTTTATCGACGATTACCTGAATGCGTTAAGCGTGGGTGAAGCGATGAAACGTGTAACGGATAAATACAAAATATCCCGTCAGATGCTGGCTTATATAGTGGATTCTACGGCCGCCCCTATTTGCGTCATTATTCCTATTTCTACCTGGGCTATCTTTTTTGGCGGTTTGCTGGAGAACAATAAAGTAGCGGAAGCAGGACAAGGGGTGGACGTGTATATTCAGGCTATTCCTTATATGTTGTATCCATGGCTGGCCGTGTTGATGGTGATGCTGGTCACGCTCAAAATTATGCCGGCTATAGGCCCGATGAAAAAAGCTGAACTGGCCGCGCAAAATGGCACACCAATGGATGTGTTACCTGATGTGGGTGTGGAAGCCAGCGCCAGCCATCACCATGTACAGGGCCAGACAGTTCCGGCTGGTGATCAGTATGCTGTGCATTCGATGGAACAGGAATTTGAGGAAAGCAACAAACAAGGCAAGCTGCGTAACTTTATCGTACCTATGCTGATGCTGATTGGTTTTACTATCTACTTTGATATTGATGTACTCAAAGGCCTGATCGTGACTTTAGTCCTGACCCTGGCTTTTTATGCTTACCAGCGTCTGATGCCATTAGGCGAGATGATGGAAGTGATGATGAATGGCTTTAAAACCATGCTGCCAGCCATCTGTACTGTGATAGCAGCTTTTGTGTTTAAAGATGTCTGCGACAAGTTATTGTTGCCTCAATACGTGATTGAAAACCTGACCCCTTATATGACAGCGCAAATGCTGCCCGCTATCGTATTTTTAGCTATGGCGGTGTTGTCCTTTGCAACAGGTTCATCCTGGGGGATTTTTGCAGTATCTATTCCTATTGTGATGCCTTTGGCTTACGCCGTAGAAGCTGATATTCCATTAGTGATAGGTGCGCTGTTATCGGCCAGCTCTTTTGGCAGTCAGGCCTGTTTCTATAGTGACTCTACTGTATTAGCAGCGCAAGGCTCGGGTTGTAATCTGGTGTCGCATGCTGTGACTCAGCTGCCTTATTGCTTAATTGCCGCCAGTTTAGCTTTTGTAGGTTTTATCCTGATAGCTTAAACGGCCGGGGTCAGGCCTTGGATTTTGAATTTGGCGGTAAAATTCAAAATCCAAGGCCTGACCCCACACCAAAATGCCAAATTTATCTTGGTTATAACTTTTGGCAATATAGAAACCTGCCAGTATCTCATCTAAAAAAACGCACAATTTTCACATTCCCACTCACTTTTTACGAAATATTGTTGTAAATAAGCCAGTTAACGCAGAGCCTGTTTTAAAAAAGGCCATGGCCATTCTTTTATTCCATAAAGTTTTAGATACCAAGACTTTTATGCTTAAAGACCGCTAACTGTCCAGACTTCCGGTTATTTCTAATTCATCTAAACAAGACCAATCCATTAGTTATTTAACTTATTGTTCAGGCCTAGAATGCGCTCACTTTCTGTCAGGGCTACAACCCTGTGATACAGAACCCTAAGCACAACGAGGTTTTTATGCTTCATTCAACACAAGAGTTTTTATCCGGCAACGCCACACCAGAGGCCAGCAGTGCTTTGCCTGTGCTGGATCTGAGCCTGATGGATGGCTCTGCCGTTGAGCAACAGTCTTTTATTCAGCAATTGCGTGTGGCAGCCCGTGATGTGGGTTTCTTTTACCTGACAGGCCATGGTCAGACGGTACAGAAACAACAACAGATTTTAGCGCTGGCTAAGCAGTTTTTTGCTTTGCCTTTGGCCGACAAACACCAGGTGCAGATGATCCACTCCCCTCACTTTCGTGGTTACACAGGTTTAGGCGGTGAACTCACCCGGGGTCAGCCGGATATCCGCGAACAGTTTGATATCATGCGGGAAGAGGCTGTACCGGCACAGACTGATATCAGCCCGGCCTGGCAAGGTTTAATTGGCCCTAACCAATGGCCAACGGCTTTACCCCAAATGCAAACTGAACTGCTGAACTGGCAACAGTCGCTGTCTGACATCACAGTCAAACTGATGCGCGCTTTAATGCTGGCTTTAGAACAACCTGCTGATGCTTTAGACGACACCATCAAAGCTGGCCCATATCAGCATATGAAGCTGATCCGGTATCCGGGTGTAGATGCCAAAACGTCACCGAGCAAACAGGGTGTGGGCGCTCATAAAGATCCGGGCTATCTGACCTTAGTGGTACAGGATGATCAATCAGGTTTAGAAGTAGAAACCGAACAAGGTTGGGTTTCCGTAGCCCCGCTGCCAGGCGCTTTTGTCGTCAATATTGGTGAGCTGCTGGAACTGGCGTCCAACGGCTATTTAAAAGCCACCCTGCACCGTGTGGTCAGCCCGAATTCGGGTGTAGAGCGTTACTCCTGTGCCTTTTTTATGGCGGCTCAACTGGACGCTACTGTGCCTTTATTGCAGTTGCCGTCTCATTTAGCTGACGAAGCTAAAGGTCCGGCCAGCGATCCAACTAACCCATTGTTTTATCAGGTCGGCCAGAATGTGCTAAAAGGACGGTTACGTTCACACCGTGATGTAGCAGCGGCTCATTACGCAGAGTTAGCAAAAGCTGTCTAAGCTCAGTTTAAACATACATAGCTCCCCAAAGTAATTGGAGCTGCAGCGCGGCGACAAGTAGTCGAGCCCCGGGAGCATAGGTGTGCTATGTGACTGGGGCGAGAATACAGAGTCAACAAAGCTGCGGCTTCAGCTAAGAAGGGAAAAAAGTGACAGCCGGGCCAACCTGGCTGAACTATTAATAAAATAAAACCAAGGTTTATTATGAAATTCCGTACTTTAAGTATTCATGCCGGGCAACAACCAGACCCCAGTACCGGCGCTTTAGCTACACCAGTCTATTTCACCAGCACCTTTAGCTACGGCACAGCCGAAGAAGGTAAGGCGCGTTTTTCAGGTCAGAATCCGGGTTATATCTACAGCCGTTTTGCCAACCCTACCACTGCCGCCTTAGAGCAAAAACTGGCAGCCCTTGAAGGTGCAGACGAAGCTTTAGTGGTCGCCAGCGGTATGGCAGCTGTCAGCGCCATTATGTATGCACTGACCAATGCAGGGGATGAAGTGGCTTTTATCGACCCTGTCTACGGCGGTACTGATGCCTTTTTACGTAATACCTTAACCCGCGCCGGTGTCACCTTAAGCCGTTACAGCAGCGATAAAGACTTTGCCGAGCGGGTAAAACCCAATACCAAAGTGGTGTTATTTGAACCTGTCACCAACCCCACCTTAAAAGTGATCGACAGCCGTATTGTGATCGAAGCGGCGCGTAAAGCCGGTGCTCTGGTGATTTGTGACAATACTTTTTTAACCCCTTATTTATTCCGCCCGCTGGAAATTGGGGCTGATATTGTGATGCACAGTGGCACTAAGTACCTGTCTGGCCATGGCGATATTATTGCCGGCATAGTGGCAGGACGCAGCGAGTTGATGCAGAAAATCCGTACTGTGGCACTGAAGCATATAGGTTCACCTATAGGGCCACAGGAAGCTTATTTGCTGCAACGTGGCGTAAAAACCCTGACCTTGCGGATGGATGCTCATAACGACAACGCCCGTAAAGTGGCAGACTTTTTAGCAGCTCATCCTAAAGTGGCCAAAGTTTATTACCCTGGTCATGCCAGTCATCCGGGCCATCAGGCGATTGCAGACACTGCCACTGGTTTTGGTGGCATGGTGGCTGTGGATATCGAAGGTGGTTTTGCCAAAGCCGCCGTATTTTTAAATCACCTGCAGTTATTTGCGCAGGCCGTAAGCTTAGGTGATGTGGAAAGCTTAGCTTGTCATCCTGCCAGCACTACTCATGCCGCTATGACTGCAGAAGACAGACATAAAGCCGGTGTCAGCGAAAATCTGGTGCGCCTGAGCATAGGTGTCGAAGATGCGGATGATTTAATAGCCGACTTAGCACAGGCTCTGTCGAAGCTATAAGCTGGGTCAGAGCCTTGGCTCTGGCCCAGATATCTGGTACCAGTATTAGGCCGATTGCCGACTTTTATGAAAGGGTCAGAGTTAACAGCTCTGACCCTTATTCATTTCCGAACTATCAAATACGAATTTCTTTCTTTTTAAGAATATAAATATCCTCTACATTCATCTCAAGCGTCCAGACGGCTAAAACTTAATGCAGGCACAGTCGCTGGACCCGAAGCCTCCACCATCAAAGCTTCGTTTTGACCAAAAGATATCCAGGAACATAAAAAACTAAAAATACGAACTGACCGGAACGCCGGAGGTTACAACAAAACTTGCGGAGAATGTTATGTCAGTTCAGTACTACGGTTTACACAGCAAAGCCAGAACCAGCCCAACCCGTTTCTATAAAGCCTTTAAACTGGCCAGCCTGACCGCAGCTTTGTTGGTCAGCTTACCCAGTCAGGCCGGTTTCCCGACTATTTACGGCAAAATTAATGTCAGTGCCCAGCAGTATGATTTCGAAAAGTTAAATTTTGCCCAGACCACACCAGCCACTAACCCTGTTAGCTATCTGCATACAGGCGCAACCAGCATAGCTGATGAGCTGGACAATACCTCGGTAGAAAGCAATGCCTCACGTTTTGGTATCCGGGGTGATTTAGACGTGTCGGCCGATCTGAAAATTATTTATCTGGTGGAATACGGCATAGACACAGACAACGGCACCAATGCCAATGGCCGTGAACTGACACAGCGCAATATCTACGCCGGCTTGCAAGGTCAATGGGGTACGCTGCTGCTGGGTAAAAACGATACGCCTTTAAAGACCCTGCAAACCAATACAGTAGTGCGGGGCGACATCGACCGTTTTAACGATGCCGCTTTAGCCGATATCGGCAGTTATCTGGTTGGTGAAAACCGTGCCGATAACGTGATTCAATACAACTCGCCTATTTTCCTTGAAGGTTTTGAATTCAGTTTTGCCGCAGTACAAAGCGAAGAAACAGGTATAGCGGTCAACGCCAATAATCCACAGGATGACAGTGATTTAGCCAGCGGTTATTCCAGTGCTTTAACTTACGGTAAATCCAAATGGTTTGTTGGTGTCGCTATCGACAGCAATGTCGCCACTACAGACGCTATTCGGGTTTTAGGCGAAGTATCCGTTGGCCCGGTGAAATTAGGCGCTATTTACCAAACGGCAGAAGCCCATAAAGACACAGACCGTATTGGCCCCTTCTCTACTTTTGTTGGCTCTTCGGTCTCCACTGCAGGTGCACAAAATGGCCTGAACCCTATCAGCGAATGGGATGGTGCTTCAGGCAATGCCTTTATTGAACAGGATGGTTATGTGCTGAACGCGGCCTGGAAAGTTTCAGGCCCATGGACAGCAAAAGTTCAGTACGGTAGCTCAACTTCAACCCCAGCCAACAGCAGTTATGGTGATGTCGATCTGACAGCTCTGGCTTTGGGAGTGGATTACAAATTAAGTGACGCCGCACGGCTTTACAGTTATTACGCTCAGTTAGAAACTGAAGGTGATAGTCGGATTGGTACAGTAAAACCAAAAGACAGCACTTTGGCTTTGGGCCTGGATTTCAGATTCTGAACACTCATTTAACAGGAGAATTTTATGCAAAGCATCAAAAGTAAATTACTGCTGGCCGCTACTGTACTGAGCTTAAGTTCAGGCTTGATGGCCAAAGATATTACCTTACTGAACGTGTCGTACGACCCGACCCGTGAGTTATACCGGGATTACAACAAAGCTTTTTCAGCCTATTGGCAGCAAAAAACCGGCGATACAGTTAAAGTTGAACAGTCGCACGGTGGCTCAGGCAGCCAGTCCCGTTCTGTGATTGATGGTTTAAGAGCAGACGTGGTGACTTTAGCTTTGTCCGGAGATATAGACCCGCTGGCCAAAGTGGGTAAGTTGTTACCGGAAAACTGGGAAAGCCGTTTAGCCGACAGCAGTGCACCTTATACCTCCACTATTGTATTTCTGGTGCGCAAAGGTAATCCGAAAAATATCAAAGACTGGGACGATTTGGTGAAAGAAGGGGTCGAAGTGATCACTCCGAATCCAAAAACCTCAGGTGGAGCCCGCTGGAACTATTTAGCAGCCTGGGCTTATGCTGAACAAAAATATGGCTCAGAAGACGCTGCCAAAGACTTTGTCAGCAAGCTGTTTAAAAACGTGCCCGTGCTGGATTCAGGCGCCCGTGGCTCAACTACTACTTTTGTGCAGCGTGGCATAGGTGATGTGTTATTGGCCTGGGAAAACGAAGCCTTTTTAGCAGTCAATGAATTAGGCAAAGACAAAATTGAAATCGTCGTGCCGTCCTTGTCTATTCTGGCTGAGCCTTCAGTAGCTGTCGTGGATAAAAACACAGAAGCCAAAGGCACCACCGAAGTGGCGACAGCCTACCTGCAGTATCTGTACAGCAAAGAAGGCCAACAACTGGCAGCCAAACATTACTACAGACCCCGTGACAAAGAAGTCGCAGCAGAGTACAGCAAACAGTTCCCACAACTGAAGCTGGTGACTATTGCCGACTTTGGCGGCTGGCAAAAAGCTCAACCGGAACATTTTGGTGACGGAGGCGTTTTTGATCAGATTTATAACTAGTCAACACAGACAAAAAAGCGACAGTAAACAAATGTCGCTTTTTGTCATAGACCTCAAAATAATTGGAGCTGCAGAGCGGTATTGTAGGGGCAGGGTTTATCCCTGCCCGTCTGGCGTCAGAATCAACGCACCAGAAGTACAAAGCCAACAAAGCTGCAGTTTCAAGTATGAAGAGGATAACCACAAAGGAGGTTCCTTATCTTGAACAAATCATCCTGGCTAAAGCCCACCGTATTACCCGGCTTTGGCTTATCACTCGGTTTTGCCACCTTTTATTTAAGTGTCATAGTGCTGCTGCCTTTGGCTGCCTTGCTCGGCCAGAGCCTGACCTTAAGCTGGGCCGAGTTTTGGAAAGTAGTGGCCAGCGACAGGGCTATTGCCAGTTATCAGCTGACCTTTGGCGCCTCTTTTATTGCAGCAGCTGTCAATCTGGTGTTTGGTTTAATAGTGGCCTGGGTGTTAGTGCGCTACAACTTCTTTGGTAAAAAGGTGATAGATGCGTTGGTCGACCTGCCTTTTGCTTTACCTACAGCAGTAGCAGGCATAGCCTTAACCGCCATTTATGCTCCCAATGGCTGGATTGGCCAGCATTTAAGCGCTTTGGGGATCAAATCCGCTTACAGCCCTTTAGGGGTAACTTTAGCGCTGATTTTTATCGGTTTACCTTTTGTAGTGCGCACAGTGCAGCCTGTGCTGGAAGATTTGGAAAAAGAAATTGAAGAAGCTGCCGCCAGTTTAGGTGCCAGCCGCTTACAAACTTTCTGCCGTATTTTATTTCCTGCTTTGTTGCCTTCTTTGCTGACAGGTTTTGCTTTGGCCTTTGCCCGTGCTGTAGGCGAATACGGTTCAGTGGTCTTTATCAGCGGCAATATGCCGATGAAAACAGAGATCACGCCACTTTTGATCATGACCCGCTTAGAACAGTTTGATTATGCAGGTGCCGCCGCCCTTGGCTCAGTGATGTTATTGATTTCCTTTATTTTATTGCTGCTGATTAACCTGCTTCAACACTGGAGCAATAACAGACATGGAGCAAAAGCATGAGCAGTATCCCACTTCATTCACCACATCCTGCAGCCGCAGCTTTACGCAAAGCCACCACAGAACCTTTGTGGGTTCGTCTGCTGTTAACCGGCATAGCTTTGTTATTTTTAGCCTTATTTCTGGTGCTGCCCCTTATTATTGTGTTTAGCGAAGCTTTTGCCCGGGGTGCAGAACTCTACTGGGCGTCAATCAGCGAACCCGCCGCTTTACATGCGATCAAACTGACACTGATAGCAGCTGCTATTGCCGTGCCCTGTAACGTGATTTTTGGTCTGGCCGCCAGCTGGGCTATCGCCAAATTTCAGTTTAAAGGCCGGCAGCTGCTGATCACCTTAATAGACCTGCCAATAGCAGTCTCGCCTGTGATTGTAGGTTTAAGCCTGATGCTGATTTTTGGCGCCCGGGGTTATTTAGGTGACTGGCTGATGGACCATGATGTTCGCATTATGTTCGCTGTGCCTGGCATAGTGCTGGCGACTATTTTTATTACCTTTCCTTTTGTTGCCCGTGAGCTTATTCCACTGATGCAGGAACAAGGCCGGGAGCAGGAAGAAGCGGCTTTAACTTTAGGCGCCAATGGCTGGCAAACCTTTTTCCGTGTCACTTTACCTTCAGTGAAATGGGCGTTGTTGTACGGCGTTATTTTAGCCAACGCCCGTGCTATGGGTGAGTTTGGTGCTGTCAGTGTAGTGTCTGGGAAAATTCGCGAGCAGACCAATACTATGCCGCTGCATATCGAAATTTTGTACAACGAATATCAGTTTGCCGCCGCTTTTGCCGTCTCGTCTTTATTGGCCTTGCTGGCGTTGGTCACACTCTTGCTGAAGTCCTTGCTGGAATACAAAGCAGCCAAAGATTTAGCCGGTGCACAACAAGCGCATTAATCTTCTCTCACAGCAGCCTTCCGGGCTGCTGTGATCTTTGCCATCACCTCTGATATGCTAAAAAGCAACTAATTGATACATAAGGATATGGTAATGGATACTGTCCGCCATATAGCCATAGTGGGCGCCGGATTCAGTGGTACAGCCCTGGCTATACGTTTACTACAACTTAGTACTGAACAAGTGCGGATCAGTCTTTTGGAGCAGCACGACAATTTTGGCCCCGGCATTGCCTACAATCCCTACTCCAGTCAGCATGTGCTGAATGTGGCCGCAGGTAAAATGAGCCTGTTTGCCGAACAACCACTGCACTTTGTCGACTGGCTGTTGCAACAACCTGACTACAAACACCATAACGCCACTCTGCTGGCTCAGGCTTATCTGTCCCGTTTTTTGTATGGCCAGTATATTCAGCAGCAATTGGCAGAGCAGAGCAGCCAGCACCCTCAAGCCCAACTACACTGTCTGCAGCGGCAAATCATCCGGATCCAGCCACACTCTGACGGCTATCTGCTGACCGACTCTAAAGGAGAGCAGCTGCTTGCCACAGAAGTAGTCTTAGCTTGTGGTAATCAAAGCCCGCGTAATTTTAGTTTTTTATCCAAAGCCACCTTAGACAGCGAGTTTTATCAACAAAACCCATGGCAAACTCCGGCATTAAACCCGGGCTCTGACGCACCTGTGCTGATATTGGGCAACGGCCTGAGTATGGTGGATACAGTGCTGGCGTTAAAAGCTCGGGGCAACAGCAAAACTATTTTGTCTTTATCGCCACATGGTTTTCAGATCCTGCCACACCGCCATCCTGGCCTGAGTTATCCGGATATGGTGCAGGAGCTGGCAGGCAAAAGCTGGTCTTTGTCTGAACTGGTGCCATTGTTTAATAAACACCGCAAAATTATTCGTAGTCTGGGCATTTCAGCCGAACCGCTGGTGGATTCATTACGACCTCTGACTCAACAAATCTGGCGCGGCTGGTCACTAAAAGAAAAACAACGTTTTATGCGCCTGCTCCGGCATTTATGGGGAGTTGCCCGTCACCGGCTACCGCTGCATATTCATGATCAGCTGCAGCAATGGCAAATCAAAGGAGAACTGCAGGTACTGGCTGGCCGGGTGCAAAGTATTGAACCTTGTGCAGAAGGTTATCAGGTACTGTATCAACATCAGCAAAACCAGCACCAGTTGCTGGTGTCGCAGATCATCAATTGCACTGGTCCTGAAACGGATCTCAGTCAGTTAAAACAAGGCTTGTTTGCGCAGTTATTGCAACAAGGTCTGGTGCAACAGGATGAACTGAAGCTGGGTATTCAGGTGAAACCAGAGACCTATCAGGTCCAGAATGCAAAAGGCGAAGCTCAGGCCGGTTTTTACGCTATAGGGCCTTTGCTAAGAGCACAATTGTGGGAAAGTACCGCAGTGAATGAGTTGCGCCAGCAGGCATTGCAACTGGCACAACAGCTTAGCTCCCCTCGTACCTGAAGCTGCAGCTTTGTTGCTGCGCTGCAACTCCAATGACTTCTGTTAGCTACGGATTTCGCAGCTAACAGGAGTTTCTGCCAGAGCTTTGGCAAATACAGTGTCGTCTTTCAGCTTGTCCCCGGCAGTTGATTCGCTGAGCAACCCCTCCTGCTCAGCCACTACCAGAGCCACCATAGTATCGCCTGTGACATTGGTGGTGGTTCTGATCATATCGACAATACGGTCGATGGCGGCGATAAAGGCGATCCCTTCCAGTGGTAAACCTACGACTGTTAAAGTGACAGTCAGCATCACCAACGCAGTGCCGGGCACACCAGCTGTGCCTAAAGAGGCTAGCGTGGCAGTGCCTACAATCAGCAGATAATCAATAAATTGCAGCTCAATGCCATATAAGTTGGCGATAAAAATTGCGGCGACTGCCGGATAAATACCACCACAACCATCCATATTAATGGTGGATCCCAAAGGTAAAACAAAACCCGCATAGTCTTTGGAGACCTTCAGCTCTTCGGTCACAGCTTTGTAACTGGCGGGTAAGGTGGCATAACTGGAGCAGGTGCTGAAGGCGACCAGTTGCACAGGGAAAATGGCTTTAAAGTAGTCGGTGACTTTCATTGAACTGAAAAAATGCACAAAACCACCATAGGTCAGGCTGATATGCAGCAAACAGCCAACATAAATAGCCAGAATAAATTTGCCCAGCGGCAGCAGCATCTCCAGACCATAAGTGCCAACCACCCAGGCGATCAAACCAAACACCCCGACAGGGGTAAACAGCAACACCAGACGGGTTACTTCAAACATCATATCAGCACCAGAACGCACCACCGCAAGCATAGCAGCGCCCTTTTCGCCTATATTGCGCAGCGCCAGCCCCAACAAAATGGCAAATAACATCACAGGTAACACCTGGCCCTGCGCCATAGCTGCTATTGGATTGGCTGGTATTAAGTCCACCAGCACCTGACTGACAGGAGGTATAACTTTTTCCGTCACTTGAGCTGCCACTAAATTCTGGCCTGTTTCAAATTGAAAGGCGGTGCCAACAGCAAGGCCTATCAGGCTGGCAATCAGCGCCGTCAATAAAAACAAGCCAACAGTTTTAGTGGCAATACGACCTAAACCTTTACCTTGCCCCAGTGAGGTGACACTCAAAATCAAACTAAAAAACACCAGTGGGATCACTAACATTTTAATGGCATTGATATAGGCAGTTCCCAGAGGCTTTAACAGCAGCGCATCAGTACCTAAGACCAAACCCGCTATCGCACCCAATACCATAGCAACCACGACCTGCTGCCAGAGTGCAAATTTTAAATTGATGTTTTTCATAATAAATTCCACAAAATTAGCTGGGCAGTATAAGTGCTACAGGGATCCGGACCAATTCAGTTCTGTTCTAAGCAAGAACCAAAAGGAGCAAAGCCTGTTTTTTTGTAGCCAAAATATGATATTCACTTTTGGAATATAAATAATATTTACACAAACGTTTTGATCTAATAGATTGAAGTTGTTGCCGCAACTCACCGTCAGCGGGAAGCGGCAACTACTCTGGTTGTTGTATGGATGCGAAATTCGTAGAGTGCAGGATGCACTACCCCAGCTACGTCCTATTCCTTGTCCTGTTGCTTGTGGTCCACAGTCTTCACCGACTTAAGTGACTACCCCATATAGTGCCCTGTCCGTTTTGGTCAGGGCTTTTTTTATGCTCTTCTCATCAATCATCCCGTGCAGATCGTTTTGAAGATGCGCTCAGCAGTCTGGCGACTATGATATGCAAATATGGAATATATAAACTATTTACACAAACTTTTTGATCTAATAGATTAAAACTGTTCCCACTGTAAAGCCCTCCTCCGGATTTACAGAGAACACTGTTGTGCCAGAAGGATCTGAGAATCGTAGTGTGCAGGATGCACTACCCCAACTACGCGTCTGTCCTTGTCCTGTTGCTTGTGGTCCACAGTCTTCATTGACTTTGTGACTACCCCCTATATAGCCCTGCCCGCTTTGGTCAGGGCTTTTTTTATAGCAAACCTATAACCTGAATATTCAATAAAGGAATAACAAATCACTTATCTATCTCATTAATGACTATCAAATCCGTTATGATGATCTTAAGTCATGAAAACTTCAGTTCAGTCCAAGAAAGGAACTCCTATGAGCCGTAAAACTTATACAGCGCTTGCCGTTGCAACCACACTGGCGTCCATTTACACGCCTGCCGCTATAGCCCGGCAAAACCAGGCTGATGTAGAAAAAATTTCTGTGATTGGCAGCCGCTTATCTGTGCGTACAGCAACGGAAACCACAGCGCCAGTGGACATTATTGGTGCTGAACAGTTAGTAGCTACAGGCATTACAGAAACAGCACGGGCCTTACAATTCCTGGTACCGAGTTTTAACTTCCCAACCTCGTCTGTCACCGATGGTTCTGACGCGGTACGTCCAGCCAGTCTGCGTGGCTTATCACCGGATCACACACTGGTGCTGGTCAATGGCAAGCGCCGACATGGCTCAGCTTTAGTGCATTTAAACGGCACTATGGGTCGGGGCAGTTCAAACGTCGATTTAAATGCCATACCGGTTTCGGCTATTAAAAGAGTAGAAATTTTACGGGACGGCGCTGCAGCTCAATATGGTTCTGACGCCATAGCTGGCGTGATCAACATCGTATTAAAAGATACCAATGAAGGTGGCGAAATCAGCCTGAACAGCGGCCAAACCTATGAAGGTGATGGTGAACAATACAAACTGAGCTCGGATCTGGGTTTTCGTTTTGCAGACCAGGGTTTTGTTAACATTGCCGCTGAATACCACCACAAAAATTACACCAACAGAGCGGGGGCGGACAGCAGACAACAATATCCGAATGGTGACCCACGCGAAGCGACTGCCAACCACAACACCTTCAGAGTAGGTGATGCGGCTTATGAAAATCTGGCGCTTTTTATCAACTCAGGCTATGAGCTGGAGCTGGGTGAACTCTATGCTTTTGGCGGGTACAGCGTCAGAGAAACGGAAACAGCCGCATTTTTCCGGCGCCCTTTCCAAACCTCTCAGGTCGTGCCAGAAATTTATCCTGATGGTTTTTTACCGATCATCGCACCTGAAACTTATGATCAATCGCTGACAGCTGGCTACAAAGTGACAGTCAGCGACTGGCAACTGGATTTTTCTGCCGGCACTGGCACAAGTCGTTATGACTACTATGTAAAAAACTCATTAAATGCCTCCTATGGACCGGACAGCCCAACCAGCGCTTATGCCGGACAGCTGAAAAACAGCGAGCAAAACATCAACTTTGATGCCAGCCGTGCTATTGGCTTTGTCAACAATTCAGACTTAATTCTGTCCACTGGCTTATCTTACAAACACAACAACTACCAGATTGGTCAGGGTGAAGAGCTGTCCTACCGTAACTACGGTTATCAGGGCAAAGCAGGTGGTATTCAGAGTTTTCCCGGCTTTACCCCTGAATCTGAAGTGGATGAAAGCCGCCATAACAGAGGTCTGTACCTTGAGCTGGAGAACCAGCTGACCGACCAGTTTAACTGGGGTGCAGCAGTGCGGCAGGAAGATTATTCTGACTTTGGTAACAATACCAGCTGGAAACTGGCTGGCCGTTACCAACTGACGGATGAATGGGCGGTGCGCAGCACTATCAACAGTGGCTTCAGAGCACCAAGCGTGCAGCAGCTGTATTTTTCCAGCATATCTTCAGTAGTGGGTGCCAATGGTGTAGTCACAGAAACCGGGACCTTCAACAATATTTCGCCTGTGGTAAAGGCTCTGGGTCAGGGCCGGTTAAAAGCTGAAACCTCAGACAGTATCAGTTACGGCCTGACTTATCAGGGCGATGCGCTGAGCTTTACGCTGGATGCCTACCGTATTGATATTGACGACAGAGTGATCCTGACCAGCAATGCGGTCAATCGGGCTACTTATCCTATTATCGACCAGCTGTTAGGCGACTCGACAGCTCAGGCGGTGCGCTTTTTTACCAATGGTCTGGATACCAAAACTACAGGGGTTGAATCTGTAGTGGCTTATCAATTTCCGGCCCAGGACTGGGGCGCATTAAAGCTGACCTTTTCCGCTCAGTACAACGAAACGGATATAAAGCAGATTAAGATCCCCGCTTTACTGGAAGGACTGGAAACTGTATTGCTGAATTATCAGGAACAGGTGCGCCAAACCAAAGCCAACCCTAAGCATGGCGCAAACCTTGGCCTGACCCATCAATACGGCGATTTCACGACTACAGTCCGGCTGAATTATTTTGGCCCTTATATTCTGGCGCACAACGCCAGCTCCAATGTGGGTGACAAAGAGTACTCAGCCAAAACTCTGACCGATCTGACGCTGAACTATGCTTACACGCCTGAACTGAGTTTCACTCTGGGTGTGCAAAATCTGTTTGATACTTACCCTGACGAACAACCAGAATCTGTGCAAGCCAGCAATGGCGGTGTGTTTAAATACCCCAACACCAACGCACCTTTTGGCTTTAACGGCGGTTACTACTACGCTGAAGCCAGCTATCGTTTCTGATCCAGGTCCGGCGCCTCTGAGAGAATAAAGAGGCGCCGACTCACCATCATTTGCTATCAGTGCCGGAAGCGGCCAGACAATTACGCCATAAAGTTTTAGCATCTGGCTCCTTCGTCTTGTGGAGCCTTTTTTATGTCTGTCTCATATTTTAAACAACTACATCATCAAACAAGCCCTTTACTTTTGGCAACCATCTGGGATCCAGCCAGTGCCGTGTTAGCGCAGCAGCAAGGTGCTAAGGCGCTTGGCACCTCCAGCGCTGCTTTGGCCTGGTCTTTGGGCTACGCCGATGGTCAGCAGTTGCCTGTCGCAGAATTGCTGGCAGCAGTACAACGTATCCGGCCTGTCTGCAAGGTGCCTTTGACTGTGGATATAGAACAAGGTTACAGCGATGATCCCATGCAAGTTGCAGAGCTGGTGGTGCAACTCTCAGAGCTGGGGGTGGCTGGTATCAATATCGAAGATGGGACCGCAGAGCCACAACTTTTATGCGCCAGGATCCAGGCTTGTCGTAGTCTATTGGCCGGGCGGGCTATGTTTATCAACGCCAGAACTGATGTCTATCTGGCGCAACTGGCGACAGGGTCTGAAGCCGTTGTCGAGTGCATCAGACGACTGGAGTTATACAAAGAAGCAGGAGCTGATGGTGCTTTTGTGCCGGGGCTGACGGATTTAGCCCTAGCGAAACAGCTGAGCCAGCACAGCAGTTTGCCACTGAATTTAATGGGCTGGCCAGAACGCGCTACTGTGGAGGATTTAACTGCAGCAGGAGTGCGGCGTTTAAGCGCCGGACCGGCGTTATTTGTGCACAGTTATCTCAGGCCTCAGCTTCGTTTTTACAGCAGCCTGTGGCTTTAGAAACGCTGAACTACCAGCAGATGAATCAACTCTTTTAAACAGACACAACCGCTACGGCGAAGATTCTGTGCAGCGGTTTGTTTTAACCTGTGTTTTGTTACCAGCGGCCACCTTCTACGATTACAGTCTCAGCTTTGGTGCCTTCGGCCAGCGTGGGCGCCAGATACTGCTCAAACAACTGGTGTAAAAACTTTTCTTCGCCCAGTTTAACCAGTTCCTGATTAACCCATTGTTTTAAGCTGTCATTGCCTTTTTGTACAGCAGGCGCTATAGGTGCATCGGCTTCCAGTTTGTCGGTTAATAAGCGATAACCGGCATGGTTTTTCTGGAAACTTAACAAAATTAAATTGTCCTGTGCATAAGCATCAGCGCGGCCATCCTGCAACGCCTGCAACGCTTCGGTGTTTTTATCAAACTTAATCAGTTTGGTGCTGCGGTAGTTTTTGCTTAAGTAAATGTCTGCTGTGGTGCCTTTGGTCACTATCACAGTTTTACCGGCCAGATCGGAGAGTGTTTTCACCGGGCTTTGTTCTTTCACCAGCACCTGAGTCGCAACCCGTAAATTTGGATTGGTAAAATCTACCACGCGGGAGCGCTCCGGTGTCACTGTCATATTGGCCAGAATTAAATCCACTTTGCCGCTTTGTAAAAAAGGCACCCGACTGGCGGCTTCCACTACTACAAATTCGATTTTGCTCTCATCACCTAATAAATCTTTGGCAAAACGCCGGGCTAAATCCGTGTCAAAGCCTACAGGTTTGCCTGTATTGTCAGTAAAACCAAAAGGAGGTTTGTCGGTAAAAATACCTACTTTAATCACACCTCTTTGTTTAATTTCGTCCAGACTGGCGGCTTCTGCTGTGGCTGCCAACCCTGACAAAGCCAGCAACAGCCCCAGTGCTTTTACTAACATCTTCATAGCTTTCGCTCCAATTTTTGTATATCGGTGAATTTACTTAAAAACTGTTGTGCTCTGGCGCTTTGCGGCGCAGCAAAAAACTGCTCAGGACTTGCTATTTCTTCAATACGGCCAGAGTTCATAAAGACAATACGATCGGCCACTGCTTTGGCAAAACTCAGCTCATGGGTCACCACCAGCATGGTCATGCCTTCAGCGGCTAAATCCCGTAATACTTCCAGCACTTCTCTGACCATTTCAGGGTCAAGCGCAGCAGTAATTTCATCAAACAACATCAGCTCTGGTTGCATCGCCAAAGCTCTGGCAATAGCGACACGCTGTTGTTGGCCACCGGATAACTCGGCCGGATAGGCCTGCCATTTATCAGCCAGCCCGACTTTGTGCAATAAAGCTCTGGCCAGTTGCTCCGCCTGATCTTTTGGTTTTTGCTGCGCCACGACCGGACCCAGCAACAAATTTTCCGCCACTGTTAAATGTGGAAACAGCTGATAATGCTGAAACACCATGCCCATACGCTGGCGTACTAAGCGCCAGTCGCTGTGTTGGTTAAGTTGCTGACCGGCAAAGCTGACAGAGCCTTCAGACAAAGGCTCCAGGCCGTTAATACAACGCAGCAGAGTGCTTTTACCACAACCGCTTGGGCCTAAAATCACCAGCACTTCGCCGCGTTCTACTGTTAAATCGATCTGCTGCAAAATGCTGTTCTGGCCTTTTTTATGACTCAGTTGCTGCAGTATTAATGCACTCATGGGTTCTGACTCCAGCGTTGTTCCAGTTGTCTGGACCAATAGCTAAGTGGATAACATAATGAAAAATAGAGGATAAATAACAAGCCATAAATCAGCAGTCCATTACCGTCGCGTTCGATAATTTGTTGCCCTGCTTTGGTCAGTTCCACCACCCCTATTAAAAAGGTTAAGGAGGTGGTTTTAATTAAACGGGTGGCTACATTGATTAAAGGCGGCAAAGTACGGCGCACCAGCTGTGGCAAAATCACATAACGATACTGCTGACGCAAAGACAACCCCAGACTGGCACCAGCTTCCCACTGCGCTTTAGGTAAAGACAATAAAGAGCCACGCAGCACTTCGCCGACTTCGGTCGCGCCCCAGAGGCTAAACACCAGCACCGCACTCCAGAAGCCGCCCAGGTCTACACCAGTCCAGAGCGGTAAGGCAAAAAACCATAAAAATAACCAGACCAGCAAAGGCACAGAGCGCATCGCCTCCAGCCAGAGTCGCAGCAGCCAGTGCAAAGCCCGGACTTTGGACAAAGACAGCATCGCATAACCCAGCCCCAGCAGCAGACTGAGCAGCAAAGACCAGGCCGCTATACCCAGCGTATTCAGTAACCCCGGCCAGAGTTGAACTACTAAAGCTGTCCAGTCAATGAGCATAGTGCAACCTCTGCTCTAACTTTTTCAGACCATAAGACAAAGGTAAAAACACCAGCAAACAAAACACTGTCATCAGGGTTAAAAACTCATAAGTGGTGTAATACAGCGCTATACCGTTGGTGGTGGTGTACATAATTTCCGGCACAGCAATAGCAGAAACTACTGTGGTTTCCCGCAATAAAAAACAAGCGGTCGCCGCGCTGGCCGGTAATTGTCTGGACCAGACCTGAGGCCAGAGTACATAACGCAGCGTCTGGGCAGAGGATAATCCAAGCGCAAGCGCGGCCTGGTGCTGGGTCTGGGCCAGGGTATAAAAACCAGCTCTGAACACTTCAGTGAAATAGGCTCCGCCTAAAAAGCTCAGCGCCAGCACAGCACAAAGTTCGGGGCTTAATAAAATGCCAACCGAAGGCAGGCCAAAATAAAGTAAAAATAACTGGATCAGCAAAGGGGTGTTTCGGCCCAGTTCGACATAAGCCCGGATCAGCCGATGCAAAAAAGGCAGAGGCAAATACAAGACTGTGGCGTTAATGGTGGCAATCACTACAGCTATAGCTATGGCCGTCAGCCCCACTTGCAACATAGTCCAGGTTGCTGCCAGATAATCCGGGATCTGTGCCAGCATAAATTGCCAATCCACAATCACCTCTGTATAGATCGTTGATGTAAAAAGAAAAACGCAACAGATGCAATTCTGCTGCGTTTCAGAAGTTTATAGTCTGGCACTATAAGTGGGTTAGCTTATAGGGAAAAGGAATATAAAATTATAATGTTATTACCAAAGCGAGGCGATAGCAGCCTTCATCGATAGATTCGGCTGGTGCCGCTGCATAGTTCTGGCTCTGGAACGTTCGGCCTGCAGTATCTTCAGTGGTAAAGGTTCAATCCAGTCCGCCAGATCAAAATTGTCTGGTAAAAATCCCTGTTCAAATAAAAAGTCTTTGTAATCACTTAAAGCATCCAACTGATTCAGTGCCAGACTGATGCCCTGACGCAGATGCAGATCGTTACCATAAGCTTGCCTGACCCAGTCTATAGTGCTGCGGGATTCCTGCGCTACATAATCAAAAGTGGCGTCCGGATGATTGGCAGCAAAGTCCTCCACATCCAGGATACGATTCAGAAAACGCAACACCAGCTGAGGTTGATCACGCCACAGCGCCGCATCCACCGTAATGGGACGGGGTGCGCTGTTGTTCGCCCGAATAAAAGGATCCGGATGATGGCGTAAGTCATAGAGCAGCCTTAGTCCGGCCTGACCGGCCAGCTCCATGCCCTTTGCTCCTTTGACAAAAATAGCATCAACTTCCTGGCGCACTAATGCAGCCGCCAGACCAGCATAACAGGCTGAAACCGGGTCTTGTAAAGGTTCTGCCGGGCTTAACTGAAATGGATAATCAATAAACTGCACAGAACTTTGCGGTAGCTCAGCAAGCTTTAATACATTAGAAAAACCACGCAAAGTGCTGGCTCTGGCCGTATCAATACGCCTGTTGGTCACAGGCAAAGCCAGCTTTTTTCCGGCCAGATCGGTCAGACTATGGATAGCAGAGTCCTGCCGCACCAGCACTAACTGAGCTTCATCCAGCCAGTTCAGCCCCAACAGTAAGGTATCGGCACCACGGGCTTTCGCCCATAAAGCAGGAACATTGCTGCCCTGACGAAAGCTGCCATACAGCTGATGCTCTTCATAAGATGCAGAAAAAGGCGAATCCAGCGCATCTGGTACAGCCTGAATGGTGATGGCGTCTGTTCTGAATTCCTGTTCAAACCAGCCTAAGCGTGCCGCCAGCCCAAGCGGTGTTGGCACAGGGCAGCGGCTGTACCACAACACTTCAGGTGCTGAGGCTTTGCTGATCTTCGACTGAGCGCGTTCTGACAGCGCTTTAGGAAAATGATGGGGGCGGTTTAAATCAGTCATATCAATCCCTCCTTGGCTTCTGAGGCCTTTAAATATCAGCCCCCAAGCCGTTGTAGTTTAAAGGCTCTGGCTGAGGTCCCAGATAATCCTGCTTACCTATATCAACCCCGTTATGGCGTAACAGGTTGTAGGCCGTGGTCAGGTGAAAATAAAAGTTGGGTAACAAATTGATTTGCAGGTACTGCTGTATATCTGAGTACTGACGCGCTCCTGATTTGCTGTCAATCACCACAGCCTGACCTGAGTGCAACAGGATCTGCTCAGCATCGATCTGCTGCAGCCGTCTTAGCGTCTTACGTAACATCTGGATGTATCCTTCTATACTGGCACGTTCGGGCCGGTAAGAAGCGGGATCCTCAGCAATCAGCAATGCTGAACCTGACAAAGCGAGGTCACTGATGCGTTCCAGTTGTTTTGCCAGCTCATACATGTCCGGATAAAACCGGCTTTGTAATAACAGTTCCCCCGGATAGCCTCTGTATCTGGATTGCCTGTCCGCTTTGCCCAGTATGCCGACCAGGTTTTGAATACCCCGGATAAATAAGGCGACAGACCACGAATAGACTTCGTTTGTTTCCTGACTCATCTCACTACTCCTTCAGAACACCACTTCAAAGCTTGGCATACAGATAAAACAAGGGCCGGTTAAAACCAGCCCTGTGATAGCGACTAAATCCCTTCGCCCAAAAAGACTTTGGTATAACGGGGTTTCACCCAGGCTTGTTGGCCCAATGATAAACCCAGTTGTTTAAAACGATCACGCGCCAGCTCAACATGGATCAGCTGCTGGCTGTCTTTGGCTAACAGCTCCAGCCGGACATTAGGACCTACTATGGTGATCAGATCGACTTTAGCTTCCAACGCGTCATCCGCAGGGTTAAGCAACAGATCAATTTCATGAGGCCGTACATAAGCAAAACCACTTTCTTCCTGCTCGTTGGTAAATTGTGGCGATGCGACCGACAACTGGCCAATCTCAGCTTTGCCTTGTTTCACCCGGGCGTGGAACAAATTCACATTGCCTAAAAATTCATAAACAAAAGGATTAGCCGGGTTGTCGTACACTTGCTCTGGTGAACCTTGTTGTTCAATCCGGCCTTTGTTCATCACGACAATTTTGTCCGCCACTTCCAGTGCTTCTTCCTGATCGTGGGTGACAAACACGCTGGTGACATGAATTTCATCATGCAATCGCCTTAACCAGCGGCGTAATTCAGCTCTGACCTTGGCATCCAAAGCGCCAAAAGGCTCGTCCAGCAGCAAGACTTTAGGTTCCACCGCCAGAGCCCGGGCTAATGCAATACGCTGACGCTGACCACCAGAGAGCTGCGAAGGATAACGGTCGGCTGTCCAGTCCAGTTGCACCAGCTCCAATAAATGCTGCACTTTTTTACGAATGAGTTCAGGGGAAGGCCGGTATTTCTTCGGTTTGACTGTTAAACCAAAAGCCACATTTTCGTACACCGTCATATGTTTAAACAGCGCATAGTGCTGAAACACAAAACCTACACCACGTTCGGACACATGGCGTGCGCTGATATCCAGATCATCAAAATGAATGCTGCCACTGTCGGCTTGCTCTAAGCCGGCGATAATACGTAATAAGCTGGTTTTACCCGAGCCTGAAGGACCAAGTAAGGCCGTGAGCTCGCCGGTCTGAATGGATAAACTGACATTATCGACGGCAACAAAGTCGCCAAATTTTTTATTGATCTGGTCTATACGGATGCTCATATCAGCTCTCTGAATTGGAAAGTACTGGCCAGATCACAGCCTTGCCTGCACCTCACGTCAGACGCCGAAGACGCTGAGGTTAAAGTAAAGCAGCAATAGCAAACACTGTGTGCTGGATGGGATCAGGCTTAAGTTTACTAAGACGAAGGTTTATCCAGACGTAGTTTTTCGTTTTTTTCCAGCTGCACTAATTTGCCCTGGTGAAACACCAGTTCAATAGAACCAAACTCAACCCGGCCCACCAGTTTTTCCAGTTTATCCAGCAGTTGGTTCAGTAAATCTGCAGACACTTCTTTTGCCGCCATTTCTGTTCTCCTTAAAGACATCTATATGTCTTTAAGCATTAAAGCAGAGCCAACTAATAACTTAAAATACTTTAAAGTAGCAAGGTTATACGAAAAGGAAATAAAAAAGGGGTCAGGCCTTGAATGTTGAATCTGATTCAACATTCAAGGCCTGACCCCTTTTTTGTTACAAGGCCTGACCCCTTTTTTGTTATCTGATACCGAATGAATAGCTAACTAAGAATACAAAGTTGACGTTTGACTTCAGGGTCAGAGTCAAGACTCTGATCCCTTTTTTCTTTTTTAGTTAGTGACGTGGAGATTCGTCGCCGTCGTCTTCGTCATCTTCAAAGTCGCCGTCTTCGTCTTCACCACCTTCAAAATAGGTGCCCCAGCCGTCGTATTCAACTCCAAACTTCTGAGCTAAGGCTTCCAGTTTGATGGCGTCTGCTGTGATGCTGGCGCCGTCCAGCGATTGTTCACGAATAGCGTCAAAAACCCAGGCTGTGCCGCCTTCTTCAAATTCAACTTCTTCGGCGTCTGTCACTTCGTAACCTAATTTAAAGACTTCCACAGCCAGTTTTTCTAAGCGGGCAAAATCTTCATGGTAAAAATGGTGTTCGATGGTGTATTCCGCATCCGGATCGCTGCCATCTTCCATCAGTGCAGCTATAGTGTCTTCAGTAAATTCTTGCCAGTTTTCCATGATATTACCCCGTGACAGTCAATGAGTCGGCAGTGTAGTCGGTTGCCACTTCGCTATCAAGCTGCTTAATTTTATCTGCCATTTGTTGCCGCACTGTTTCAGCCAGTTCGCGGGCCGGAGTTCCTTCAGGTTGGATAGGCGGCATAATTTCAATAATGACTCTGCCGTTATTCCATTTGTTTAAACTCACTTTGGTGGTGCTGCTCATACAGATAGGCACCAGTGGCACTTTGGCCTGATGGGCAATATGAAAAGCGCCGGTTTTAAAAGGCAATAAACCACGGCCATAACTGCGGGTGCCTTCAGGGAAAACCCAGACTGATACCTTGTCCTGCACTATACGGTCCACTGCGCCCTGCATAGTGCCTACAGCTTTAGATTTGTTGGCTCTGTCGATCAGGATATTGCCACTGAGCCAATACAGCTGACCAAAAAACGGGATCCATTTCAGGCTTTTTTTACCTATGGTGACAGTGCCAGGTAACAAGGCTTTGCTGATAGTGAATAAATCGTAGTTATTCTGATGGTTGGCTAAAAACACACAAGGCATAGCAGCTGTGACTTCAGGCGCCTGGCGTACTTCCACTTTTAAACCAAAGATCCAGGCCGCCCAGCCATACCAGCTGGAAAATAACGCTACGTTCGGGACATAAAAAGGACGAACCAGACAGATCAGCAAACCCACTAAGGCACTGAATACAATAAAAATGGCGACCAGCACCAGACGTATAATGGCTAACACAAAAAAGGCCCCTGTAGTTTACAAGGGCCAGAGTATAACGGTTTGGCAGCTTTTGTCTGGTTTGATCTGTTTCCCCTTCGTACCTGACGCTGCAGCTTTGTTGACTGCGCCATCCCGCCCCAGTCACATAGTGAACTATGCTCCTGGGGTCGTGCTGACTTGTCGCCTCGCTGCAACCTCAATTACTTAGGGGAAATAAGTCGTACCTGACGCTGCAGCACAAGGGTCTATTCCGAGGCATCACCAGCCACTTCACCTGTAAGCAGCTCGTCAATCCGCTGCAAACCGCGGGGTAACTTGTTGCCACGACGGCCACGTTCACCTATGTAGTGGGCTAAATCATCCACCTTGATGGTCATTTTGCGTTTACCCGCTACTAAGGTCACGGCTGTAGCAGCTGGCACTACGGTTAAGAGTTTCAGATACTCTTCACGGCTGGCGGCGCGGGCTGATGGAATAGACAATATCTTATTGCCTTTACCTTTACTCAGCTGCGGTAAATCGGCCACAGGGAACACCAGCATCCGGCCTTCTGTGCTTATCGCCACCACTAAATCTGTTTCCGGATTTTTAATAGGCACTGGCGGCAATACTTTAGCGCCTGTTGGCAAGCTTAATACCGCTTTACCTGCTTTATTACGGCTGACTAAATCAGCAAAAGTACCAACCATAACCAGCATCACTGGCCAACAATAACTTCTGACTGTCTTCCGCCATCAGTACATGCTCAAAGGTCTCCCCTGCCACTAAAGTAAAGCGGCCGGTCAGCGGCTCCCCCTGACCACGGGCTGAAGGTAAATCATGGGCTTCAGCGGCAAAAGCACGACCTGATGAATCGATAAAGGCAGCATACCTGTTGCTGCGGCCCATAGCGGCTGCTTTAAAGCCGTCTCCGGCTTTGTATTGCAGGCTGTTGCCGTCGACATCATGGCCTTTGGCGCAGCGCACCCAGCCTTTTTCTGATAACACTACAGTCACAGCTTCGCTTGGCAGTAATTCTTTTTCGCTTAAGGCTTTAGCTTCTTCGCGCTGCACTATCGGGCTTCTGCGGTTATCGCCATATTTTTCCGCATCCGAGAGCAGCTCTTCACGGATCAGTTTGGTCAGCTTTTTCTCAGAACCTAAAATGCCTTCTAAATAGTCACGTTCTTTTTCCAGCTCGGCTTGTTCGCCGCGGATTTTCATCTCTTCAAGCTTGGCTAAATGACGTAACTTTAATTCCAGTATGGCTTCGGCCTGACGTTCAGAAATGCCAAAGTGCGACATCAACACAGGTTTAGGCTGGTCATTTTCACGGATGATTTTGATCACTTCATCAATATTGAGGAAGGCGATCAACAAACCTTCTAAAACATGCAACCTGTCCAGCACTTTATCTAAACGGAATTGCAGGCGACGACGCACAGTGTCGCGGCGGAATACCAGCCATTCCGACAAGACTTCCAACAGGTTTTTCACCCTGGGTCTTTGATCCAGCCCCAGAATGTTTAAATTCACGCGATAGCTTTTTTCCAGATCCGTAGTGGCAAATAAATGCGCCATCAGCTGTTCTACGTCTATGCGGTTAGAACGCGGTACTATCACAATACGGGTTGGGTTTTCATGATCCGATTCATCACGCAAGTCACTGACCATAGGCAGTTTTTTCGCGTTCATCTGAGCCGCTATCTGCTCCAGCACTTTAGCGCCCGAGGTTTGATGCGGTAAAGCCGTGATAATAATGTCGCCATCTTCCAACTGATACAAAGCACGCATTTTGATGCTGCCGCGGCCTGTTTCATACATGGCCTGCAGTTCATGCGCCGGGCTGATAATTTCAGCGTCGGTTGGATAATCCGGGCCCTGAATATACTGCATCAAATCAGGCACTGTCGCCTGGGGGTTATCCAGCAAATAGGCGGTGGCATTGGCCACTTCGCGGGCGTTATGCGGCGGAATATCTGTCGCCATACCTACAGCTATACCAGTGACACCATTAAGCAGAATATGGGGTAAACGCGAAGGCAAAGTGCGGGGTTCTTCCATAGTGCCGTCAAAGTTGGGCACCCATTCCACAGTGCCCTGCCCCAGCTCGTTCAGTAATACTTCACTGAAACGGGACAATTTGGCTTCGGTATAACGCATCGCAGCAAAAGACTTTGGATCGTCCGGCGCCCCCCAGTTACCCTGGCCATCCACCAGTGGATAGCGGTAAGAAAAAGGCTGCGCCATCAACACCATAGCTTCGTAACAGGCACTGTCACCATGAGGGTGAAACTTACCTAACACGTCACCGACAGTACGGGCCGACTTTTTATACTTCGCCAGATGAGATAAACCAAGCTCTGACATCGCGTAAATAATACGGCGTTGCACTGGTTTTAAACCGTCACCAATAAAAGGCAAAGCCCGGTCCATAATGACGTACATCGAATAGTTCAGGTAGGCTTCTTCAGTGAAGCGACGCAGCGGCAGCTGCTCTGTCCCTTCATTGGATATCATAATATCTGTCATAGTTAGCTTATAGCCTGTTTCTAGTGTGTTTTCTTAAGTGACTTTTCCTGCAATTGTGCCTGCATCTGGGCCTGACGGCGCGCCAGTTGCCACAACAACAGTACCAGCAGAATTAAACTGGTGCAGCCAAAGAGCCCAATCCATAACCATTGGTTTTGTCTTTTGCGCTCCGCTTCCTGCAGGCGCAGAGCCTGCAATTCGTTGTCTTTGGCCAAAAGTTCATTCTGAGCCTGTTGGCGTTCTGCATCAAAACCTAAACGCAGCCTCTCCACCGACAGCTCATGTTCTTTATTGCGTAATTTGTGATAACCCTTAAAAAACTGGTCCAGATGTTCATAGGCTTTTTGATAACGGCCTGAATCAGCTTCCAGCTTGGCTTTTAAATTCAGGATCCATAACTGGCTGGACTGATTGGAACTGTTGTCTTCTTTGCTTAAACTTTGCTCTGCCTGAGCTAACTCCTGACTAGCCAGCGAAATTTGTCCCAACTCACGGTAAATCAGCGCTTTTTCATAATGATGCATGGAGTTTTGATAGGTCGACTGCAAACCAGGCAAATACTGTTCAGCTTTTTCGATATAAGCCAAAGCGGCGTCCAGCTTTTTATTGTCTTTGCTGGTGGAGGCCAGGCCCAGATAAGCAAAATACAAATTGGCCTGGTCCTGCTGTGCTATCGCCAGCTGCAACAATTGATCATAACGTTGCATGGCTTTGTCGTATTGCTCTAAGTAGCTGTAACTTCTGGCTAAATTAAACAACACATCCATTTTGTCTTTTTGCCAGCCTAAAGCATCGTAGCCTTCAAGCGCTTTTTCCATAAAGTCTATGGCTTCTTTGTCAAAACCAAGGCTGACATACAACAGCCCCAATTCTGCATTGACATAAGCCAGAATTTCCGGATCTTTCAGCAATACAGCTCTGTCGTAACTGCTTTTGAGCAGCATCAAGGCTTCCTGAAACTTATCCTGAATACTGTAAATAGCTGAGATGTTAATGTCAGCTTCGATATGCAGCTTTTCGGCTTTTAACTCTGCTGCCAAAGCAGAGGCTTGCTGGTAATAATGCAAAGCCTGCTGATACTGCCCTTGCATCTCCAGGGCAAAACCTAAATTGTTCCAGAAATCTATAGTGACTAAGTCACGGCGTTCTCCGAGCAAGGCCAGTCCCCGCTCCGCCACTTCCTGCTGTTGCAGATGCTTGCCTAAACTTTCATACACATCAGAGAGTTGCAATAAATACTGCACCTGCAACTCAACAGGCCAATCGCCATAAGACGCCTGTTGTTGCTGCAACAGCTGCAGCATTCGTTCCGGCTGCTGAGCTTTTTGTTGTTTAACCTGCACCAGCCAGTCCGGCAAAACAGTATCCTTTGCCTGCAGCGGAGCCGCCAGACAAACACAGAGGCTTAACAGAGTTCCCCATGATCTGAGGTATTGTAGTTGTTTCATCTGTAATCCTTCAGGGCGCAGGTAAAAAGCTAAACTGCCACTATAGCGCGGTCGCCTTTCATCTCCAGCCAGTCTTTCCGGTCTGTTGCGCGCTTTTTCGCCAGCAACATATCCATCATTTCCATGGTTTGAGCCACATCATCTATGGTCAGCTGTACCAGACGTCTGGTGTTTGGATCTATCGTAGTTTCGCGCAGCTGCATCGGGTTCATTTCACCCAAACCTTTAAAACGTTGCACGTTGATTTTGCTACGTTTTTTCTCGGCCTCCAGGCGGTCGAGAATACCTTTTTTCTCGTCTTCATCCAGCGCGTAAAACACTTCTTTACCGCAGTCAATCCGGTACAAAGGTGGCATAGCCACATAGATATGACCGGCTTCGACCAGCGGCCGGAAATGGCGCATAAACAAAGCACATAATAAGGTCGCGATGTGCAAACCATCTGAGTCGGCGTCGGCCAGAATACAAATTTTGCCATAGCGCAGCTGGCTTAAATCAGCAGAGTTTGGATCCATGCCAATAGCGACAGAAATATCATGCACTTCCTGTGAACCGAGAATTTGTTCAGATTCCACTTCCCAGGTATTGAGAATTTTACCGCGCAGTGGCATCACAGCCTGAAACTCCCGATCCCGCGCCTGTTTGGCTGAACCGCCGGCTGAGTCCCCTTCGACAAAAAACAGTTCGGTGCGGTTTAAATCCTGAGATGAACAGTCCGATAACTTGCCCGGTAATGCAGGACCAGCTGTGACTTTTTTGCGGATAATTTTTTTCGCAGCACGCAAACGTTTTTGCGCATTGTTGATACAAAACTCTGCCAGCTGTTCAGCAATATCAGTGTGTTCGTTCAGCCATAAGCTAAAAGCGTCTTTGACCACACCGCTGATAAAAGCCACGGCCTGACGGGACGACAACTTCTCTTTGGTCTGACCGGCAAACTGAGGCTCCTGCATTTTTAATGACAGGATGTAACTACAACGGTCCCAGACATCTTCCGGGGTAAGCTTAATACCACGGGGCAATAAATTACGGAATTCACAAAAATCACGTAAGGCTTCTAACAAGCCCTGACGTAAACCGTTGACATGAGTCCCACCCTGAGCCGTCGGAATTAAGTTGACGTAACTTTCAGTGATCAGTTCGCCCCCTTCCGGTAACCAGAGCACGGCCCATTCCACAGCTTCATGACTGGCGCTTAAGCTGCCAACAAAAGGCTGCTCAGGCAAAGCGACCATGTCTTTGACCGCATCCATTAAATAATCACGGATCCCAGCCTGATAACACCATTGATAACTCTGATTATTCACCTTGTCGTCAAACTTGATGGTCAGGCCAGGGCACAATACAGCCTTAGCTTTGAGCACATGCAGCATACGGCTGACAGAAAACTTCGGTGAATCAAAATAATCAGGTGCTGGCCAGAAGCGTACGCGTGTGCCTGTATTACGTTTGCCGACAGTGCCGGTAATAGCCAACTCACTGACTTTATTGCCATGCTCGAAAGCTATTTCATAGACATTGCCATCACGGCGCACCGCCACATCCACCCGGCTGGACAAAGCGTTGACCACAGAAATACCTACGCCATGTAAACCACCGGAGAATTGATAGTTTTTATTGGAAAATTTACCACCGGCGTGCAGACGGCAGAGGATCAGTTCGACACCGGACACCCCTTCTTCAGGGTGAATATCCACCGGCATACCACGGCCATTGTCTATGACTTCCAGCGACTGGTCTTCGTGCAAAATCACATGCACTAAATCGGCATGGCCAGCCAAAGCTTCATCGACGCTGTTATCTATCACTTCCTGCCCTAAGTGGTTAGGACGGGTGGTATCGGTATACATACCAGGACGGCGCTGCACTGGCTCAAGGCCGGTCAGCACCTCAATGGAATCGGCGTTGTATTGCTGGTCTGTCATAAGGCAAACATCACTTCTTTGATGACTAAATCACTCATTGAATATACCCAAAGTAATCTGAGTATCACTATCTGCTCTGTGCAGCTACTTCAAATAGGGTATAACTGTATTAACAACCAGTGTTTTACGCTATTTGGCAAAACTTGACAATAGTGCTCAGGCAATTGGCATAACCCTGATAACTGTGATCCCCGCCTGGTTGCACATCCACTGTACAACCTGCATAAAACTGCAGCGCTTTACGATAATCCAGCACTTCATCACCTTCCTGCAACAGCACCAGATACCTGTCCAAAGCAGAGGGTTTACGCTCAAGCTCTGCCAACAGCGGCATATGCTCTGCAGCCACAGTAAAATCCTGTTGCAGTACCGGATGATGATAAGTCCCCAAATGCTGACTTAATAACTCATAAGGCGCCACAGCCGGGTTAATCAGCGCGGCATAACAGCCCGTTTGTTCCGCCAGATAGGTTGCTAAAAAACCGCCCAAAGAACTGCCGATCACCGCATCAGGACGCCGGCCATTTAATGCCCGCTCAATTGCGGTGATAGCTTCTTTTGGCGTGTAAGGTAAATCCGGTAGCAACAGCTCCACATCAGGCAGTTGCTGCTGAAAAAAGGCTTGGGTGATTAAGGCTTTTTCGGATTGGGACGAGCTGGCAAAGCCATGCAAATAGACCACAAGTTTAGACATTTATCCTTCCAGAAATTGCCAGCGCACTGCGTTATCCGCCTCTGCATTGGCATTAAAAATCCATTCGATATAACCAGGACGACCAGCCACAGGCTGATAGTCTGGTGTAAGTAAAAATTGCACTGAGCTGGCTGGGCAGCCCACCAGTTGGACTCCCTGCTGTAGTGTGGCATAAGCATAATGGCAATGCCCATGCGCCAGTCCTTTGATCCGTCGATCAGAGCCGATGATCTGCCACAATGCTGCCGCGTCCAGCTGAATATGCTCATCAATAAAACTGTCCATAGGTCTGATATGGTGATGACAAAACAGCCAGACGGCCACAGCTGGCGGATAAGACTCTAACTGCTGTTGTAACTGCTGCTGCCTTGCAGGGCCAAAATATCCCGCAGGTGTCGGTCCTGTGCTGTTGAGTAAACAGAGCCGCCAGTCGCCCAGACTTAACTCTGTATCCGCAGAAAAAGGGGCGTTGCTAAACACCTGCTGCATCAAGGCAAGATCATCATGATTGCCGGGTAGATAAAACACAGGACAGCTCCAGCGCCTGAACAAATCCACTATCAGCTGATAGGAATCGATGCTGTGATCCTGAGTTAAATCACCGGTCAGAATAACAGCATCGGGCTGATTGGATTGAAGCTGAGATAGCAGCAATTCCAACTGACGATAAGGCTGTACACCACAAAACCAGCCGTCTGGTTCAGCCACTAAATGACAATCAGAAATTTGCAGCAGACGCCAGGAGTCTTTGTTGGCAAACACCACAGCCATCAGGCCAATAACCCTGTGTTCTGGTAACCACGGCGTGAACATAAATTCAGCCAGTCACGCAGCAATAAATTAATCTGGCGTTTTTCATCCGGCAATAACATTTCTACATTCGGATAACTGTACACAGCTTTTAATTGCCGGACCTGCTGACAAGCCAGCACTTCAGCCAGACGTGCATCGTGATAAAGCCGAACTTCAAAACGGGGTTTCATCCAGCCTGTCATCGACTGGCTGATGAGTTCAATACTGACAGTCGTAGTGTATTTACACAACTCCAGCAGCTCGACCTGATAACTTTCACTGGCATTGATATGAATCAAACACCGCTGGCCCTGCCGTTGATGGCCGGGTAAGAAAAAACGCAGCTGTGCGTAATTGCGCTCACATAAACTGAGAAAATCAGGCAAATACGGCACATAACGTTTTCTGGCCAGGTTTGGCATACCAGCTACTTAACCTCTTTGATGGTGAATTTATTCAGCCCAACGCTTGCGCACATCATCCAGATTCAGGGCTAACCATTGCAGGGCGATGACAGTGGCCGCATTGTCAATTTTGCCGTCCTTGAGCAGTTGCATTGCGACCTTGCGCGGCAGGCTGTGAACTTTAATATCTTCCTGCTCAGATGCCAAGCCATAAACCCCGCTTTCTACCTTATGCTGAAGCCGCGCCAGCACTAAATGAATCCGTTCAGTGGTGCCACCAGGACTGCTCTGATAACTAAGCATAGGCCAGAATTCTGTCAGCTTCAGACCTGCTTCTTCTTCCGATTCGCGACTGGCTACCTGCTCCGGCGTTTCGCCTGGCTCAATCATGCCTGCTATGGCTTCCAGCAACCAGGGACCATGGGGATTCTGTAAGGCACCAATGCGGAATTGTTCAATTAACACCAGACTGTCATTTTTGACATCATAAGGCAGTACAACCACTGCATGGCCCCGCTCAAATAATTCCCGCTTTACTTCACCACTCCAACTGCCATTAAATAGCCTGTGTTGTAGTTTGTAGCTGTCAATTCGGAAAAAACCCTGAAAAACTGTAGTCTGGTCGAGTATTTTTACATCGGCATTGTTAAAGGATGGATAATTTTCTGGCTTGAAATCAGACATTTGAAGACTCACATTCTGTTACACTTGAAGCTATGCTGTTTACGCTTTAATCGTTACTTAGTTAATACCAACAAGGTATTATTGGTTCACTTTCGCAACATTATGGACTTTCGGTTATGAAAAAAACCTTGTTAGGCACATTGGTAGGCTCGGCACTGGCTCTTCTGAGTGTGCAGGCGAATGCCGAAAATTTGCAAACCATTTATCAGTTAGCCACCAAAAAAGACCCGCAAGTATTAAAAGCTGCTGCAACCCGTGATGCAGCCAAAGCCGGGATCGATGTGTCTAAAGCCCGTTTATTACCGCAGGTGAATTTCAGGGCCGGTGCAACTCACTCTTTTGGTGATGGTATCAGCAACAGCGGTAATATCTACGATTCTGAAAGCAACAGAACCTCCGCAAGTATCAACTTAACTCAATCACTGTTTGACTGGAGTCGGTACGAAAACCTGTCTATTGCTGAAAAAGCCGCAGTACAGGGCCAGACTGCTTATGATGCCGCCATCCAAACCTTAATAGTCCGGGTGTCTCAGTCCTACTTCGACGTATTAACAGCAGACGACAACTTAAGTTTTGTGGTGGCTGAAAAACGCGCTATCGAACGTCAGCTGGAACAAACCAAACAACGTTTTGCGGTAGGTTTAACAGCCATCACTGACGTACATGAAGCTCAGGCGCAATACGACAGTGCTGTTGCCCGTGAAATCAGCGCACAAAATGATTTGGAAACAGCCCGTGAATTTTTACGTGAAATCACAGGTGAGTACCATTCACAGTTGGATCCATTAAATACAGCCCGTTTCAGCACCAGCCAGCCTACGCCTAACAATCCGCAAGATTGGGTGCAAACCGCACAGGACAATAACCTGGAGCTGAAAATCCGCAAGCTGTCGTTAGATATTGCTGAACACAACATCCAGATAGCTCAGTCAGGCCACTACCCGACTTTAGATCTGGAAGCCTCAACAGGCCTTGAGAACAGTAATGGCAGAAACAAAGATACAGGTGAAGGTTCTAACTCACCTCGTACAGACAGCAGCTCTATTGGCATTAACTTAGTGGTGCCTATTTATTCTGGTGGCGGCACTGCGGCCAACGAAGAAGTAGTTCGTGCTAACTATGTAGAAGCAGCTGAAGACTTAGAACTGAGCCACCGCAGTGTGATCCGTCAGGTTCGCAGCAACTACAACAATGTGGGTGCTTTAATCTCCAGTACCAAAGCGCTGGAACAAGCCGTAGTGTCAGCTGAAAGTGCGTTAAAAGCCACTGAAGCAGGTTTTGAAGTAGGTACCCGTACTATTGTTGACGTATTACAAAGTACCAGAAACCTGTTTGATGCCCGCCGTAACCTGTCTAAAGCCCGTTACGACTACATACTGTCTGTTTTAGCCTTAAAACAAGCAGCTGGTACTTTAACTGAAGAAGATTTATTCACTGTAAACAGAGCCTTAGGTAACTAAGACTCTGTTTAATTCAGCTCATCTGAAGCCGATTTTGTGGCTTCAGATGAGCCTGTTCCTACCAGTTAGCGCTTTTTTCCCCCTTTTTTTTCGTTACAATAGCCGCACTTTTTTTGCCCGAGGATTTGTTGTGGTTCATGTCCCACGTTTTACCATTGGTTTTTTACATCCGAAACACTGGCCCTTGTGGTTCGCTTTAGGCCTGATGTGGATCCTGCTGTGGTTGCCTTACCCTGTGCTGATGAAAATGGGTGAAGGTGTGGGCTGGTTGCTGATGAAAACCATGAAATCCAGGGTGAAAGTGACGCGCCGTAATCTGGAACTGTGTTTCCCGGATATGCCGGAAGATGAACGTGAGGCTTTAGTTAAACAAAACTTCAAAGAAACC
>CBIMJC010000003.1:0-38065 GCA_966244125.1 uncultured Rheinheimera sp.
GCGGACGATCAGCGGGCTTTGTCATAACTGCGGATCACCCCTTCCTGCATAGTAGAGGCCACTAATACACCATCCCGGTTAAAGAACTGACCACGCACCAGACCACGGGCCCCGGATGCACTTGGGCTGTCCACTGCATAAAGCAACCAGTCGTCAAAACGGAAATCATGATGAAACCACATCGCATGATCTATAGTCGCCACCTGCATATTAGGCGCCATAAAAGACTTGCCATGGGGCTGCAAAGCGGTCGGCAGGAAATTAAAGTCCGACGCATAAGCCAATAAGTACTTATGCACCCGCAAATCATCCGGCATCAGGCCATTAGCCTTAAACCAGACATAACGTTTGGCCTGACTGACTTGTGGATTAAAAGGGTTATGAAAAGCCACAGGCCGCATTTCTATTGGTTTTTCACAGATAAATTTACTGCGTAAAGACTCAGGAATTAAATGCGCATGTTCGCGATAAAACTCCAGATCAGAAACTAACTCTTCCGGAGCCGGAACCCGGGGCATCAGCTCCTGATGCTCAAAACCCTGTTCTTCCGCCTGAAAAGAAGCCGTCATATAAAAAATAGGTTTACCAAACTGGATGGCACTGACCCGTCTGGTGCTGAAGCTTTTGCCGTCGCGGATATTTTCCACTTCGTACACTATAGGTTTACTGGCGTCACCAGGACGTAAAAAGTAGGAGTGGAACGAATGCACTTTACGGTCTGCTTCCACTGTTTCTTTGCAGGCGGATAACGCCTGCCCCATCACCTGACCACCAAATACAGCTTTAAATCCCAGGTCCTGACTTTGGCCCCGGTATAAACCCTGTTCTATAGTTTCCAGCTTTAAAAGGGATAATAAGTCGGACAACACCTGACTCATAAGCAACTCCTGCACACTAGTGATAAGCCTATTGTGCAGCAAGCCAGTGCAGAGTGCAAAATTGACTGGTTTCCCTAAAGTGGTTCAGGCTAAAGTAAAGTTTTATCGCACCGCAGAGACTTCAGATGAATTACTGGCTTTTTAAAACCGAACCCGAAGAATGCAGCATTGATGATTTCGCCAAAGCGCCGGACAAAGCCATAGTCTGGGAAGGTGTCCGTAATTATCAGGCACGGAACTTCTTAAGAGATCAGGTAAAAACCGGTGATCTGGTGTTTATTTACCACTCCAGCTGCAAAGACATTGGTATTGCAGGTGTGGCCAAAGTGGTACAAAGCAGTTATCCGGACCCAAGCCAGTTCAATTCACTAAGCCCTTATTTTGATTCAAAATCTACTGGAACCAAAGCGCCCTGGGTGTCGGTAGACCTGCAGTTTGTTGAGAAATTCCCCCGCCTGTTAACGCTCGACAAACTCAAACAGTCAACTAAGCTAGAGCAATTACCTCTGGTGAAAAAAGGCAACAGACTGTCTGTAATGCCTGTCAGCCCTGAAGAATGGCGACACATCCTGGGTATGAGTCAAGGCAAGGGGGACACAGATGAAGCAGGAAAGACGGCGTGAGGCGCGTGACTTAAATTATTTCTGGGACATGCTGAGCATGGCACAAAAGTTTTCGGTGTCTGAGTTACAACGTTTTGGCTATGAATTGTCTTTTGTGCGGCAACAGGAACAACAAAAAGTTGCAGTGCTCAAAGCAGGGCCGAAAATGGCCAGTATTGACGAAGATGGCCAGATTAATACAGCCCCAAAAGTTTTTCTGCGCGATTGAGAGGGCAATTCAGCCAGTTAGCCAGCCAGGCGATCAGAATGCGCAGGCTGGTAGTCTTGTAACATCTCAACAGCTCGCTGACATAACTTCAGATAAGAGGTCAGGGTATTACTCTGCCAGAACTCGGTCAGCACAGAATGATGGCGGATAAAGTTTTCCATCTCGTTAAAACTGAGTTGGTTCTGTTGCTTCAGATACTTAGCCACAGCCTGACGGGGCAGTGTATTTTGGTTGGCCTGCTCTTTACACAAAACAGGGATAGCTTTGCACAAGAGTTCGGTGTGTAAATACCAGACAGGGGCTTTGGTGTGCATGCGACCGGCCTGATGAACTTTTGCCAGCAACTGCTGACTTTGTTCTTCAGCCAGCCAAAACGCCAGGTGCTCCAGTTGCACAGACTGTTGTTCAGCAAAATGCAGCTGCACTTTTAATCTGTTTTGTATTTTACTCAGTTGATCCAGCTTCAGCGCCAAAAACACTATGGGCACTACAGCCAGTAACAACACTAAAACCCACATCTGAAGCTAACTCCCGGTTCTGCTAATCCAACATCAAAAAACAGCGGCACTTTAACAGAGCCGGGGGCAGAATCCTATGACAGAATGACGACAAATTCTGACCCCGGAACGGAAAATGTTAAGACCCCTTGTTTTGCTGAATATAATTGGCTACCTGTTTCTCTAAAACAGATAAAGGTACGCTGCCATTACGCAGCACTACGTCGTGGAACTCACGCACATCAAACTTATTGCCTAACTTTGTTTGAGCTTCTTTACGCAGACGTTTGATGGTCAGTTCACCCAGTTTGTAAGATAAAGCCTGAGCAGGCCAGCTGATGTAGCGGTCAATCTCAGTTGTCACGTTATGCATAGACAAGGCGGTATTGCTGGCCAGAAAATCTATCGCCTGCTGACGGCTCCAGCCCATGGTATGCATCCCCGTATCCACAACCAGACGGGCAGCACGCCACATCTCATAAGTCAGACGGCCAAAATCACTGTAGGGATTCTGATAAAAACCCATTTCGATGCCAAGATATTCGGAATACAAACCCCAGCCTTCACCAAAAGCTGAGGTGTAAAAGTTACGTCTGTACTCAGGCAATGTAGCCTGTTCACGCGCCAGAGAAATTTGTAAATGATGGCCTGGCACGGCTTCATGCAAAGTCAAAGCTTCCAGCTCATACAAAGGACGGCGATCCAGCGCATAAGTGTTGACCCAATAAAAACCGGCTCTGTCATCTCTTTGAGTGCCGGCGTATCGGCCAGTAGTGTACTTAGGTGCAATTTCTGCCGGAACTGGTGCAACCCCATAAGGAGTCCGGGGCAACACCTTAAAATACTTCGGTAATTCGGCATCCACTTTTTTGGCGATAAAAGAGGCCTCTTTTAATAAATCATCCGGAGTTTTGACATAAAACTGCGGGTCCGTACGCAAAAACCGGATGAATTCTGCAAAACTGCCTTTAAATCCAACCTTGTTTATGATGTTTTGCATTTCCGAGCGGATACGCGCCACTTCCTCCAGCCCCGTTTGATGGACCTGCTCTGGTGTCAGTTTTAACGTGGTGTAATGCTCCAGTCGATTCTGATAATAGTCCCGGCCCGCAGGCCAGTCACTGGCGGCAATACTGTCGCGGGCACCGGGCAGATACTGCTGCACCATAAACTGGTAAAACTGCTGATAAGCGGGATTTAATTGCTGTTCAACAATGTGTTTTGCTGTTGATTGCATCTCCGCCCAGCTGACTGCATCTACAAACTCAGGTTTTTGCTGAAAAGGACGGTAAAACACATTCTGCTCTGGAGTCTTACTGATAAAGGCCAGAATACTTTGCTCAAAACCGGCCAGCACTGCTTTAGGCTGAGTCATACCAGTGGCTAAGCCCTGCTTCATCCAGTCGGTTTGCTGCTGCATGTAGGCCGGTATTGTGTTTAATTTGGCCAGATAATCCAGATAGTCCTGTTGGGTTTTAAATTCTGTTCCTGAGACCATAAAAGCCAAATCACTGTGGAAACCTGACTCAGAAGTTAAAGGGATCAGATGGGCCCCATACTGATAGTCCGAAATAGCATCTTTGAGGCTATACACCAAAACTGCATGATTAATTTGCTGTTGTTCAGTTAAAGTGCTGACATCAAGCTGCTGTAGCTGATCCAGCCACTGCTGGCGTTGTTTGGTCTGTGCTAAAAGCTTTGCCGGAGATAGGTCTGGTAAACTGGTTTTACTGCGATTGTTTAACGCTTTTTCTGCTTGCCAGAGCTGGTCGGCAAACTGATCAAAATCTTTAGGTTGAGTCTGCTGATGGCTGCAACCTGCCATGGCTATAAAAAAACAACAAAGTATAAATTTCTGACGCATCTTTTTCTCCCCGGCGTTTTTTTTGATTCTACTCTGTTCAATCTTGAGGGCCAGTACAACGAGCTGTGCTTTTTGGATGCTGGCCGCAATAATCTCAGCGGAATGGCCAAAAAAACGTTTTTTTAACCGGAGATCCGTGCTTTTTTAGTCAAACAGAAAAAAAATTCAAAAAATAAGTCATTAATAAAGCTGGAGATGGAGACTTTTTCTAATAGATATGTCAGCTTAACTACATCAGTCTGTTTGCCTCAACGTAAGTTTCGCGTAACATTGTACTTTGAAGGCTAAATTAGCAGTAGTATTTAGTGGAGTTGTGTTTGGCATGAAATATCAGGACTCAATCGAGCAGGCAAGTGAAAAGGCAGCGCTGACCGCCGCTTTTTTGCAGCGGCATCGTTTGGCAGCCCACCCGGTCAATTACACAGTGATCTATGAGTATATCAACGGTCAAAACGATGGATTATGCCAGGCCATAGAACAAAAACTGGCGGTTCAGAGTAGTTTTGATGATTTTGTGCTGGCAGAACTCTACAGCCAATGGCTTAGCCCGCAACACCAGCGTCAGGAAGAATTAAGCCAGCAAGTGACTACTATGCTGGGTAAATTGTCCGGCACCACAGATATCGCCAGCGAAGCAGTGCAACATTATCTGGATGTACTGGATCAGGCCTTGTTAGGCTTTGACCCAAACAATGCCAACCGTAGCAGGGAAAGTGTTAATAAAGTTATCAGCGCCACTTATGCCATTAAAGCCAGCCAGCAAAAACTCAAAGATCAGCTCGATTTTTCCAACGAACAATGCCATGCATTGCGCTCTGAGCTGGAACATCTGAAAAAAGAACGGCAACTGGACCCTTTAACAGGCTTATACAACAGACTGGCGATGCAGGAACATCTGGACCTGTGGCTGAGCGAAAACCCTGGCCGTCGTATAGCCGCTATAGCAGTGAATCTGGATCATTTTTCACAATTTAATCAGGATTATGGTTTTGGTGTTGGGGACGTCATTTTAAGTAAAGTGGCGCGCAAAATTGCCAGTTATGTGCAGGAAAGTGGTTTACCTGTGCGCTCCGGCGGTGAAGAATTCCTGATTTTATTGCCAGATGTGGATTTACGCACTGCAGGTGAAATCGCAGAACAAGTACGCAAAGGTGTAGAGAAACTACGATTTGTCTCAGCCAAAAGCAAAAAAACCTTACCTAAAGTGACCATTTCGTTAGGGGTCAGCATCTATAACACAGCGGAAAACTGGCATCAGTTTTTATCACGAAGCAGCAAAGTATTGCTGGAAGCCAAACTACGTGGCCGCAATCAGGTGGCAACAGAGCTGATGCTGGCCAACTAAATTATGGCCAGCTTGCTGAAAGACTTATTTAACACGGCATTTTTACAGCAACTGGCGGCTTTATGTCAGCACCACTACCCGGCTTTTGACTCAGCAAAATTCCTGCACCTGACTCAGGGGCCCGACTGGGAGCAATTAGAGCTCAAAGGCAGGGTCCGCCGGATGAGTCAGGCCTTAGATAGCAGCCTGAACCTGCCTTACGCGGATAGCATCAGAGTTTTACTCCCGGTCAGCAGTCATTTTTCTGGCCTGCAGGGTTTAGTTTTTGCCGATTATGTAGAAGTTTATGGACTCGGGGAGCCACAACTTTCATTCGAAGCTTTGGCCCATTTCACCTGCTTTTCTACCGGCGAATTTGCCATACGACCTTTTTTCCTGCGTTACCCTGAGCTCACGCTGGCTCAAATGAAACTGTGGTCACGCTCTGACAATCTGCATTTACGCCGTCTGGCCAGCGAAGGAGCCAGACCTCGTTTGCCCTGGGGTATGGCGCTGAAAGCCTATAAAAAAGACCCCAGCCCTTTGCTGCCACTACTGGAGCAGTTGAAAACTGATGCAGAACCCTATGTGCAGCGCAGTGTGGCAAATCATTTAAATGATATCAGCAAAGATCACCCTGAACTGGTGCTGGATATAGCGCAGCAATGGCTAGGTCAACACAGTGTAACGGACTGGATTATCAAACATGCGTTACGGGGCTTACTAAAACAGGCACACCCGCGCGCTCTGGCTTTGTATGGCCTGCAACAACTGCCATTGCAGATTCGGCTGAATATGCTGAATGCTCAGGTTTCGGCCCAACAGCCGTTGCATTTTGCTATAGAGTTGTCAGGCCCACAGCAACCGGAAGCCAATCTAAGGCTGGAATACAAAATTGGTTACCGGAAAAAATCCGGCCAGCTCAATTACAAAGTCTTTCAGTTAAGTAACAAAACCTGGACAGGACAGAATCTTCAGTTCGAGCGTCGTCACGCTTTTATCGACTTAACCACCCGCAAACATTACCCGGGCCAGCACCATCTGCAGATTATGCTGAACGGCCATTGTTACGCCGAAAGCTTTTTTGACCTTGTCGTCAGTTGATCTGAAACAGTCGGAGCAGCATAAAACTGCAGGATAAGTTGGCGTACGCCGCCGAATCTTTTACACTAGCGCCACTTTAGTTCACCACGAACAGCCAAAGGCTTTTTTATGACTGACCAGCAACCTGATAGCACTCATTTTGGCTTCAAAACCGTAAAGCAAACTGAAAAAGTCTCGCTTGTGGCTAATGTATTCCATTCTGTTGCCGCAAAATACGATCTGATGAACGATGTGATGTCTATGGGCATTCACCGGCTGTGGAAAAGATTTACCATAGACTGCAGCGGCGTGCGTCCTGGTCATCAGGTGCTGGATTTAGCCGGTGGCACTGGTGATATCACGGCGCTGTTTTCTAAAAGAGTAGGCCCGACCGGCAAAGTGATTCTGGCCGACATTAACGAGTCTATGCTGAATGTAGGCCGCGACAAGTTACGCGACTTAGGTCTGGTCAATAACATCGACTATGTGCAGGCCAATGCTGAAGCTTTGCCTTTTGCCGACAACAGCTTTGATATCATCAGCATAGGTTTTGGTCTGCGTAATGTGACCGACAAAGACGCTGCTTTACGTTCTATGTACAGAGTATTAAAACCTGGTGGCCGTTTACTGGTGCTGGAGTTTTCCAAACCTGAATACGAGTGGCTGAGCAAGGTCTACGACCTGTATTCCTTCAAACTACTGCCTGCTATAGGCGGTCTGGTAGCCAACGATAAAGAAAGTTACCAGTATCTGGCGGAGTCCATCCGGATGCATCCGGACCAGGATACGTTGAAACAGATGATGGAAACCGCAGGTTTTGAACATGTCAGCTACCACAACCTGACAGGTGGCATAGTCGCTCTGCACAAAGGTTATAAATTCTGATGTTAAGTTTAGTGCCACAACTGATCTGCGCTACTTTGGAAAAAGTGCTGCACAAAGTAGTGGCCATGGACCCGGCATCTCCGGCTTTATTACAAAAAGTACAAGGCAAACAGCTGGCTTTGCAGTTACAGGAATTGCCCTGGCGTTTTGTTTTGTCCGCCCCAGCTGAAACTTTGTTACTGAATCAGCACAACGAAAAAGTCGATTGTGTGATAGCGACCGATATTTCTACGTTACAAAAACTGAATGACCCCAGCCAACTCACCCGCCTGATCAAGCAGGACAAGCTGCAGATTGAAGGGGATCTTCAGGTGGCTCAGCAGTTTAGTGCTCTGTTACAACAACTGGATCCGGATTGGCAGCAACAGCTTTCCAGCTGGTTGGGAGATGCACTGGCGCATAAAGTGGCTATCGCCATTAAACAACTACAACTTTATATCCAAACTCAGTTACAGCAACTTGAACAAGCGACTATAGAACTGGCTCAGGATGAACTGGCATTAAGCCCAACTCAGGCTGAAATGAACCAGTTCAGCCGCGATGTCAGTCAGCTGCAAGCCCGCGTGGATTTGTTAAGTCGTCACAACGCCTTCAGGCAGGAGTAATTTTGGGTCTGCGTCGTTTTTACCACATCTTAAAAACCTTGCTGCATTACGGACTGGAGCAACTGATCCCACAGCAGTGGCAACCCTGGTATTTTCGCGCTGCACGTAACACTGCCTTTTGGCTGAAAAACCAACATCAGGATAAAACTGAAGGCGAACGTTTACGTTTAGCTTTGCAGCAACTGGGACCAGTTTGGGTGAAGTTTGGTCAAATGTTATCCACCCGCCGTGACTTATTTCCAGAGCAATGGGTGGATGAGCTGGCCAAACTGCAGGACAAAGTTGAAGCCTTTCCGGGCGCTCAGGCCCGCGAACTGATTATTCAGCAACTGGGTTTACAGCAGATCAGCGACTTATTTGAACAGTTTGATGAAACCCCGCTGGCGTCTGCTTCTATCGCCCAGGTGCATAGCGCCAGACTGAAACAAGCAGATGGCAGTCTGGCCGACGTTGTGATTAAAGTGATCCGGCCCGATATCAAACCACAAATTCTGGCCGATTTAGAACTGATGGACGCTTTGGCTGGTTTGGTTGCCCGCTATCTGCCCGATGGCAAAAGACTTCGACCACAAGAAGTAGTAGCTGAGTATCGCAAAACCATTCTGGATGAACTGGATTTACAACGTGAAGCGGCCAATGCCATTCAATTAAGACGTAACTTTGAGGGCTCAGACTCCCTCTATATCCCTTATGTTTACGCCGATCATAGCAGGTTAAGCGTTATGGTGATGGAACGGATTTATGGCATTCCGGTTTCAGATTTACCAGCGCTGCGCGCTCAGGGCACCAATCTGGAACTACTGGCCAAACGTGGTGTGGAAGTATTTTTTACTCAGGTATTTCGCGACAGCTTTTTCCATGCCGATATGCATCCGGGGAATATTTTTGTCTCCTTTGAAACACCGGACAACCCTAAATACATCGGCATAGACTGCGGTATAGTGGGCACCTTAAACAAAGAAGATAAACGCTATCTGGCGGAAAACTTTGTGGCTTTTTTTAACCGCGACTACTTAAAAGTAGCCCAATTGCATGTTGATTCGGGCTGGGTACCAGCAGATACCAGTGTCGAAGAATTTGAAAGTGCCATCCGCACCGTCTGTGAACCTATATTCCAGAAACCGCTGCAGGACATCTCTTTTGGTCAGGTGTTGTTTAATCTGTTTAATACAGCCCGTCGTTTTAATATGCAGGTTCAGCCGCAACTGGTATTGTTACAAAAAACCCTGCTGTATATTGAGGGCTTAGGACGTCAGTTATATCCACAACTGGATTTATGGCAAACCGCCAAACCATTTCTGGAAAACTGGGTCCAACAGCAGATGGGACCCGCAGCCTTATGGCGCGAAATCAAAGCGAATTTGCCGTTTTGGGCAGAAAAAATGCCGGAAATGCCGGGTTTGTTGCATCAGTATCTGCAGCAGGGACCAAAGCAACAAGCTCAATTGTTAGTTGTGTTGCAGCAAGTACAGGCACGACAACAGCAACAGACTAAAAAGCTGGTCAATGCAGTGCTGGCAGGGTGCAGTTTATTAGCAGCTGTCTTATTACTGACATCTGGCTGGTCTATAACAGCGGCGGGACTGGCACTGGTTGCGCTGGCATTTGTATTAAAAATTAACTGACGAACCAACAGGTTCGCCTACACAGTTTGAAAACCGAAGGAGAATAATATGGGTTTTGGTGGCATTAGTATTTGGCAGTTATTGATCATCCTGGTGATTATTGTCCTGCTGTTTGGCACTAAGCGTCTGCGTGGTATAGGTGCAGATTTAGGTTCAGCTATTAAAGGTTTCCGTAACTCAGTTAAGGATCCTGAAGAGACTGCAGAACCTGCGGCCCCTGTAACACCTGCTGTTCAGGCTCAGCAGCCACAACCACAATTAAAAGCTGAAGCCAAAGAAACAGCTCCAGCCAGCGCTGAACAACCAAAAACTCCTGAACAACGCTAAATGAGTTTTTGGGAATTAGTGGTCATAGCCGTAGTTGCTCTGCTGGTGTTAGGCCCGGAGCGATTACCTGGTGCTATCCGCAGTGTCAGTGGTTTTGTCCGCAGCGTAAAACAGTTCGGCCAACAAATGCAGGCTGAATTAAACGACGAACTAAGGGTACAGGAACTGCACGATAAGTTAAAACAAGCGGAAGAAAAGGGTTTGCTGAATCTGACCACCGAAGAGATGCAGGCTATAACAGAGCTGCGACAGGCTGCGGCAGATGTTACAAATCCTTATCCGTCCGCCGTTGCGGCGGTATCGGAACCACAAGTACCGGCTGCAGAACCTGCACCCCCAACTCCATCTATAGCTCCGGACCCATTGGTAACAGATGACAAAAACCACAAATCCTAACAGCCTGTTGGGACACCTGATTGAATTGCGCCGCCGGCTGTTAAATACAGTAGTAGCCGTGCTGCTGGTGTTTATTTCTTTGGCCTATTTTGCCGCTGATATCTACCACCTGATGGCATCCCCGCTGATGGCTGTGTTGCCTGCGGGAGCATCTATGATTGCCACTGATGTGGCAGCGCCATTTTTTGCACCTTTTAAACTGACCTTTATTGTCGCTTTATGCCTGACAGTGCCTTATATGCTATGGCAAATCTGGTTATTTGTTGCACCGGCTTTGTATCAAAAAGAAAAGCATCTGGTGGCACCACTGGTCATTTCCAGTACCTTGTTGTTCTACTGCGGTATCGCCTTTGCGTACTACATTGTCTTTCCTCTGGTCTTTGGTTTTTTCACCAGCGTCGCGCCTGAAGGGGTGACTATAGCCACAGATATCAGCAGCTATCTGGACTTTGTTTTAAAACTTTTTTTCGCTTTTGGTTTATCTTTTGAAATTCCGGTCGCTGTATTGTTATTAGTATGGACTGGTGCGGTAACGCGTCAGCAACTGGTGGAAAAAAGGCCTTACTTTATTGTGTTTGCTTTTATCATAGGCATGTTGCTGACACCACCTGATGTGTTATCCCAAACCTTATTGGCTGTCCCTATGTGCTTGTTATATGAACTGGGTGTATGGCTGAGTCGTTTTTACGTTCCGGCTGAGTCTCCGGAGTCATCCGATCCAACATAGTTTTTGTCAGGAAACGACAATGAAACGTCTTATCACAGTGTGGGCTTTGTTATTTACATCAAACCTCTATGCAGCAGACATAGAGCAACAGTTGCAGCAATGCCGGGCTATAGAAGCTCAGCTGCAACGTCTTGTCTGCTATGACAAAATTGAGACGACTGCTACTGATGACGCAACACCATCAGGCAAAGCAGTTGAACCTAATTTCGCCCCTGTGGCTGATTTTGGTCTCGAGCGCAAAAAAGTTGAACAACAAACCAAAGCACTGGACACTTTGTCGCTGAAACTAAAAACTGTGACGACCAACAAGCTTGGATTGATGGTGTTCACTTTCAGCAACGGCCAGGTCTGGCGTCAGGCGACTAAAGAATATTTTGCAGTCAAAGGCGATGGCGACTTTCAGATAGAACGAGGTATGTTGGGTGCGTTTTATTTGAGCAAGGCTGGCGAAAACCGCAGAATCAGAGTAGTGCGGGAACAATAAGATGCATCAGTGGTTCGATACTGGTGTTAATTTATTCAGTGAGCGTTTCGCTCAGGATCGCGATGCCGTTGTGGAACGCGCCCGACAAAATCAGGTTGACGGCTTATTGCTCATCAGCAGTGATCTCGCTGAAAGTTATCAAAATAGTCACTACTGCCAAACCCATACAGGCATCTATTGCACCGCAGGCATTCATCCGCACCAGGCTTCCGCTGTGACCGAAGGCTGGATTGAAGAGTTAAAGCTGTTACTGCGAAACAGTCATGTCGTTGCCGTCGGTGAATGTGGTCTGGACTTTAACAGAAACTTTTCTGCCCCGGAGCAACAGATCAAGGTTTTTGAGGCGCAGTTAGAATTGGCTCAGTATTGTGGAAAAGCGGTCTATTTGCACGAACGTGATGCGTTTTCCACACAATTGAGTTTGCTGAAAAGTTATCCGGGATTGTCTGGCGTTGCCCATTGCTTTACTGGCAGCCCGACAGAACTGAAAGCTTATCTGGACCTTGGACTTTATATCGGCATTACGGGTTGGTTATGTGACGAAAAACGCGGGCAAAATTTAAGAGAAGCGATTCGCTATTTACCGCTGGACAGGTTAATACTGGAGACTGATGCGCCTTTTCTGTTACCTAAAACGATCAGACCTAAACCCAAATCTGGTCGCAATGAGCCCGCCTACTTACCTGACATCGCCGTTCACTTTGCCGCTTTGACAGGGCATAGCCTCAATGATATAGCACTGTACAGCAGGAGAAACAGTCTGCAACTGTTTCAACTCACAGCAGATGGGCAGACATTATGATGCAATGGCTACAGCTGAACTGGCAGCAGTTAGCGATCGGATTCAGCAGCGGAGTCCTCCTGACCGCCTGCATAGCCTGGGTACTGTTTTATCTGCAGCAGAAGAAGTGGCAACAGGAGGTCGCAGACCAACTGGAAGACAGCATTCAGCAACGCACCCTTGAACTGCAAATTACCCTGACTGAGCTGGCAGATAAAAACAAACTACTGGAACAGCAAAATACCCGCGATGCTTTAACCGGCATTCGGAACAGAGCCTTTTTTGATCAGAAAATTAACGCCGAAATTAAACGCAGTCGCCGCGAACGCAGCACTTTGGGTTTATTAATGATCGACATCGATCACTTCAAATCTATTAATGACCGCTACGGCCATCTGGTCGGTGATTTAGTGATCAAAGAAGTCGCCAACCGTCTGCAGCAGGAGCTTAAACGCAGTACCGACTATTTGTGCCGTTATGGCGGAGAAGAGTTCGCCATTATTTTGCCAAATACAGATGTGGAAGGTGCGATGCAGTTAGCCGAACAACTCCGTCTTAGCTTAACAGCTTCACCTGTCCATCACGAGGAACTGGAGTTGCAGGTAAGCGCCAGCATAGGGTGTTACGCCGCAATAGCACAAATCAGCAGCATAGCTGTGGATTATATTCAGGCCGCAGACATAGCGCTTTACCAGGCGAAAAATGAAGGTCGAAACAAGGTGGTATGTTCCGCCTTGTGTCAGTCAGTGATCCCGGAACAGGAGACTCCAGATGAGTCAGTTTAACGAATATTTCCCTGCCAGCCGCTTGCGCCGCATGCGCCAGTCGGATTTCAGCCGTCGTTTAATGGCGGAAAACCGTCTGACAGTGGACGATTTAATTTATCCGATGTTTATCGTCGAAGGCGAAAATCAACGCCAGGTGATTCCTTCGATGCCGGGCATTGAACGCCTGTCGCTGGATTTATTGCTGGAAGAAGCCAAAGAACTGGCCGCTTTAGGTATTCCGGCCATTGCTATTTTTCCTGTGACTGCCTCAGAAAAAAAGTCTCTGCTGGCGGAAGAAGCCTATAACCCGGACGCTTTAGCCCAACGTGCAGTGCGGATGTTAAAACAACATCTGCCTGAACTGGGGGTAATCACCGATGTTGCTTTGGACCCTTTTACCACTCATGGCCAGGACGGCATTATTGATGAAGAGGGTTATGTACTGAACGATATCACCACAGACATTCTGGTCAAACAGGCCTTGTCTCATGCGGAAGCTGGCGCGGATATAGTAGCGCCTTCAGACATGATGGACGGCCGTATTGGCGCTATCCGTTCTGCCCTGGAAGCCGAAGGTTATGTGAACACCAAAATCATGGCGTATTCGGCTAAATATGCTTCAGCTTATTATGGCCCTTTCCGTGATGCAGTAGGTTCGGCCGGTAACTTAAAAGGCGGCAATAAAAAGTCCTATCAGATGGATCCGGCCAACAGCAACGAAGCTTTGCGCGAAGTGGCTTTGGATCTGGAAGAAGGTGCTGATATGGTGATGGTAAAACCTGGTATGCCTTATCTGGACATAGTGCGCCGGGTCAAAGACGAATTTGGCGTGCCAACTTTTGCTTATCAGGTCAGCGGCGAATACGCCATGCATATGGCAGCCATTCAAAACGGCTGGCTGGCGGAAGAAGCCATAGTGATGGAATCTTTATTGGCCTTTAAGCGCGCTGGTGCAGACGGCATTCTGACTTACTTTGCTAAAAAAGCAGCGATTTGGTTACAACAAAAATAGTTAAAACCAATTCGGGTCAGCGTAAAATTAAACCTGACGGTTTTCATTTTACTCTGACCCCGCCAGCACTACTGAGCAATCAAAGGCACTGCCATTAAATTTGCTTCTCTGCGACCATACATAGACACGACAAACTCATCTTCACTGATCGCTGTTATCGAACGACTGGTTTTAATACTGCGTCCCGCTACTCTGAATAATTCTTTGGCGTTGTGCTGCCCCCAGGCTTTAAACATCCATAAGTCGGCGTCAGGCAGACGTTGCAGATAATAGATACCTTTTTGATCCACCAGCCAGTTGCCCCAGTCCACTTCGGTCAGTTGTGGCACCAGCAATTGTTCAGCCCCTTGTTGATCCTGCCTCCAGATCCCCCCTACCAAAGCTTTCACATACAATAAGCTGCCATCCGGTGCTTCTCTGGCGAATACTCCCCCTTTCACAGTTTGTTGTTGCGAGACGCCGGTTTGCAGATCCTGCCGCCAAATTTGCCAGTCACCGCTGATGTTTGAACTGAAATATAAACTACGACTATCGTTGCTCCAGCTGGCATGCTGGCTTTCAAAAGGCTTGTCACTAACCGCTTTAAACACAGAACCTGACAAGGTGCCCAGATACAGTTGCACTGCTTCATTTTGGCTGCTGCGCGCAGGCACGACAAAATGTTCACCGTCGGGTGCCAGACTGGCAATATCAACCAGCCCTTCAGCTGTTGTAGGTACCAGCTGAACCTTAGTTTGTGCCAAATCGGAGCGCCATAAATCAAAACGCCCATTACGGTTGGACATAAACAACAGCTGATCTGTAGACCTGGTGTACTCAGGATAAAGCTCACGGCCCAGGGTTTTTGGCATCAGTAATGGATGTTCACCAGTTTTGATCCGGTACAACTGTTCTTCACTGTTGTATTGGGTATACACCAATTCAGGCTGTTCGCCTAAACGCACAGCGATCCGTCCTGGCGCTTTTACGTAAGAAAGCGGGGTAATAAGTCCTGTCTGTACTGAGATCTGCAGTATCGACAGCTCCCCCTGCCAAATACTGTTGAAATACAAAAACTGGTCATCCGGACTCCAGGCCAGAGAGTAAATATACATAGGCTCTTTGGTCAAAGCTCTGCTGCTGCCATCAGGCTGTCGCAGATAAATCATGCCTAAATGTTTGGTCTGGCGCACATAAGCCAGTTGTGCACTGTGATTGGCAAAAGCCAGCGGATAATCCTGAGTATCAGCACGCGGAGACGACAAGCGCTCCATACGACCCGTCTGCATATTCCTGCCCTGAATATTGACGCCACCCAGCTCATTGACAGCAGCAAAAGCCAGCACATTGCTGCTGACAGACCAGGACAAGGTGTTCTGCAAATGTTGATGAAAACAATTGGCTAAGGTTTCTGTTTGTTTTGAAACTAAATTCAGCACTTGCACCTGGCAATCATTGCCCTGCACAGCCAGATAAGCCAGTTGCTGCTGATCGGGCGACCAGGCTGGCGCTGTCGCATAAAGATTGTCAGCGGTCAGACGCTCAGCTTGTTGTGCCGGACTCTCTAAATCCAGCCGGAAAATGCCAGGCGCCTGACCCGGGGAGTCCGCCATAAAAGCCATATAACGACCATCCCTGCTAAAGCCCGGCATTTCTTCTACTCCAAGCATAGAAGTGAGCTGACGGGAACGAATATCAGGTTTTAACCCGGAGACAGCCTCAGGCTGATGCTGCCGATTCAACCACAAACTCAGCATCAACAGCACCATGGCCCCAGCCACAAGCCACCAGATCCGCTGCCTTGCTCTGTGTTGTGTTGTGACAAGACGGCTGTGATGGTCCGGGCTGACCGCTTCAGGCCTGACAGCCAATTCATAGCCTGTTTTTGCAATAGTCAGGATCAACTCCTGTTCCGCACCGGCTTGTTCAAAAGCCTTCCGCAGTTGCCATATCGCATTGGTCAGGCCCTTTTGTCCTACAGCATCATTGCCGGCCCAAATCTGCTGGATCAATTCCTGACGACTGACCGCCCTGCCCTGATGCTGAAGTAAATACTGCAGCACCTCAAAGACCCGGGCAGGCAACTGTACTTGTTGTTGTGGCCCGGAAATTTTGTGGTTATCCGGTTGGATCAGGCAGGGTCCAAGTAAAACATCGGGGAAATCGGGACGCATAAAATCCTGTTTGAAACGGCAGAGCTTTGTACTTTTTTATCTGGTAACTGAACTTGTATAACAGCGTCAGACCCGGTGTCAACGGCCATGACCAGCCCTCAAAGCAGCATATTGTCAATGACTGTAACTCCATGTTTTATGCTGTGAATAAATGTTGTTACAACCTCAAAAGGTTCGATATAAGTCATTGATAAGTAAAGAATAGATAATTTATGGATATATATTCGACAGAAAACTGAGATTGCCTGTATTGAGCCTCAATCTGCAGTTTTGTTAGCGTCAGATGGTCTTTTTCTGAGCAGCTTGTTTGCCCGGAAAACAGCATAACAACAACTAAAAAACCTAACTCCGGGTGCAACAATTAAAAGAGGATTCCATGCCAAGAACTATTCACAGTCTGGCGGGGGCTATACTGGCGGCACTGTCGTCAACTCCTGCTTTGGCAGAGACGGCTCATCTGCCGTCTCAGTCAGAACAAAAGCCTTTTGCGACCACCACGACAGCCACAGATGCTATAGCTGTGTACAACATAGAGCTGAAACTCGACAGCGCCTTGCAACAAGGCCAGGTCGATAGAGCTCAGCATCAGGCCATCAAAAAACAGCAAGCAGAATTCATCAGCCGTCTGAAAAGCCTGTTTGGTCAGATCAAAGTGCTGGGACAAAGTGTACTGTTTGATAATCAGGTCTCTGTCGAACTGTCCGAGCAACAAGCTGCGCAATTAACATCTTTGGCTGAGGTGAAAAAAGTCACCAAACTTGACCCCGCTTTAAAAGCCCAGTTACTCAGCACACAACCTGTTCCGCAACAGCTGCATAAATTTGCTGCGTCCGCAGAACTGCCGACCGCGTTGGCAGGCGTGGATGGTGGCAAAGGGGTGACTGTGGCCGTTTTATCTACAGGTGTGGATTACACTCACAAGTTATTAGGAGGCACAGGTACAGCCGAAGCTTATCAGCAAGCCATCAGAAATGCGGGAGGCCCCTACAAAGGCTTTCCAACCACTGTAGTGACCTCAGGCCGTGACTTTATTTCCGACCACCCGGATGCCAGCTTTGGTTATGACGATAACCCTATCGAATCTGATTTAGTCTATGAAATACCTGGTGGGGCTTACCCTACAGGTCGCGGTACCTTGCTGGCATCGTATATTCATCAGTTAGTACCGGCAGCAGAAATTCGTGCCGGTAAAATGTACAGCATTATGGCGGAAAACGGCGAAATTGCTTACCTGGCAGGACCGGATCACGCCATTTTATCCAGGGCGATGGAGTGGGCACTGGATCCAAATGGTGACGGTGATTTGTCAGATAAAGCCGATGTGATTTTGTTGGATTTCCAGTTTTATGGCCATGGTATTTATAGCCAGAAAGATAGTAGTGGCGACCAGCTTTCTCTTTACCCTGCTGCTATTCAGCGTGCTGCCAGTACTGGCGCTTTGGTAGTAGTAGCGCAAGGGGAATTTGAATCATCAAATCGCTTCGCAACCCCTTATCAGGCAACAGCTCCTTCGGCTTTAGCGGTAGGCTCTGCTTATCATGATGGTGACATCATAAAAATTGACGCCAACTCACCTCACGGTCCTGTTCGTGGTGAACTGGAGTTATTAAAGCCAGACGTCATAGCCCAGGCCAAAGATATTACCGGTGCAGCTGTGGGCTCGGGTGAAGCCACAGCCACAGCCCAAGGTTCTATTTATGCTGCAGCTCATGCCGCAGCCACTGCAGCAGTGTTAAAAGCCAGGCATCCACAGTTATCTGGTGTCGAGCTAAAAGCACTGATCAACACCACAGCAGATTCAGCAGTGAAAACTCCTGATGGCGCAGATCAGGCTGAAGTCAGCTGGATAGGCCATGGATTAGTGAATGTAACCGCAGCACAAAAAAGTCCTTTACTAGCCTGGGATGCAGACACCAGCCAAACCGGGATTAACTTTGGTTTACAGGAAGTACCAGCCCATCAGAGCACCACCTTAACACGCCATATTTATCTGAGGAATTTAACCGACAAGGCATTAACCTACAAAATTGCAGTCAATGCCAATCAACCAGAACGTCATAAAGCCTTAAGCTGGCAACATGCCACTTCGGTCACTATTGGTGCAGGCCGCTCAACTTTAGTACCGGTTAGTTTGACTATAGACTCTGCGTTATTGGCTAACTGGCCCATGCTGACAGGTAACGACTACAGTGCAGAAAAATGGCGCGCAACTGAACTGGATGGTTATATTCAACTGAGCAGCGACGGCCAGCCAAGCAGTCAGCTAGCCTGGCAGGTACGGGCCAGAACCAAAGCTGATATTCAGAAAAACTATTCGAGCTTTGCAGAATATCTGTCGTTAGACGGTTATCGCTCCACCATAGGAGCTAAGTATTTTGATAACTACAAAGTATTGGCGCAGGATTTCAAAAATACCTCAGATAAAACTGTCGAATATGCGGTTTACCCGACCTTAAGACAACGCACGGCTATGCCTTTGCATCTGGAAGACTCTGAAGGTGCTGTACTCAAAGCTGTAGGTAATGGCGTATTTCCGGAAGCAAGCTGCAGCAGCGGCCAGAAGTTTTCTATCGCCACCAGTTTTTTCCGGGCTAAAGAGCTGGCGACCTCCAGTTATATTGAACGCGGAGACGCACTGGTCGCATGGGAAATTCTGAAACACGACTTTACTGCCAATAATGCCACGCTGCCAGCCAATCAGGTATTAGTCAACAGAACGGAAGCTGACGTGTTGCTCCGTGGTTATGTCAGTATTGATTTCACAACAGGTAAGCCTGTAGGTTATTACACTGATCTGAGTATGGAATATGATTTTAATAACCCAAACGCCCGCTATAAACCCACTAAATTGCCTGTCCGCTTTACCAGTGATAGTAGTAATGTTTTAGTGGAATATTGCCTGGAAGAGCTGGAACCCTGGGGTATTGCGCCAGAAGATTTAAATCATAACTTAGGTTATATCGTCAGCACAGACCGCGATGCTTTCCCCGATGCCCACGAACCTATCATGCAGTTTAACCCGATTAATATGGGCGCTATTCATATTACTTATGAATATGACTGGTTTGGTAATTTGATTGAAAAAATCGACAACCAGTCCAACCGCGTTTTATTAAGCCCGGCACCTGTAGCCGAACCCGATCGTGTTTACTCTGAGCGCTTAACTTTAGCTCCGGGTCAGTCCGCCACCCTTACTGGTATCAATGAAGGCAATTGCGGTTTTGGTTATACCTGCGGCAAAGGTTTTATGTTGATGGCTTTGGACTCCAACTTCAATTTAACTGCAGATATAAGAATGGGGGACGCGAAAACCTCTATCGCCACACCAAGAGCAGGTCAGCAGTTCCTGACCACTGAGCACACAGCAACCGGCACCAGCCTGGGTTTTGTGCAATTGGATAGCTTTGGTTATTTTGCCGAAGGTGGTGAACTGGAATCAGATCGCAAACATTTGTTAGCTATAGTGGACGCCATTCCGGGTAATCCGATTCGTTTAACTCCAGAGGGCGAATTGTTGGTGGCCAATGCCGACACTTTGGACTTCGAAACCCAAGCGGAACTGACCTTTAAAGTGCAGGCGCGCTTAGGAGATGATCTCAACTCATCTGCGGTGCCTGTCACTATTAAGCTACAAAATATCAATGACAACGCCCCGCAACTATCCAGTACAGCACAAACCAGTTACTCGTTGACGGCCGAACAGGAACTATCAGTGTCTTTGCAAGACTGGTTCAGTGATGCAGACAACGACAGCCTGACATTGAGCCTGAGTGCTTTACCTGCAGGTTTAAAGTACAACGCAGAACAGAAGTTATTACATGGCACTGTATCCCAAAGCAGCACCATTACTATCACAGCCACGGATGGCGACCATAAAACCACAGCCGAACTTAAACTGACGGTGCCTGAAGCTCCGGCTAAAAGCTCAGGCGGCAGTATCAATTATGTGTGGTTAGTTCTGCTGGTAATGGCTGGGTTTGTGCGTTTAGTTCAGCGTCGCACCATTTAACTGAATCCAACAAAGGCTCCCAGAGGGAGCCACAAACAATAAAGGTTAGTTTATGAAATACAAGAGTTTTTATTTAGCAATAGCAGCCATAAGCCCGCTATTAGCAGCACAGACAACCAGTGATGATGCACTGCCCAATACACTCAATAAAGTGACGGCAGCCACGGAAAAAGCCTTATCTGCTGCATCTGACGATGTGTATTTTGTCCGTTTTACTGCGCCGGCTCTGGCCAATTCAGCCTTAGCCACTCAAGGTATGCTGAACGCCAAATCCGCCGACAGCAGAAGTTATGTACAGCAATTAAAACGTCAGCAACATACTCAGTTGCAGCAAGCCAGCAAAACCTTAAAACGTCCACTGCAGACACTGACCACCTATCAATACAGCGTCAACGCTGCAGTGGTCAAAATGGATGCCGATACCGCAAAAGAACTCGCTAAACAGCCCGGTATAGAAGCGGTAGAAAAGCGTCAGATGCATTATCTGATGACAGACTCAGGCCCCAACTACATTGGCGCGGCCAAAGTATGGGCTGGTGAGCAGGGTATCACAGCCAGCAAAGGCGAAAACGTGATAGTGGGTATTCTCGATACAGGTATTAATACCGATCACGCCAGCTTTGCTGATGTAGGAGCTGATGGTTACGACCACCAGAACCCTTTAGGCGAAGGCAACTATCTGGGCGACTGCCAGATCTATGCTCAGTACTGTAACGATAAACTGATAGGCGTAGTCAGTTTCCCTGGCATCATTAGTCAATACCCACTTTTATCGGACCCTAAATACGCTGACTTAGCTGAGCGTACTCAGATTGGTTATGACTTTAATGGCCATGGTAGCCATGTCGCAGCTACTGTCGCAGGTAACGTGTTGCATCAGGTGCCTGCCATTAACCCGGTAGGAGATGAAGCGGAGTTCCGTTTCCCTATGGTCAGTGGTGTGGCCCCTCATGCCAATATTGTCTCCTATCAGGTATGTTTACCTGGTCAGGGTGATGATGAGTTGGCTGGTTGTTACACCGACTTAGCTATCGAAGCTTTAGAGCACGCCATAGCTAATGGTGTGCAAGTCATCAACTATTCTGTTGGCGGACCGGTGCAGGACCCATGGACGTCCACTCAAAGTCTGGCGTTTTTAAATGCCAGAGCCTTTGGTCTGCATGTCGCCACTTCCGCAGGTAACTCAGGCCCTGACGCCAGCACTGTGCGCAGCCCGGGCAATGCACCCTGGCTGACGTCCGTTGCAGCTGCCACTCATGACCGTGCTTTTACCGATAAAACCATCAGCCTGCCAAGTGGCAAAGTACTGACAGGTAAAGGTGCAACTTCGGCTATCAGCGGTTTGTTAGTCGACGCCAGCACAGGTGGTGACGGCAACTGTATGCGGCCTTTTGCTGCCGGCACTTTTGACGGCAAAATTGTGTTATGTCGCCGCGGTGAAATTGCACGGGTAGAAAAAGGCCGTAATGTTAAGGCTGGTGGTGCTTTGGGTATGGTGTTGATTAACGTTGAAGGGGGTGCTGATACCGTAGATGCGGATCTGCATTCCTTACCGGCTATCCACCTCAATACAGAAGACGGTGCGACCTTATTGACGGAACTGACCACAGCCGGCATCCAGGTCAGTATAGGTGCATCTGAAATGACCCAGGATGCCAGCAAAGGCAGCATCTTAGGTGGTTTCTCTTCACGTGGCCCGGCATTGCCTTATGACAGCTACCTGACTCCGGCTTTATCAGCTCCGGGGGTTGGCATTTATGCGGCCTACGCCAGATACCAGCCTTATAACAATAGCAAAGCAGAAGCCGACTTTGGCATGCTGGATGGTACCTCCATGGCCAGCCCTCATGTAGCAGGCGCTTTAGCTTTATTAAAAGCCCTGCATCCGGACTGGACGCCTGCTCAGGCACAGTCAGCCTTAATGCTGACGGCCAATACTTCAGTTCGCCAGGACGACAATCTGGATGGCACCACTGAACAAGCCACACCTTTTGAAATGGGTGCTGGCATGGTACAGGTGCATGAAGCTGCGAAAGCAGGTTTATTGCTGGATATCAGCAAAGAGGAATATCTGGCTGCAGATCCAAATCAGGGCGGCGACCCAACAGCATTAAATATTCCAAGTTTAGTACAGGCGGATTGTTTATTAAGTTGCAGCTGGACCCGCACAGTAACAGCCACCAAAGCGGGAAGCTGGCAAAGCAGCGCACAAATAATTCAGGGGGCTATGGATATCAGTGTCAGCCCGGCAAGTTTCAGCTTAGCTGAAGGTGAATCGCAGGAACTGGTGATTACTGCCCGCTTTAACGCTCAAAGCAGAACAGGCTGGCAATTTGCTTCGGTGGTGCTGACAGAAGGCCAGCAGAAACTGAAAATGCCTGTGTCGGTAAAATTTAAAGCAGGTATTGGCCCTGAGCAAACTAAGCTGACAACACAACAGGGTTCAGGCTCTGCTCTGGTGTCAGGTTTTATTTCAGCCACGTCACCGGCAGAATTGACAGTGCAAAGTATCGGTCTGACAAAAGCTCAAAAACATAGTTTTGAACTGAAAGCTCCGCTAACCGAACCTTCAGGCAACGACTGGGCCAGAACAACCGAGTCTACATACTCAATTCCATTGCAATTCACCACTGATACGCAACGAATTTATGTGTCTGTGCTTAAAACCACAACTCAGGATTTGGACTTCTATATAGGCCGGGATTTAAACCTTAATGGTCGCCCTGACGCATCAGGTACTTCCCAGGAGTTCTTTGGTATGATTTGTGAGAGTGTAGGTCCCGATAACAATGAAATTTGCAATCTCACCTTACCTGAACCAGGTCGTTACTGGCTGGCTGTGCATAACTTCCAGGGCAGTGCCCCAGGTGCAACGGATCAGATTGAAATCAGTGTCGCGCAATCAGACAGCGCAGAACAAACGGATAACCTGCAGGCCACTGTAGTGCCGTCCTCAGCCACTGAATACAGCCTCAGACTGGATTGGCAGTTACCGGAAAGTAGTGCAGATGAGTTATGGATAGCGGATACAGTGCTGACCAATCCGCAAGGAGATTTAGCCTCAGTGCTGCAAATAAACCTGCAACAACATGCCAGCTTAGTCAAATTGAACAGCAGCAAAACGACTGAACTGGCAGGCAAAGCTTTAAGTTATCAATTGCAGCTTGCCGCTAACAGCTCAGAACAAGCCAGAACGCTGGAGTTAGAAGCTCAGGTCCCTGCAGGCTGGACTCTGTCAGGTTCTGCGGTGGTTGGCAATATCATCGAACTGACACAAGCCGCGGGCGCTGCAGCTCAGACTATCGATCTGACTTTAACTCCTGCGAATGCCGGGCTACTGGGCGAAATTCACTGGTCGTTACAGTACCAGCAGAATGAGATGTCTGCGGTGATTCAGGCCCCTGCAGTGAAGGTACTCTCTGAACTGAAGCTCAGCATTAACGGCCAGACCAACGCCAGCCTGACTGCAAAAGCAGGTGATACAGTCTCTGTTGCAGCAGTCAGCAGCAGAACTGAAGCCGTCAGCTATCAGTGGACTCAAACTTCAGGTCCGACAGTAGCATTAACTGGAGATAAAACAGGCACTGTGAGCCTGAAAGCGCCTGCAGTGCAGCAAGACAGCACAATAGTACTGCAATTAAAAGCCATCAGCGCAGAAGATGGCAGCACAGCGACAGCAACCGTCAGCATAATGCTAAAAGCACCAGAAAAGAAAAGCAGTGGCAGTCTGGGCTGGTTCAGCCTGATGCTTTTGTTAGTACCGCTAAGCAGAAGATTAAAAAGCTAAACTAAGTGTAGTAATTCAGGGGCCAGAGCAAACCACTCTGGCCTTTTTTATTCTATAGCCAGTTGCCAGCCAGCTTGTTGCTGATACAGCATTTCCTGCTCCAGCTCGGCACGCATCAGCGGGTGATGATCGAGCCAGCCTTCAGGCAAAGATAAAGTCAAAGCTTCAGCTTGCGCTGTGATCTGTACCTCCGGCAAGACTTCATGCCGGCGTCGCATCGACAAAATCACCGACAGCCGCAATAAACGGGTTAACCGCACTGCTAATAGCACTGAGGTCATGGTTTGTTTCGACAGAATCTCTTTATGAATATCGGCTCTGTGGTTATACACCAGCGCCATCAGCAACTGCTGCTGAGCCCGGGTAAAGCCAGGCAGTTCGGCATGGCTGATAATATAAGCACCATGGTGGTGATGGTTTTTGTATTCAATCAACAGGCCAAGCTCATGCAATAAAGCACCTGAGCGCAACATAGCCAGGCCTTCAAAACTGGCTAAATTCCATTGCTGATGCAGCTGGTCGGCCAAAGTCGCGGCCATATCCGCCACCCGCTCTGCATGTTGCTGGTCGATGTAATACCGCACCATCATACTTTGCATAGTACGGGCTCTGACATCCTGATGCTGTAACTGTGGCAGCATGCTGTCCAAGACACCTTCCCGCAAAGCGCCACCGGACAACGTCATGCCACTGATATTCAGCACTCTGAACAGCGCTATTAAAATCGCTAAGCCGGAAGGAAAGACCTGCTTACGTTCCTGAGCTAAGCCCGGTAAATTCAACTGATCCATATGACCACAAGCCAAAGCCTGCTGCATGATGGCTTCCAGTCGTGGCAAGGTGATCACTTCATCTTTGCCCTGACCTACTAAAATCTCCTGCATCGCCTGCACTGTGCCTGAAGCACCCACCGCGTTTTGCCAGCCCTGCTGCAGGTACTGATCACTGATAGTGCGGATTTCCTGTTCGGCTGCGGCTATAGCGGCATTAAAGTTGGCTTCGCTTAATTCGTTATTTTCAAAATAACGTTCCAGAAAGGTCACACAGCCCATATTCAGGCTGGACAACAACATAGGCTGAAAGCCCTGCCCCACTATAATTTCTGTCGAGGCGCCGCCTATATCAATGACCAGACGGTTAGCATCGCAATTGGAGGTATGAGCCACCCCCAGATAAATAATACGGGCCTCTTCTTCGCCGGAAATCACCTGAATAGGCTGGCCTAAAATAGCTTCAGCTTCAGCCAAAAAAGTTTTGACGTTACGGGCTAACCTCAGTGTAGCTGTGCCTACGATACGAATGTTGGCAGAAGGAATATCTTGCAGACGTTCAGCAAACAAGGCCAGGCATTCCCAACCCCGGGTCATGGCTTGTTTGCTTAAGACTAAACTGTCGTTTAAACCTGCAGCTAAACGTACTTTACGTTTAACCCGGCCTATCACCTGGACGCTGCCTCCCACCACTTTCACCATTAACATATGAAAGCTATTGGAGCCGAGGTCGATCACAGCATAAATATCATTATGCTGTGTCGGTTTAGCTGCGCCGTCCATAGACTTAGCGCGGGCGGCTACGTGGGTTTCTTGGCCCATTCGAATTGGGTCTTCCACCACTGCGTGCTTGTCCCGGACGACGTCTGACCCGTGGTTTAGGTACAGTTAAGTCTTCCAGTAACGCCGTAGTATCGTATTGAGTGACAGGAATTGTATGACGGATATAGTCTTCAATGGCTGTCAGGTTTAATGCATAACGCTCACAGGCAAAACTGATGGCTTTGCCACTTTCACCGGCCCGGCCGGTACGACCAATACGATGCACATAGTCTTCACAATCGTCCGGTAAGTCGTAGTTAAATACGTGACTAACCATAGGAATATGTAAACCTCGGGCAGCAACGTCTGTCGCGACCAGAATGTCCAGTTTACCGCTGGTGAAATCCTCCAGAATACGTAAACGTTTTTTCTGGATCACATCACCGGTTAACAAACCTACACGGTGGCCATCGGCCTCAAGCCAGGCGTGAATATCTTCACAGCAGTGTTTGGTATTAGCAAAAACAATGGCTTTATCCGGCCATTCTTCTTCCATCAGCGTCAGCAACAACTTCATTTTGTGTTCGTCTGACGGATAAAATAATTCTTCGGAAATACGAGAGCCGGTCATTTGCTCAGGCGCCACGTGAATATGCACGGGCTGGTTCATCTGCTCAAAGGCCAGTTCCTGCACCTTGTAGGACAAAGTAGCAGAGAACAATAAGCTCAAACGTTCAGTCACAGGTGGCATACGACGGAACATAAAACGGATGTCTTTGATAAAACCTAAATCGAACATACGATCGGCTTCATCCAGCACCACCACCTGAATTTGTGACAGGTCGTACAGGCCTTGTTTTAAGTAATCAATCAGGCGGCCCGTAGTACCAATTAAAATATCTGCGCCTTGTTCCAGCATCTGGCGTTGAGAATCGTACCCTTCGCCCCCATAAATCAAAGCAAGCTTTAAGCCGGATGTTTTGGCCAAAGCCTGAGCGTCATGATGGATCTGAACAGCCAGTTCGCGCGTAGGAGCCATAATGATGGCACGGGGTTGCCCTTTAGCCTTAGGCTCATGGGTTAACAAATGATGGAAAGTTGCCGTCAGAAAGGCGAGAGTTTTACCTGTACCTGTTTGAGCCTGGCCCGCAATGTCTTTGCCAGCCAACGCAAGAGGCAAACATTGAGCCTGGATTGGGGTACAATGGTCAAAACCTTGCGCGGCCAAAGCGGCAAGAACCTGTGGAGCCAATGCGAAATCGGCAAATTTATGCTGAGTTAAGTGTGTTTTATTCATACGCGCTAAGCATAACCGTTACGCTTGCAATAAGAAACAGTCCGGATAAAATTGACAATACTTTTTTATAGATACGCCCAAAGCAATTGGAGAATGAAATGAGTGAACATATTCTGCAGGTGTCAGACGACAGCTTCGAAGCCGACGTGTTAAAAGCTGCTGCCCCTGTGCTGGTCGATTTTTGGGCTGAGTGGTGTGGTCCGTGCAAAATGATTGCACCTATCCTCAACGAAGTCGCACAAGAATACGCTGGCAAAGTGACAGTGGCTAAGGTCAACATCGACCACAACCCTGGCACACCACCAAAATTTGGTATTCGTGGTATCCCAACCTTACTGTTGTTCAAAAACGGCCAGGTTGCAGCGACTAAAGTCGGTGCCTTATCTAAAACTCAGTTAAAAGAGTTTTTAGACAGCAACATCTAAGTCAGTCACAAATAGGCGTATTTTTTATACGCCTTTTTGTTTTTTACGGCTGGACGACTGAAAATTATCCTGCTAATGTGTAACGCAGCAACAAATCCCTGTAACCACGCTTTTCCGTTGACTAAACCTAAGCCTACTTCCTTTTAATCAGCGATAAGCAATTTAATTCTGTTTGACCAACAAGAACCCATCATATGCATTTAACCGAACTAAAACTGAAGCCGATTAACGAGCTGGTTGATTTAGCCGAGTCTATGGGCCTGGAAAACATGGCCCGCTTACGTAAACAAGACATTATTTTTGCTATCTTAAAATCCCATGCCAAAAACGGCGAAGAGATTTTTGGTGATGGTGTTGTCGAGATTCTGACCGATGGCTTCGGTTTCCTGCGTTCTTCTGACAGCTCTTATTTGGCTGGCCCGGACGATATTTACGTCTCTCCAAGTCAAATCAGACGCTTTAACTTGCGTACTGGTGACACAATTTCTGGCTTAATTCGCCCGCCAAAAGAAGGTGAACGTTATTTTGCTTTGCTGAAAGTGAACGAAGTGAACTTCGGACGCCCTGAGCAAGCCCGTAACAAAATTCTGTTTGAAAACTTAACCCCGCTGCACGCCAATTCCCGTTTGCGGATGGAGCGTGGCAACGGCAGTAAAGAAGACATCACAGCCCGCGTATTAGATCTGGCTTCCCCTATTGGCCGTGGTCAGCGTGGTTTGATTGTGGCACCACCAAAAGCTGGTAAAACTATACTGCTGCAAAACATCGCCCAGTCTATAGCCGCCAATTATCCAGAATGTGTGCTGATGGTGTTGCTGATCGACGAACGTCCGGAAGAAGTGACCGAGATGCAACGTCTGGTGAAAGGTGAAGTGGTAGCTTCTACCTTCGACGAACCAGCCAGCCGTCACGTCCAGGTGGCTGAAATGGTGATCGAAAAAGCCAAACGTTTAGTTGAGCACAAAAAAGACGTTATTATTTTACTCGACTCAATCACCCGTTTAGCCCGTGCTTACAACACTGTGATCCCAAGCTCAGGCAAGGTATTAACAGGTGGTGTCGATGCCAACGCCTTGCACAAACCAAAACGTTTCTTCGGTGCAGCCCGTAATGTGGAAGAAGGTGGTAGTTTAACCATTATCGCCACAGCTCTGGTTGATACGGGTTCGAAAATGGACGAAGTGATTTACGAAGAATTTAAAGGTACAGGTAATATGGAATTACACCTGTCGCGTAAAATTGCAGAGCGTCGTGTGTTCCCGGCCATTGATTTCAACCGTTCAGGCACCCGTCGTGAAGAACTGCTGGCCTCCTCGGAAGAATTACAAAAAATGTGGATCCTGCGCAAAATCCTTAATCCGATGGATGAAACGGACTGCATGGAATTCCTGATCGATAAACTGTCGATGACTAAAACCAACGACGAGTTTTTCGAAGCCATGAAACGGCAAAAAAATAGTTAACCCCCCAAAACCGGCCTTGTTGCCGGTTTTTTTTATGTGAGAAAAAGCAGATGACAACCCCGCAAATCGTAGTCATTGGTGGTGGCGCTGGTGGACTGGAACTGGCAACCCGCCTTGGTAATAAATTTGGCCGCAAGGGCAAAGCGGCTATTACCCTGATTGACAGAAACCCGACTCATATCTGGAAACCTTTATTGCATGAAGTAGCAACCGGCACTCTGGATGTGGATATAGATCAGGTTACCTATCGCGCTCACGCCAGAGCTCATGGCTTTGACTTTCAACTGGGTACTTTTACCGGCCTGAACAGAGCAGAGCGGCAGATCACTTTAGCGCCTGTACTGGATGAAAGTGGCGAAGTGGTGCTGGAAGAACGTCGTATTCCTTATGATTATCTGGTACTTGCCATTGGCAGTGTGTCGAATCACTTTAATACACCAGGTGTTCAGGACCATTGTATTTTCCTCGACAGCCCGTCACAGGCCAACAGGTTCCATCGTCGTCTGCTGGAAGCCTATTTAAAGCTGAACTCGCCTTTACACCCGAAAGAGAACCTGAATATCGCCATAGTAGGCGCAGGAGCGACCGGGGTTGAACTGGCCGCCGAACTGCACCACGCGGCGGCTGAACTGAATTCGTATGGCTTTAACGATATGAAACGTGACCGCTTAAAAATCTCTGTGATTGAAGCCGGTCCCCGTATTCTGCCAGCCCTGCCGGAACGTATTGCCGCGGCTGCGCATAAAGAATTACTCAAATTGGGTGTCGATGTGCGGGTCAGTACCAAAGTCACAGCAGCGGACGAACACGGCCTGCAGTTAGGGGACGAACATTTGCAGGCAGAGCTGATGGTCTGGGCTGCTGGTATTAAGGCCCCGGATTTTTTAAAAGACTTAGATGGTTTGGAAACCAACCGCATTAACCAGCTGATGGTATTACCTACCCTGCAAAGCAGTATCGACAGTCAGATTTATGTGATTGGTGATTGTGCAGGTTGTCCGTTACCAGATAACAAATGGGTGCCACCACGGGCTCAGTCTGCGCATCAGATGGCCAGTCATGTCGCAAAAAACCTGACCGCTGCTTTGGCAGGTAAACCGCAGTCGGCTTACCAGTACAAAGACCATGGTTCGCTGATTTCGTTAAGTCGCTTTGGCACTGTCGGAAACCTTATGGGCAATCTGGTCGGCGGCGCCATGATGATTGAAGGCCGGATTGCCCGTCTGGCTTATATCTCGTTATACCGTATGCATCAGGTCGCCTTACACGGTTGGTTCCGTACAATGGTGATTTCAGTCATAGGTAAAATCAATAAAATCATCAGACCACGTTTAAAGCTGCATTAACAACGCACTACAACTCACTAAAGCGGGTTTCAGCTTGCTCAGGTACAAAAGACCGGCTTTGCTGAAATCCGCTGTAATGCGGCTCCAATAATTGCTGCTCCTGCTCTGAGAACCATCTGTACATAGCTTCTTTGTACTCAGGTTTTTGTTTTAAATCCGTTAATGCCCGATCTATCTCTGCTATCCAGCTCTTACCCACTTCTGTTTTGGAGCAACTGACATAGGTGTATGAAAAAACCGGGATTTCAGCTATAGGACTAAACTGCAGCCGGATATCCTGCCCTGCTTCCATGCTGTAGTAACGTAAGCGGTTTGGATAATCCACCACATAATCCACCCGTTTTGCAGCCAATAATTGCGCCGGGTTCATACTGGTCATGGAACTGCTGCCCAGATTACTGCCTTCTTTATTAATCTGCGCGGCAATAACGGCAGGGTAAGCTCTGTCATTTTCAATCAGACCCACTAAATCCGGCTCTTTTACCAGTCTATGCATCGGCACCGCATGTTGTGGGTCCAGGGTTTTAAGTTTGTCGTGCTGTTGCAGACTATTAATGGCAAGATTGGGCAGTAAACCTGCGGGCTGAGAAAAATAAGTCCGCTTGTCACGCTCAGGTGTATAACGTAAACCAAAAGTGCAGTGATTTTCTTTGGTTGTAGCCGATACTTTCACAATACGGGCCAAATGGATTTGGTTAATCTGATGATGATACTGAGGCATAGCCTCAATTAATTGCGCCAGCATTAAGTCAAAAGCCCCCTGTCCGGCATAAGGGCCTTCACTGATCCGATAGGGCGGCCAATGGCTGGTATACCATTGCATCACAGGATGGGCATACGCTGAGCACGCCCAAAACATCAATAAAATACAACCACTTAACTTCTTCATCCAGCCTCCATGCAAAGAGGCCTGTACAGTAACAAATGACAAGATCAGCGACAAGGCCGTTCGTCGCAAGCAAAAGCTCTTTGCCTGGGCTTTTGCCTGCGATTTTTATGTTAATCAATAACTAAGTGAATAATAGGATCAATAACACCAGCTGTAGCCTCAATACTTAACGCAGCCAGGTATTCAGCTTTTGCATGTTCTGCCGCTTCCACTGTGTCAGCATGCACCCGCGCTAACAGATCGCCGGCAGCCACTTTAGCGCCTAAAGCTGTGACATCACTGAAGCCCACAGCCATATTGATCACCTGATCCGGGTGTGCACGGCCACCACCTAATCGCACTACAGCCATACCAATAGCAGTAGTGTCAGCTTTATTCAGATAACCAGCCACCGGAGCTTTGATATCCAGCACCACTTTAGCTTTGGCCAGATAGAGTTCAGGTTTTTCCAGCAAATCTGCAGGTCCACCCTGAGCAGCCACCATTTTGCTGAAAATTTCCGCGGCTTTACCTGAAGTTAAACTTTGTTCTAAAGCTGCGATAGCGCTGGCTTTATCGTTAAACAAACCACCTAGTTGCAACATGCTGGCACCCAGTTCCAGAGTCACCTGATGCAAACGGGCTTCACGGTATTTGCCGGTCAAATAATCCAGGGTTTCCAGTATTTCCAGTGCGTTACCTGCTGTAGCGCCCAAAGTCTGGTTCATATCTGTTAATAAAGCCTGGGTCGGCACACCGGCACCTTTGGCGGTGTTGACAATACTTTTAGCTAAAGCTGAAGCATCCGCGACATTTTTCATAATGGCGCCAGAGCCAATTTTCACATCCATAGTCAAAGCCTGCAGGCCTGCGGCCAGCTTTTTCGACAAAATAGAAGCGGTAATAAGCGGGATAGATTCGACAGTGGCTGTGACATCACGGATTAAATACAAACGCCGGTCAGCCGGGGCCAGCTCGCCACTTTGCGACACTATGACACAACCTTGTTGTTTCACCAGCTGCTGGATTTTATCCAAAGGCTGCTGACACTGATAACCCGGAATAGCTTCCAGCTTGTCGATAGTACCGCCGGTATGACCTAAACCACGGCCAGCGATCATAGGCACATAAGCACCGCAAGCAGCAATCATAGGGGCCAGCATTAAACTGACTTTGTCCCCTACACCCCCTGTGCTGTGTTTATCCACTACCGGGCCATCGAGCAGATCAGTCCAATTCATCACTGCACCTGAATGCTGCATAGCACGGGTTAAAGCCACAGTTTCTGCTGTGCTCATACCATTGAGATAAATCGCCATGGCCAGAGCCGCCGTCTGGCCTTCACTGAAACTTTGATCCGTTAAACCACGGACAAATTGCTGGATAGCAGCGTCAGTTAACACACCACCATTACGTTTTTGTTTAATAATTTCCTGAGGTAATAACACAGTGCACTCCAGTCTCAGATTTTTTTGCTATTGGCCAGAAACAAGGGGGTGAAGGCACTGGGTAATAACTGTTCCAGCGTCCATTCCTGTTGTTGCTCTAAATGATTACAGCTGCGCACCGGGCTGTCCGGCGTAAAAAATTCAGCTATCACTTGCCGGCACATACCACAAGGTGGGGTTAGCTGATCCTGGGGCGTATACACCATCAGGCCAACAAACTGACGCTCACCGGCCACCACAGCAGCAGCTATGGCATTACGCTCAGCACAGACTGTGCCGCCGTAAGATGCATTTTCTACATTGCAGCCAGTATAAATTTTGCCACTTTTAGCCTGAACTGCGACCCCTACCGGGAATTTACTGTAAGGCGCATAAGCCTGATCGGATGCTGCCTTGGCAGCGCGGGCTAATTCTGCCCATTGGATACTTGTTGTCATACTAAGATTTCTTGCAGGTCATACGGCCTTAGGTTATGCGCCTAAAGCCGTTCAGAATCAAGAGTGAACTGGTTATAAAACCCGCAAATGCAGCAAAAAAGTTAAATCCGCACTGATTTTGTGTGTTTTTTATGCAACAAATAACTGAAATAACTGACGGTGCCGAACAACCAGACTGCCAGTATCGGGATCAACCAATAAGCTGTGGCTATGCCCACTTGTTGTGCCGCCAGCCCTGTGCCTAAAGCCGCGGCCTGATAACCGATAGAGCCACCAATATTGGCAAGGCCGGACAACACCGGACCGTTATCGCTGTCCAGATCCATAGCAGCAGTCAGCATCAGCGGGAAAATAGCGCCCAAACCTAAACCCAGAGCAAAATTACCCAGCTGCAATAAGGCCGGTACAGCTGTGATCTTTACCAGAACTGCGCCAAAAAAAGCACAAGTGACCAGGATCATCAGCAACTGAGCGCTGGTAAACCAGCGTAAAAACAACGAAAAACTTAACCGGCTCAGCACCATACCACCGGTAAAAAAGGCGAAAATAAGGCGGGATTGTTCTGTACTTAAAGCCAGGCCCTGACTGGCGTAAGTAACAAACCAGTTGCCATGGCCCCACTCCACAGCACCATAACCAAACATCATTAAAGCCAAAGCAAAAAACACCGGCTTTTTCATCACCTGGCGGTAAGACAAACTACCTTTGGCGTGCGCCATATGAGCCGGGCTTTGATGAGTACGACCTAAATACCAGGCAAAAGCTGCAGTTCCGGCCAGAAATATCGCCAGAATACGCAGAGGCCAGCGCCAGTCTTCAACGCCCCAATACAGCACCACCACATACAATGGGGCAGCTAAGGTGCCTAAGCTGAACATAAAGTCCATAAATCCCATCATACGGGCGCGTTTCTCGACATAAAGCCGGGCAATCAGGGTATGACCTATGGTGAATAAACCCGAGCAGGTTAAACCCAGAGTAAATACAAAAAACAACAGCAAAGGCCAGAACTGCACCAGCGATGCGCCGATAATCAGCACCACCAAAATCAGCAGCAACACGGCAAAAAGCGGCACAAATTCAAATTTCTGCACATATTTGCCGCCTAAAAAAGCACCGGTAATAGACCCCAGTGATAAACAGGCAAAAAACAAACCACTGGCAGCGGGCGACATCTGCAACTGCACCATAATGTCGGGCAACAAAATACCCCACAAAATACTGAGCAAACCCAATAACATAAAACTTAAATACACCAGTATCGTCACTTGCCGCTGATACATGGATTCTCCTTAAAATGACGGCGTTAATACAAAAGGATCAGCGTCCAGATAAGCCGGAAACTTTTGTTTAAATTGTTGTAAAGCATCCAGATCCAGCTCTGTCACTAACACTCCTGCTTGCCCCACAACCAGTTCAGCCTGAATTTGGCCTAAATAATCCACCACCATGCTATCGCCGCTGTAATTCAGGCCATTTGCATCCGAACCAATACGGTTGCAGCCCAGCACATAAGCCTGATTTTCAATAGCACGGGCCTGCAATAAAGTGCGCCAGGCCAGACGCCTTGGTTGTGGCCAGTTTGCGACATAAATCAGCGCGTCATAATCCTGCTGATTGCGGGCAAACACCGGGAAACGTAAGTCGTAACATACCTGCAGACAAAACCTGAACCCAAGATAAGAGACAATAACCCGCTCAGACCCCGCCTGATAATGTTGTTGTTCGCCGCCCATCCGGAACAGGTGACGCTTGTCGTAACACTGCACCACCTGATCAGGCGTCACAAACAACAATCTGTTGAAAATTTGCCCTTGCTCCGCAATAGCGACTGACCCACAAATCGCCGCCCCTGTAAGCTTAGCCTGTTGCTGCATCCATTGTACTGTAAGGCCTTCCATAGTTTCAGCAATAAGTGTCGACTCCATGCTAAAACCCGAGTTAAACATTTCAGGCAACACAAAAAGTTGGACACCAGGATGTTGCCGGAACTGCTGCTCGAAATAATGCTGATTGGCCAGACTGTCCTGCCAGACCAATTCGGATTGAATTAACGCAACACGGATAACTGACATAAAATCTCCGTCGCTTTGACCAGGGTTTGTGGCTCTTTGGCAAAACAAAAGCGAATTATACGCTGACTGGGTGGCTGACGGTAAAACACAGACAAAGGAATAGCAGCGACTTTATGCTCACGGGTCAGCCACTGGCAAAAAGCCACATCATCCAAATCACTGAATGCACTGTAATCCGCCAGCTGGAAATAACTGCCACGACAAGGTAATAAGGACCAGGCCGAACCAGCCAAAGCTTGCCGGAAAAGATCGCGTTTTTGCTGATAAAAAGCGGCAAGTCCACGTACTTCGTGGGGTTGTTCACGCAATAACACAGCTATTGCATACTGAGCCGGAGTGAAACTGGAGAAGGTGACATACTGGTGGATTTTACGAAACTCCGTGGTCAGTTCAGCCGAAGCCACTGCATAACCCAGCTTCCAGCCAGTCACATGAAAAGTTTTACCAAAAGAGGACACTATCACAGTGCGCTCTGCCAGTTCAGGGTACTGGTTTGCACTTAATTGGGCAGCACCATCAAACACCAGATGCTCATAAACTTCGTCACTGATGCAATACAAACGGTGTTTTAACACCAGAGCCTGTAACGACAACCAGTCCTGGTGGCTAAATACAGCTCCTGTCGGATTGTGTGGGCTGTTGACAATAATCAGCCGTGTTTTTTTGCTGATCTGTTTTTCCAGCTGAGTCCAGTCCACCTGATACAAAGGCGGCAGCAAAGGCACATGCACAGTAAAACCACCCGCCAGCTCCACAGCGGGTTGATAGCTGTCATAAGCCGGATCAAAAACTATCACCTCATCACCGGGCCGGACCAGGGCTTGTATAGCGACAAACAAAGCCTCTGTTGCGCCGCTGCTGACTGTGATCTGTTGCTCCGGACACACAGAGCGCTGATAACAGCTTTGCACTAATTCAGCGATTTGCTGCCGCAGCGGCAGTATGCCCGGCATAGGAGCATACTGATTGAATCCTTCCCGGGCGGATTCAGCTAACAAGTCAATCAAACGGCCATTTGCAGGAAAATCGGGAAATCCCTGTGACAAGTTGATGGCCTGATGCTCAGCAGCCAATTGCGACATTTGACTGAAAATAGTGGTGCCCAGGGCTGGTAATTTACTTTGTAACTTCATAATGGGATCCCGCAGCTGCATAAAAACACCAGAAAACTGACTGGCCTGATACCAGAACGAATGCTATCATCCAGACAGTTTTATGTGTAGACGTCTAAACATCAAGATGAATCAATCTATCCAAAGCAATCAATTAAACCCATATGCCATTCAGCTGTGTGCTTTAGGTCGCTGGATAGCACAGCGCCAGTGGCTGCCTTTTAGCAGTGGGTTGTTTTCAATACGTACTTCTGAGCATAGCGCGCTTTTCACCTGTGCAGACAAAGATAAAAGCGAGTTAAGTCCGGCTGACCTGGTTTCATACAGCTGGGCAACAGCCCGGCAGGTGGATACCGTCACGGCTATCCATCAGTTTTTGTACCAACAGAATCCACAGCATAAAGTGGTGCTGCAAAGCCACGACCTGCAAAGCACAGTGTTTTCACGACTGGTCAAAGCCAACCAGCATCTGTTTGTCGGTTATGAACTTCAACAATTGGTTGCGATTTCAGAACCCCAGCGCAGTTGTTGCCCTCTGCTGATTCTGGAACCACAAAACACAGAGCTCATGCTGCAGGAATTACAGCAACGTTTTGAGCGCGAAAAGCTGCCTCATGCCTTTTTGATCCGGGGTCACGGACTTTATGTCTGGGGCAACAGTATCGACAATACCAAAAAGCATCTGGAAGCATGGCAATTTCTGATTGGCTGCGAGCTGGAACGCATCAGGGCGTGTTGACATTTTAATTAAAAACATCAGCATCTTACTTATCCGGATTGTTTTTGCTGGCATCATTGCTTTATATTGGTGCAACACTGACCGGACTCAGTTCAACACCTGAAACAATTGATAAAAAAACTGTTTATAATCAATACGATGAACTTATGGATCCGTTTTTGCTTAAGTTCTGCGTCTTTGATAACCATTGTGAAGTCCTATGGCCATACATAGTTCGATGCGCGGCCTACGCTGTTTTTGTGTCGCCGCCGACTGTTTAAGTTTTAAAGAAACAGCCCGTCAGTTGTATCTGACCCCTTCTGCTGTCAGTCATCAAATAAAACAACTGGAATCTGAGCTTGGACTGGAGTTGTTTTTACGCCAAACCCGCTCTGTGGAACTGACGGCCCAGGGCAAAGCTTTTTATCAGGCTTTGCTGCCATTGATGCGTGAACTGGAACAAACCCTGCGCACCTTCAGCCAGCAGAAAAACCCGACAGAAATCAGTATTTCTATGCCGGAATTTTTCGCCAGCGAATTGTTTGTGCCCAGACTGGTTGGCTGGTCCGAACAACATCCGGATATCAACTTAAAAGTTGAAACCATTAAATCGCGGCAGGACCCGGCCAAACACACCGATCTGCAGATTTTATTAGCCAGCGGTAAACCTACAGACAAAATAGCCTATGAGCTGTTTCCAATCAGCTATGTACCAGCCTGTAATCCGGCTTTGTACCAGCAATTGGCCGGACTGGGATTTGATGCCTTAACCAAAGTCCCTTGTCTGGTGCATCAGGCCAGACCCTGGTCCTGGCACCAGTGGGCAGAACAACTCGAACTGGAAGTTTTTACGCCAAAACAAGTGATCCAGCTCGACAGCATGTTTAGTGTGGCGCGGGCCGCTCAGCAAGGTTTAGGCATAGCACTGGTGCCCTGGCCTATCAGTCATTCCTGGTTTGCCAGTGGCAGCTTAAAACGTTTGTTCAGCGAAGAACTGGAAAGCCGGGATAAATATTATCTGGTGCAACACGAAACAGACCCAAACAAAACACAAATCCAGCTGTTGGTTGACTGGATACTGCAAAGCTTCCAACGCGCATTTTAATTGTCCTTTTTACCCGCAAGGACGCGGGTAACAGCTATTGCCCAGCACGAAATACTCAGTTGTCACAGCTCCCTTAAAAGACCCCTATCAATTCAATGTGACATTTTTACCGCGCTACAGATGAATTTTCCTCACTTGTCAGTTGGATTTATATCCTTTGTCAGTTCCTCAGTAACTTTCTAAAGTAAGCACAGTGCAGTGAGT
>CBIMJC010000004.1:0-38024 GCA_966244125.1 uncultured Rheinheimera sp.
AAAAAAGAAGAAGTTATTAACGTTGCCACTATTCAGGCGCGTTTAGGTCGCAGCTTCCGTATCACTGGGGTGGACAGTCCGGCTGAAGCACAAAACCTGGCCTTGTTATTACGTGCCGGTGCTTTGATTGCGCCAATTCAGATTGTAGAAGAACGCACCATAGGCCCAAGCCTGGGTCAGGAAAACATCGAGCTGGGTACTAACGCCATTATGTGGGGTATGATCCTGACTGTTGTTTTCATGGGCGTTTACTACAAAGGCGTAGGTATGGTGGGTAACCTGGCTCTGGCCAGTAACGTCGTGTTGTTGATCGGCGTCTTATCCATGGTGCCTGGTGCTACTCTGACTTTACCTGGTATGGCGGGGATCTTGTTGACTATAGGTATGGCGATAGATGCCAACGTATTGATTAACGAGCGTATCCGGGAAGAGCTTGATGCAGGGCGTTCGGTGCAACAAGCTATACATGAAGGTTATAACAGGGCTTTCGCTACTATTACCGACTCGAATATCACCACCTTCTTAGTGGCGCTTATTCTGTTTGGTCTGGGTTCTGGTCCGGTCAAAGGTTTTGCCGTGACTTTGGCTCTGGGTATTATCACCTCTATTTTTACCGCAGTCACAGTGTCGAGATTGTTTGTTAATCTGATCTGGGGTGGCCGTAAAGTTGATAAGTTGCCTATATAAGGAATTATGATGAAACTTCTTCATTTTAAAGAACCACTCAACTTTATGCGCTTTAAGTGGCCAGCCATCGCCTTTTCTACCTTCCTGGTATTAGGTTCATTATTTGCTGTGTTCACTAAAGGTATTAACTTTGGCCTGGATTTTACCGGCGGTATAGTGGTTGAAGCCGGTTTTGAAAAGCAGGCTGATCTGAATAAAATCCGTGATGCCCTGGCAGACAATGGTTTTCCTGATGCGATAGTGCAGTACTTTGGCACCACCACTGAGGTGATGATCCGTATTGCACCTCGTGCAGATATTGATCAGGCTGTGGTAGGTAATCAAATCATTGAAGTCATCCAGAAAGTGGAAGATGGCGAAGTGACCAAGCGCCGTGTTGAACAGGTGAGTGCTTCCGTAGGTGATGAGCTAAAAGATGACGGTATGCTGGCCTTACTGGCGTCCTTTATCGGTATCATGATGTATGTTGCCTTCCGCTTCGAATGGCGTTATTCAGTAGGCGCTGTAATGGCTTTGGTGCACGACGTAATTGTCACTATGGGCTTGTTTTCCATCACAGGTATGGAGTTTGACCTGACGGTACTGGCGGCATTACTGGCATTGGTTGGTTACTCCATCAACGACACCATAGTAGTCTTTGACCGTATCCGTGAAATGTTCCGTAAGTTACGGGATGCGACAGTGGAAGAAACGGTCAATGACGCTATTACCTCGACCTTGAGCCGTACTACTATCACCTCAGGTACTACCGCCTTATCACTGGTGGCCTTGTTTTATATGGGCGGACCTCTGTTACACGGTTTTGCCGCAGCGCTGTTATTTGGTATTGCTGTAGGTACTTATTCGTCTATTTTCGTTGCCAGTTCAATCGCAGTATTCCTGGGTGCAAGCCGTGAGGATTTATTGCCTGAAGTGATCGAAAAAGAGGGTGAAAATACGCCTTCGCTTTAATCCTGATCCAATTAAACAGGGAGTGCATTGCACTCCCTTTTTTTTACCACTCAGGCGGAAGATTAATGACCTGGTGTTTTTGCTGCAGGGGCAAAATATGCCAGAGTAGCTTGAGTCATGCTTTGAGCCAGCTCATCCTCACCTAAAAAGACCTGCCCCAGTTGTTCCTGCTTTAGCGGTTCTACTTCATCTTCATTATGAGTGCGCAATATCACCTGTATACCAGGATTAACCAGGCGGGCACTTTGTACTGTTTTACGCACATCTATAGTTTCAGGTGTGGCAATCACCAGCACAGCGGCATGCAGAATATGCGCCTGGATCAATACATCGACTTCGGTGGCATCACCAAACACAGCCGGAATACCTTGATCCCTTAACTTTTCCACTCTGTCATGGTTTTTGTCTGCGACCACAAAAGGAATATTCTGTGCCGACAGACCTGCCGCTATCCTGCGGCCCACCCGGCCATAACCGACCAGGACCACCTGATTTTCCAGGTACTTTCGGTCTGTATCCATAGGCAGTTCACTGAATGGGTCTGCTCTGCTGTCCAGTTTACGTGCTAAAGCTGAACGTTTTAATACCCAGGTATTTAATGGCGACACCATGGCAAAGAGTAATGGATTCAGTGCGATAGACAACAAGGCACCGGCCAGAATTAAACTCATGCCTTCCTGTGGTAATAAACCCAGCGTCATACCAAGGCCTGCCAAAATAAAGGAAAATTCACCTATCTGAGCCAGACTGGCTGCCACTGTTAGTGCTGAATTCAGCGGATAGCGGAACAGCAACACCAGCACAAAAGCCGCAAAAAACTTACCCAATACAATAATGGCCAGCACGGCCAGTACATGCAAAGGTTGCTCAACCAAAATAGCTGGCTCAAACAACATACCCACAGCGGCAAAAAACAGCACGGAAAAGGCATCACGCAGCGGCAAAGATTCTTCAGCTGCTCTGTGGCTGAATTCCGACTCCCGCATCACCATGCCGGCAAAAAATGCACCTAAAGCAAAAGACACATGAAAAAGTTCTGCCGCTCCATAAGCAATACTGATAGCTCCGGCTATCACAGCCAAGGTAAAGAGTTCACGTGAACCTGTGCTGGCAACCTGCCACAATAACCAGGGAAAAACTTTACGTCCAACAACCAGCATCAGGACTACAAAAGCCGCTACCTGCAACAGAGTCTGGCTGATGGTCCACCATAAAGGACTTGTTTCTGTCGCTGCCGTTGCAGTACCGCCGAGCAAAGTAGCTAGCGGAGGTAATAACACCAGCACTAAAACTGTGGCTAAATCTTCCACCACCAGCCAGCCGACCGCTATCTGACCATTTCTGCTTTCCAGTACACCTTTGGCTTCCAGTGCTTTTAACAGCACTACAGTACTGGCGCAGGATAAACACAAACCAAAGACCAGAGCTTCACCAAAACTCCAGCTCCAGGATTGAGCGACAAAAAAGCCAAGCAGGGTGGCCAGCCCCATTTGCACTATGGCGCCCGGCACAGCGATATTTTTTACCGACATCAGATCTTTGACAGAAAAATGCAGGCCAACGCCAAACATCAACAGCATTACACCAATTTCAGACAGTTGGGAGGCAATATGCAGATCTGCCACATAACCCGGAGTCGCCGGGCCTATGATGATGCCAGCCAATAAATAGCCAACCAAAGCAGGCAGTTTCAGGCGTGCAGCTATCACACCTAAAATCAGTGCCAGACCAAAAGCGGCGGCAATAGTGGTAATTAACGAAACATTATGTTCCATGCGAAGCCCTCAAGTAATAAGCCTGTTGCAGGGACCTGAAACTCCAATTATTTGGGGTATAAAGCTGATAGTGTGTCCTTACACTAATTCACAGCGACTCAGGTGTGATAAGACTTGAGTTGGAAGAAATGCTTCTGTCACCACAGGGCGTGGTAAAGAGACAGAAATGACGTATAAATTTTATTCTGCCTGCCGAACTGTTAATGGTCAATAGTTATATGCATTCGTTTTTTTATTCCATAAAGAGATTAAGGATTGTGGGGCAGAGGGGAGCCACGTTGAAATTTTTTATCTGCATAGATTGTTTGGTTGATATTCGTACAAAAATATTTTAATTGATTGAAAAGAATAGAATATTTAATAGAGCCAATAGGCCCCTTGCATAAAGCACCAAAGACTCCGCATCTTTATCCGACTAAAAATGCCGAATACTTGCATAGCTGTGAAATCTGGCCGGAGCAGGTCTGTCCAGTTGTGGGAGGAGTGCTTGGCGCTCTGAATTAAACTTGTTATAACAGAGCTGCAGAGCTTTGTTGCTGAAGTTTTCAGCAGTCCTTCGGTACAGGGTTTACCCCATGCCTGACAGGACAGTGAAAGCATCGGAATGAGTTCTGCTGTAATGTGGCTTTATACTGGTACGATCTGAAAATTAATGGTTCTAAAGGGTTGGCTTGCTCTTTAGAATGAGCCACCTTTTGGGTTGCACCACAACTTACAACAAATAAAAGAAAATAGCCCACAGGGCATCCTACTTACCTACTCATGGAACCTCTACCTATGTCAGATTTTCGAGAACAGGCGCTGAAGTATCACGCCGAGCCTAAACCGGGCAAAATCAGTATTGAAATCAGTAAACCCGCTGAAACAGTCAAAGATCTTGCTTTGGCCTACAGCCCTGGTGTGGCTGAACCAGTGCGTGAAATTGCCAATAATGTCGACGATGTCTACAAATACACAGGCAAAGGTAATCTGGTTGCAGTGATCAGCAACGGCACTGCTATTTTAGGTTTAGGCAACTTAGGCCCTATGGCCTCCAAGCCTGTGATGGAAGGCAAAGCTTTACTGTTTAAACGTTTTGCTGGCCTGGATTCTATTGATATTGAAGTCACACACCGCACTACTGAAGAATTTATCAACACAGTGGCGAATATCGCCGATACCTTTGGTGGTATTAACCTGGAAGATATTAAATCACCTGAATGTTTTGAAATTGAAAAAGAGCTGATCAAACGCTGCAACATTCCGGTGTTTCATGATGATCAGCACGGTACCGCTATTGTCACAGCTGCAGGTTTACTCAATGCGCTGGAAATTCAGGGCAAAGACATCAGTAAAGTGGTGATTGTTTGCTTAGGGGCTGGTGCTGCCGCTATTGCCTGTATGGAACTCTTGATCAAATGTGGTGCTAAGCGCGAACATATTTATATGCTCGACACCAAAGGTGTGATCCACAGCCGTCGTAACGATTTGAATCAATACAAAGAGCAGTTTGCCAACAATACCGACAAACGCACGCTGGAAGATGCAATGGAAGGCGCTGATGTGTTTGTCGGAGTATCAGGCCCTGATGCCTTGCCTGCTGAAGCTTTAAAACTGATGGCGGATAAGCCGGTGATTTTTGCCTGCTCGAACCCGGATCCGGAAATTAAACCTGAACTGGCGCATGCAGAGCGTAGCGATCTAATTATGGCGACAGGCCGTTCGGATTACCCGAATCAGGTCAACAACGTCTTGTGTTTCCCCTTTATTTTCCGTGGTGCTTTGGATGTACGTGCCAAAGTGATTAACGATGAAATGAAGCTGGCTGCAGTGCATGCGATTCGTGCTATCGCCAAAGAGCCTGTGCCGCAGGCCGTGTTAACAGCTGCCCAGGTGGATAAACTGGAGTTTGGTGCGGACTATATTATTCCAAAACCAATGGACCCACGGTTATTATCCCGCGTCGCCCGTGCTGTGGCTGAAGCGGCTGTAGCATCAGGAGTGGCGCGTTTGCCATTGCCTGAAAATTATATGGGGTCAGAACTTTAGTTCTGATCCCAATGTACGGTGTTCGCTCCGGATTGAACAAGCTGATTTGAAAACAGCAGGGGGTCAGGCCTTGGATTTTGAATTTGATGAATTCAAAATCCAAGGCCTGACCCCCTTAGTATTACTCTTCGTCTGATTCCGCTTCCTGGATCACAGGAATCGGCTTACCCATACTGGTTAAAATATTACGCACTTCCACTGGAATTTGATGTGGATTGTCTTTGCGTAAATCTTCATCTGCCGGTAAAGGCTGACCGGTGAAGGCATGCAAAAAAGCTTCACATAATAATTCGCTGTTGGTGGCATGACGCAGGTTGTTCACCTGACGGCGGGTTCTTTCATCTGTTAACACTTTCAATACGTTCAACGGGATAGAGACTGTAATCTTTTTCACCTGTTCGGACTTCTTTCCGTGTTCCGCATAAGGGTGAACATACTCACCATTCCACTTTGCCATAGGGATACCTTGATTGAATTTAGTTATATGGTCTGCTGACCTTTGCTACGTTGCGCACGTAATTGGACGAAATTTTACTTCTTTATACTCCCGAGTACAAACTCTGCGCAAGATTTAATAGTACAGACGTCTAAATGTTTTGACTTCTTATTTTTGCTGGGTATACTTTTAGACGTCTAAACATCTAAATTTGGGGTTTTTTATGAGCAAACCACACTCAGCTACAGTAGCGGCCCGCGCCGGAATAGCGCAGGACTCTGCCTATGGTGCTGTGACGCCGCCTTTGTATTTAACCTCAACTTATGAACTCAAAGCCTTTAAACAACCGGGTAAATACGATTATTCACGCTCAAATAACCCAACACGGGATTTGTTAGGTGATGCGTTGGCAGAGCTCGAAGGGGGGGCTAAGGGGTTAATTACCGGCACTGGCATGTCCGCTTGTCTGTTGGCGCTGCAATTAATTGGCCCGGAAGATACCTTAGTCATTCCCCATGACTGTTATGGCGGCAGCTACCGTTTATTCCTGAATTTAGCTAATCGTAAAAAAGCCTTTCAACTGGTGGTGGTGAATTTCCAGCAAGCCGACTGGGCAGAACAAGTAAAAGCAGCCCGGCCTAAAATGATTTGGGTCGAAACTCCAAGTAACCCATTGCTGCAAATCACCGATGTCAAAGCCACTGCAGAGCTGGCGAAAACACTGAATGCGATTCTGGTGGTGGATAACACCTTTTTATCACCGGCTTTGCAAAACCCTATAGCTTTGGGTGCTGACATAGTGGTGCATTCCACCACCAAATTTATTAATGGCCATAGTGACATAGTGGGTGGTGCTTTAATTGCCAAAGACGCCGCAGTAGGTGATGAGCTGAAATGGTGGGCCAATTGTTTAGGTGTGACAGGTGGCGCTTTTGACGCCTATCAGACTTTACGTGGCCTGCGCACTTTATTACCCCGTATTAAACAACATCAGCACAATGCAGAGCTGGTGGTGGATTTCCTGCAAAAACAGCCACTGGTGGGCCGGGTTTATTATCCGGGTTTAAAAGACCATCCGGGTCATGCCATTGCCAAAGCACAGCAACATGGTTTTGGCTCTATGCTGAGTTTTGACCTGGCTGCCGATGAAGCTTATTTAGCGGTATTTTTTGACGCTCTGCAGTGTTTCACTTTGGCTCAGTCTTTAGGTGGCATCGAAAGCTTAATTTGTCACCCGGGTTCTATGACGCATGCCTCTTTAGATGCCGCCACGCAAAAAGCCGCTGGTATAGGCCCAACCTTAATTCGTTTATCTGTAGGTATTGAAGAAGCCCGGGATTTAATAGCCGATCTGGCGCAGGCTTTTGCTGCAGTCGATGCAGCAATCCAACAAAACATTAAAACACAAGCTGTTCAGCCTGAGCCTGCAACTGTGGCCTTAATAACAAACGAACAGCAGCAATTCAGATTAAACCCGGCACTTAGTGTGTTGTGGTAGGTGGTGAGTGATGAGTAGTACCTTCAATCCTAAAAACACAGTGCATAAATTTGGCGGCAGCAGCCTGGCCAGTGCTGAGCGTTTTTCTGCGGTCGCTGCTATTGTGGCAAAAGAACCTGAAGCCTGGGTCGTGGTCTCAGCTCCGGGCGATACCACGGATGAGTTGCTGGCGTTAATCGACAGTCGTGAACAGCCAGAGCTTTTTGCGGCACTGTTACAACAACTGAGCGAAAAGCTCAGTTTACTGATCCAGCGGACTTTAAATGAACAGAATGCTGCTGTACTTCAGCACAAAGTGCAAAGCTGGCTGGCTGAAGTGCCAGGCTTTTTAGCGACCAATCAATTTAATTATGTATTGGCCATAGGTGAGCGTTTATCCAGCCAGTTGTTGGCGGCTTTGTTAAATCAACAAGGTGTGGCGGCCAGTGCTATTGATGCGCGCGACTTTTTGCGTTTAGACGGCAGTGAAGTGCAATACGAAGTGTCCTCTTCCTGGCTGACACCTTTTGAAACCACTGGCATTAAAGTAGTAACAGGCTATATAGCCCGTGATTTACAGGGCAACAGCATCACCTTAGGCCGTAATGGCAGTGACTATTCTGCAACTATTTTGGGGCGTTTAGTTAAAGCTCAGGCTATTCATATCTGGACTGATGTCGATGCCATTTACAGTGCCGACCCACGTAAAGTGCCTTCAGCCCGGGCTTACCGTCAGGTGCCATGGCAACAGGCCTTAACTTTGGCTCAGCTGGGTAATCCGGTCTTGCATGCCAAAACTTTAAGCCCTTTATTGGATGCGCCGGCTGATTTGATAGTCCGTAGCAGTTTTGAACCCAATCACCCTGGCTGCAAAGTCAGTCAACAAGCAGCTATTGAAGTGCAGTTTTTAACAGACTTACCTCAGGCTGCATTAGTCACAGTGCCTGCAAGTTGCAAATTAACTGCAGCAGCAGTGGCCTCTGCTTTACAAATTACGGTGTTTGCTGCACCTAAAGCTGTGGATCAGTGGATAGTTGCCAGCCATCAGGTCGACAGCTTATTAAGTTATCTGGCGGGACAACAAGTGTTTGCCCGGGTGAATCCTCAGGCTTTTCATGCAGTGGCCTGGGTCAAGCCGGCAGCCCGTCAGCAAAAACAAGTCAATGCCGCTGCAGGGCGTTGGTTAGACCGTCAGCAAGCTGCTTTTCATTTTGAAGACGAGCAACTGGCCTTATGGTTGTTTCAACCTGCTTTAACTTCGTTAGAGCTGACAGAGCTGCATCAGTTATTACTGCCAACTCAGGTGCAATTGAATCTGGTCGTCGCTGGTACAGGTAACGTAGGGGCTGAATTTTTAGCTTTATTGGCAAAACAGCAACAAGCCTTGGCTGGCCAGATTGAGTTAAAACTGGCTGGGGTACTAAATTCCCGTCAGGCGCTGTTTGCTGAAAACATTGATATTCACCACTGGCAACAGGCGCTGGCTCTGGCGCCAGCTTATACCGACGCTCAACTGGAGCTGGCACTACAGCAGTTACCCGAGCCTAAAGTGTTGGTGGATTTAACCCCAAGCCGTGCTTTTGCTGAACGTTATCCGCAGTTTATTTATGCAGGTTTAGATCTAATCAGTGCTAATAAACAAGGGGTCACTTTGCCACTGGCGCAGTACCAGCAGATTAAACAACTGGCTGAACAGCAGCAGGTGCAGTGGTTGAGTAATACCACTGTTGGTGCAGGTTTGCCGGTACAACGTTTGCTGCAGGAGCTGAAAAGCAGTGGCGACACTGTGCATCGCATCAGTGGTATTTTCTCCGGTACCTTGTCCTGGTTACTGGCAAAATTTGACGGCAGCAAAGCCTTTTCCGATTTTGTATTGGAAGCGCAACAATTAGGTTTAACCGAACCGGATCCACGTGATGATTTATCGGGTAAAGATGTACAGCGCAAATTGCTGGTGCTTGCCCGGGAGCTGGATTTAGCTTTGGATATAGACCAGATTGAACTGGAGCCTTTATTACCAGCATCGTTAAGCGCTGGCAGCATTGAAGATTTTTGGGCAGGACGCGAAGTGCTGGATCAGCAATTAGCTTTGCTGCAGCAACAGGCTCAGGCGTCGGGTAAAGTCTTACGTTATGTCGCCGATTTAAAGATTGAAGCAGGCAAAGCTAAAGCTCAGGTGTCTTTAGTGGCGGTCGAACAGACGGATCCGCTGGCAGCCATTTTGCCTTGTGACAATATTTTTGTTATTGAGTCCGACTGGTATCAACAGAATCCTTTGGTGTTAAAAGGCCCTGGCGCTGGTCGTCAGGTCACGGCTGGTGGTGTGCATGCCGACTTAGCCATTTTAGCCAAACAAAAAATTGCCGCTGCCAAAGCAGCTAAACATAGTCAGGCTCAGGCCGCAGCCTGGGTGAAGTGAGAAATAATATGTCTTTTGTCAGCGCACAGTATGTCGAATCCATGAACCGCAACCTGCAGGATGTGGCAGGCAAGGTCAACGTCAGCTTTGAGTTTTTTCCACCAAAAACAGAGCAGATGGAAAATACCTTATGGCAATCCATTGAACGTTTAGCACCTTTGGCGCCTTCTTTTGTCTCTGTGACTTATGGAGCCAATTCAGGTGAACGTGACCGTACCCACGATATTATTAAGTCGATTAAACAACGCACCGGCTTAATAGCAGCCCCCCATTTAACTTGTGTGGATGCCAGCCGCGCTGAACTTGAACGTATTGCCAAAGACTACTGGGATAATGGTATTCGTCATATAGTGGCTTTGAGGGGGGATTTACCGCCTGGTAATAAAGAAAAACCAGCTTTGTATGCTGCGGATCTGGTAGAGATCCTGCGTTCAGTCGCTGACTTTGATGTTTCAGTGGCGGCTTACCCTGAAGTACACCCGGAATCACCCAACGCTCAGTTTGATTTGCTGAACTTAAAACGCAAAGTGGATGCGGGCGCATCCCGTGCTATTACCCAGTTCTTTTTTGACCCGGAAAAATACTTACGGTATCGCGACCGCTGCGCCGCTGTGGGTATAGATGTGGAAATAGTACCTGGCATTTTACCTGTGACGAATTTTCAACAATTGCAAAAATTCGCCACTATGACCAATGTGGCTATACCGGGCTGGATGAATAAGGCCTATGAAGGTTTAGAACAGGATGCCACCACCCGCAATCTGGTGGCCGCTAATATAGCCATGGAGATGGTGAAAGTATTAAGCCGTGAAGGGGTGAATCATTTCCACTTCTACACCTTAAACCGCAGCGAATTGAGTTACGCTATTTGTCACTTATTAGGGGTACGGCCGCAGACTGTGACAGCCTGAAGCGAGGCAGAGCATGAACGACAGATGCTTTCTCAGTCTGAAGTTCAGCCCGCAACAACAAGGCCTGTTGCGGGCTTATCAGCAGTGCGAACTGTATCCGGATGCCAAATGGCATCCAGCCGGTAACCTGCATCTGACCCTGGTATTTTTAGGCCAGCAAGATGTGACAGTGCAACAAGAGTTATGGGTACAAAGCCTGGAGCTGCTTCGCGAACGTCCTCCGGTTGAACTTTGTTTTGACCAGCTCAACCTGTTCAGGCAGGCCAAGGTGCTGTATCTGGGGCTCTCTCAACCCCCCGAAACTCTGATGGCTTTACAACAGCAGTTGCAGCAGCTGGCTTTGCCATTTCTGCATGCCCCTGTGCCGGAACTTTTTGTGCCTCATGTCACCCTTGCCCGTAAGTTTCAGTCTGCCGCTGCTTTTCCTTTAGCTGTGCAGCCTCTGCACCTGCTTTGTACTGAAGTAGCTTTGTATCACTCCATCAGCTCAGAGCAAGGCGTGAGCTATCAGCCGGTATCTACTTATACTTTAGTCCCAAACCGCTAAATCTTTGTTCGGCATCAAGGCCTTAGTCGCTAAACTTAGTTACACTCAGTCTGTGTTTTGCTATCGGATGGATTCAGATGTCGCACCGCTCTTATTTATTTTCTTTGCGTATTGGCCACGCGCTGCGAGAATCTCTGGCTGAAGGTTATAGCTTTGGCGCTTTTAAGCTGGATCTGCTGGCTGGGATCACTGTGGGTATTATTGCCATTCCTCTGGCGATGGCACTGGCGATAGCCAGTGGGGTGCCGCCGCAATATGGTTTGTACACCGCTGTGATCGCAGGTTTTCTGATAGCGCTGACCGGCGGTTCGCGTTACAGCATCAGCGGGCCTACCGCTGCTTTTGTGGTGATATTGTACCCTGTGGCACAAAGTTATGGTTTGGCGGGTTTGCTGCTGGCCACTATTTTGTCTGGTGTGATGCTGATCCTGATGGCCACTTTGCGGTTTGGCCGTTTTATTGAATACATCCCCGAAGCTGTCACCTTAGGTTTTACCAGCGGCATTGCTGTGGTGATTGCCACTTTACAAATTAAAGACGTCTTTGGTTTGCCGATAGACAAAATGTCAGAACATTATCTGGAAAAACTACAGCAACTGTCTTTTGCTTTCCCTGATCTGCACTGGCCGTCCTTGCTGGTGGCTGCTGTCACTTTAACTGTGATGCTGCTCTGGCCTAAACTCAAACTGCCTTTACCGCCGCATTTACCTGCTATTGTGATAGCAACCTGCTTAGCCATGGCGTTGGCTCACTTTGGTTTGGAGCTGGATACCATAGGCAGCCGCTTTAGTTATCTGTTGCCTGATGGTTCTTTAGGACAGGGCATTCCGGCTGTACTGCCTGAATTCAGCTGGCCCTGGTTACAGCCAGGCCCTGATGGGCAAGCCTTAGAATTCAGCACTCAAATGGTGAAAGACTTATTGGCAGCTGCTTTTGCTATGGCCATGCTGGGGGCCATTGAATCTTTGCTGTGTGCCGTGGTGCTGGATGGGATGACAGGGCGCAGGCACAGCGCCAACAGTGAATTATTAGGCCAGGGTATAGGCAATATAGTAGCGCCATTTTTAGGAGGTTTTACCTCCACTGCAGCTTTAGCCCGCTCCGCTGCCAATGTGCGTGCTGGTGCACAATCGCCTATCGCCGCTATGGTTCATGCACTGGTGGTGTTATTGGCTTTGCTGGTGCTGGCGCCTGTATTGGCTTTTTTGCCTATGGCAGCTATGGCTGCTTTGCTGTTGGTGGTGGCCTGGAATATGAGCGAAGCGCCTAAAGCTGTGCATCTGTTCAAAACCGCGCCCCGTAACGACATCATTATTTTCCTGATTTGCTTTGGCTGTACTGTGCTGTTTGATATGGTCATCGCCATCAGCTGTGGCATGGTGATCGCGGCCTTTTTCTTTGTGAAACAAGTGGCCGATATGACCCGGGTGGCGGATATCAGTCATAACAGAAAATACTTGCCTGAGCCTTTGCCTGAAGGCTGGAAAGCATTTCGGATCAGTGGACCTTTGTTTTTTGCCGCTGCAGACCGGGTTTTTGGCGAGCTGTCGGTCAAACTCAAACAGCAGCAAGGCGCTATTTTAGTGATGGATGCTGTGACTTTGATGGACGCCGGTGGACTTTCAGCCTTTACCAAACTGGTCAGTCTGGCTGAAAAGCAGGGTATTCATTTATTGGTGACAGACTTAAGCTTTCAACCGCTAAAAACTCTGGCCAAAGCCAGGGTGCAGCCTGTGCCTGGCATTTTGAGTTTTTATTCAAGCTTAGCTGATGCGCTGGACAGCCTGCCGGGCCAGAATATCGATCCGCAAGGGGAAGCTGTAGGCTTATGAACTGGCGCAACAATCTAAGCCCGTCTTTAACGCATTCAGCCATATTGCGACTTCTGCCCTGAGCCATTTTGGTCTAAGCTGTGGTCTTTCTGCAGTGGATCTGGTGCTTGTTTGAATTTATGAATTAAATAAAATAAAAATTCATTAATTCAGCATAATAATTCTTGAAACTGCATGGCGAAGCCACTACACTGGCCACACTTTTTTGGCGTGGCCTTCATTTATTATTTTTGTTTTCGGAGACTCAGCGACCTATGTCCACTCAATCCACTTCCTCTACCACCAAACTGCGCAGTGCTGTCTTAGGTGCTGCCGGCTACAGCGGCGCTGAATTGGCCGTTATGTTGGCACGGAACCCGTATTTTGAGTTGAGTTACGCTTTTGCATCCGCTGGCCGCGCTGCTGAGCCTTTTTCTAATTTATATCCACGTTATCAGGGCGTTGTAGATATCCAGGTTCAGCCGTGGACAGACGATTTAGTCGAAGACTTAGCTGACAAACTGGATGTGGCTTTTTTAGCTTTACCGCATGAAGCCAGCGAAGCTGTTACGCCTTTATTATTGGCCAAAGGCATAGCTGTGTTCGATTTATCCGGCGCTTTCCGGTTAAAAGATCCGGCTTTGTATCCGAAGTATTATGGTTATGAGCATCAGCATCCACAGCTGCTGGAGCAAGCAGTATATTCCCTGATGGAGTGGCTGGATAAGCCGTTGCCACAGCTGGTGTCCGTGCCTGGTTGTTACCCAACGGCCTGTTCACTGGCGTTATTGCCTTTATTAAAAGCAGGTTTAGTGGCCGATGGCTGTATCCCTGTAATTAATGCCACCAGCGGTGTGTCAGGTGCAGGCCGTAAAGCAGCATTAAACACCTCCTTTTGTGAAGTAGGCTTAAATGCCTATGGTTTCTTTAAGCACAGACACAGACCTGAAATCGAACAGAACTTAGGCCGCAAAGTAGTGTTTACGCCCCATTTAGGCAACTTTAAGCGCGGCATTCTGGCCACCAGCGTGGTGACTTTAAAGTCTGGTGTTACTGCAGAGCAGGTCGCTGCTGCTTTCCAACAGGCTTACGCAGCTAAACCATTGGTACGTTTAGTCAAACATTCGCCGAATGTGGCTGATGTGGCTGGCACACCATTTTGTGATATCCACTGGCAGCAGGACGGCGAGCAACTGGTGATTGTGTCCGCTATTGATAACTTGCTCAAAGGCGCTGCCGCTCAGGCGATGCAAGCGGCCAATATTAAATTTGGTGCACCTGAAACCGCAGGTTTATTTGCAGGAGCAGCAGAATGAACCAGACACCTTTAGTACTGAAAATGGGTGGCCGTTTATTACAGGATCAGGCCGCTTTAGATGCCTTATTAAAAGTTTGCGCCGAGCTGAAAACTCAGTATCCGATCGTACTGGTGCATGGCGGGGGTGATCAGGTCGATCAGTGGCTGGCTAAATTTGGTTTCGCTACGCAGAAAATTGATGGCCAACGGGTATCACCAGCCGAACAAATGCCGGTGATCACCGGTGCTTTAGACGGTGCTGTCAACGCAGATATGGTGGCCCGCGCCACGTTGCAGGGATTAAATCCTGTAGGTTTAAGCCTGGCTGCAGGTGGCAGTCTGGAGTTTGATATTAATCATAAATTGGGTGCTGTAGGTATAGCCAAAGCAGGCAATCCACTGCTATTGACTACTTTGTTAGCTCAGGGTTTTACTCCAGTGTTCAGCTCTATTGGTTTAAGTGCCGAAGGTCAGCTGTTAAATGTAAACGCTGATATTGCAGCTGCTGCTATTTGTCAGCTGGTGCAGGGCCAACTGGTGTTACTGACCGATGTGCCAGGTATTCTCGATGCCAATATGCAGCTTATCCCCACTTTAACTGCGGCCGAAGCGCAGCAGCTGGTTACCGATGGGGTGATTAAAGGGGGCATGAAAGTAAAACTGGATGCAGCGCTCGAAACTGCCCAGGCACTGAAACGTAACATTACAGTGGCAGGATGGCAGCATCCGGACGATTTATTAAAGTTGATGCAACAACAAGCAGTAGGTACTTGCATCGTGTATTGATCCCGAAACAAAACAGCGCCTGATACCCTGTTGAATCCAACAGGAGCTGCGCCTGTTGCAACGATAAGGATGCCGCTTAGCGGACATGCAGTGTGTTTTTATGAGTAAATTAACCCAGCTTTTATGTTTAGCTGAATTAGACCAGAAACAATTATCCGACCTGCTGGAGCTTGGGCTTCAGATCAAACAAAACCCAGAGCAGTACAGCTCTGCACTGAAAGGCAAAAGCATTGCCTTGTTGTTTGAAAAACCCTCTTTGCGAACCCGAGTCAGCTTTGATGTCGGGATCAATAAATTAGGTGGTCACAGTGTCTATCTGGATCAGCAAAACGGAGCTATGGGCGTACGCGAATCAGTGGAAGATTTTGGCAGTAATCTGGCCTGTTGGTGTGATGCCATAGTGGCGCGGGTTTATTCTCAGAAAACATTAGTGCAACTGGCACAAAGCAGCAAAAAACCAGTGATTAATGCACTGAGTGATTTGTACCATCCTTGTCAGGCGCTGGCCGATTTACTGACCTTAAAAGAGCATTATGGCGATTTAAGTAAGGTGCATCTGGCTTTTGTCGGCGACGGTAACAATGTCTGCCACTCGCTGATGTTAGGTGCAGCCATTATGGGCATGACGCTGACTGTGGTCACACCACAGGGCTTTGGTCCTGATGCTCATGTATTGTTAAAAGCTCAGGCTCTGGCGGAAAAAAGTGGCGCTAAACTGACCTTAAGTCAGCATGTGTCTGCAGCTGCCGGTGCGGACGCTATTTACACCGACACCTGGTTGTCGATGGGAGCTAAGGCCGACCCTAAACTGGTGGAGAACCTGTTTGCACCATATCAGATCAATACTGCAGTGATGCAGCGTTTAGCCGTCAAACATTTTATGCACTGCCTGCCAGCACATCGTGGGCATGAAGTGACCAGCGAAGTGCTGGACAGTGATAATTCCTTAGTGTTGCAACAGGCAGAAAACCGTATGCACGCTCAGAATGCCGTATTAGTCAGTTTATTTAGTTGAGGTTGGACATGAGTATCAAAAAAGTAGTGTTAGCGTATTCAGGTGGTTTGGACACATCAGCCATAGTGCCCTGGTTAAAAGACAACTATGACTGTGAAGTCATAGCTTTTGTCGCCAACGTAGGTCAGGGTGATGAAGAACTGGCTGGCGTAGAGCAAAAAGCTATTAAGTCAGGTGCCAGCTCCTGCTATGTGGTCGACCTGCGTGAAGAACTGATCAAAGAAGTGATTTACCCGACGTTAAAAACAGGTGCAGTGTATGAAGGCCAGTATTTACTGGGCACTTCGATGGCACGCCCTGTAATAGCCCGTGCTCAGGTGGAGCTGGCGCTGAAATTAGGTGCTGATGCGTTATGCCATGGTTGTACTGGTAAAGGTAACGATCAGGTACGGTTTGAAGGTGCTTTTGCCGCCTTAGCGCCACAGTTAAAAGTGATAGCGCCATGGCGTGAATGGCAATTTAACTCTCGTCAGTCGCTGCTGAATTACCTGGCTGAGAAAAATGTACCAACTACAGCTTCTGCCACCAAAATTTATAGCCGTGACGCCAACTTATGGCATATCTCACACGAAGGTGGTGAGATTGAAAACCCGTGGAATGAGCCGTCTGACCAAATCTGGATGTGGACTAAATCTCCGGAGCAGGCGCCGGATAAAGCTGAACATATTCAATTGAGTTTTGAAAAAGGCGAGCTGACCAAAATAAACGGTGAAGCCGTAGCTCCGGTCAAAGCTATTGAAGTACTGAACGCTATTGGTTCAGAGCACGGTGTTGGTCGTATCGACATAGTAGAAAACCGTTTAGTGGGCATGAAATCCCGTGGCTGCTACGAAACACCTGGCGGCACTATTTTAGTAGCGGCGTTACGTGCACTGGAGTCTCTGGTCTATGACCGCACTTCACTGAAATACCGTGACGAAGTAGGTTTAGAGTTTGCTCAGCTGGTTTATGATGGCCGTTGGTTTACACCGTTAAAAGATGCCTTGTTAGCTGCAGCGACTTCTTTGGCGGATCAACTGACAGGTGACATAGTGGTCAAACTGTACAAAGGCAACGTGACTGTGACGCAACGCCGTTCACCGAACAGCCTGTATTCTGAAGCCTTTGCTACTTTTGAAGGCGACGAAGTGTACAACCAAAAAGATGCTGCAGGTTTTATCCGCCTCTATAGCTTAGCCAGCCGTATTCGTGCTTTGCATAGCAAAGGTTAATGGTTCTGAGCATTAAGACGGCTCAATTCTGAGCCGTTTCTCTTTTCACGTTTTGGGGTATTTATCATGGCGATGTGGGGTGGTCGGTTTACCGAAGCCAGTCTGGCCGAGTTCAGTGAATTTAATGACTCATTAAGTTTTGATTATCTGCTGGCGCAACAGGATATTCAGGCCTCCCGAGCCTGGACCACGGGGTTGCTTGAAGCCGGCATTATTACTGCTAATGAAGCAGAGCAACTGGATCATGCTTTGGCAGATTTAGCTTTGGCGTTGGAATCTAATCCTAAGCTGCCGCTGCAGACGCAGGAAGAAGATATTCATAGCTGGGTGGAAGCTCAGTTACAGCAAAAAATTGGTGTAGTCGCCAAGAAGCTGCATACAGGCCGCAGCCGCAACGACTTAGTTGCGACCGATTTACGTTTGTGGACCAAACTGAATGCCAGTCAGGTTCGCAGCACCTTAATCAACGCTATTGGGGCTCTGGTGACTTTTGCCGATGCCCATTTTGGCGCTGTGATGCCGGGTTTTACCCACCTGCAACGGGCTCAGCCTGTGCTGGTCAGTCACTGGGCTTTGGCTTACATCGAAATGTTTAAACGCGATTTAAGCCGGATTGACGATGCGTTAGCGCGGATGGATGTTTGTCCTTTAGGTTGTGGCGCTTTGGCTGGTACTGGTATTCAAATCGACCGCACAGCTTTAGCCCAGCGTTTAGGCTTTCAATCTGCAGCACTTAATAGCTTAGATGCAGTGTCCGACCGGGATTATGTGGTGGAGTTATCCGCGACAGCCTCTTTGTGTATGACCCATTTATCGCGTTTATCTGAAGATGTGATCTTCTTTTGCTCAGGCGAAGCGGCTTTCTTTAAACTAGGTGATGCGATCAGCAGTGGTTCGTCCTTGATGCCACAAAAGAAAAACCCGGACGTCTTTGAGTTATTACGCGGTAAAGCCGGCCGCGTCTTAGGTCATTTAGTGGCTATTTTGCATGTACTTAAAGGTTTGCCTCTGGCATACAACAAAGATATGCAGGAAGACAAACAAGGCTTCTTTGATTTGATGGCAAGCTGGCAGCAATGCCTGCTGGTACTGGCGACAGTACTGCCACATTTATCGGTTAATGTGGATCGTTGCCGTTTAGCGGCAGAGCTGGGCTACAGCAATGCCACTGACCTGGCTGATTATCTGGTCAGTAAAGGCATCGCCTTCCGTGACGCTCATGAGTTATCCGGTGAGCTGGTACTGGTAGCGTCGAAGCAGAAAAAACCGCTGGAAGCTTTGGCTTTAGCCGAAATGCAGCAGGTATCGCCTTTAATCAGCGAGGATGTGTACGCAGCCCTGACCATCGAAGCAGGTCTGGCGAAACGCGCCTCTTTAGCTGGCACCAGCCCTGACAGAGTCAAAGAAGCGCTGGATGCAACCAAAGTGTGGTTTGAAGCTTTGTAATGTAAAGCTTAAGTGAAAGGCCGGACCATGAGTCCGGTTTTTTTTCAGGCCAGGGTTTCAGGGCTTTGACTATACTTTTAAAAAACAGATGGGCCCTGAAGCTGATGAAAAGCTGGATATTTTTGTGTTTTGTCGCCACTGTGCAGGCCACCCCTGTTGTCAAAGCCGGACATCCGATGAATTTCAGTCTGTCTTTGCCCGGTGCTAGCGAACCCAAAGGTTATTACGCTTCTTTGTTACGTTGCATAGAGCTGGATACTCAGTTCAGCTTTGACTGGAAAAGTTACCCTAATATCCGTTTATTTCGTCATGTGCAAACAGGCGAGCTGGATTTAGTTTATCCGGCTTTGTTTGATGCTGAACGTGATAAGAGTTTTGTACGTTCTGTTGAGTTTGTCACAGTAAAAAATTTATGGTTAACCTTGCCGGAAGCACAAGTTGATCTGGCGGACAAAAGCATTTCAGTGTCGGTGAAACGGGGGTCCTTACAGGCCAGTTATCTGGCTGAGGCGGGGTACACTAATGTGGTGTATGTAGAGGAGTTTGATAAACAACTGTCCACTTTAGATGCCCACAGAGTGGATGCGGCTCTGATCCCGGATCTATCGCTCAGTGCTTTAATGTCTGATTCCAGTCCTGCCTATCAGAGACAAGTGTTTAACACCAGCTCAGGTGGCTTTTATCTGAATCAGGAGTTTGCCAAACAACATTTGTCAGCCATTAATCAGGCTATTCTGGCCTGTCAGCAACGTATGCCCATGCCAGCCCAGCCTGATGAATAGCCGGAAAAGAGGCTAGTGACCAAGCGCCTGCTTCGCCTGAAAATCCAGTTCAGCTTTGAGCTCAGCCGGTAGTTTCAATTGACGGGCCAGCTCCTGCAGATAAGCAGCTTCCATATAATTTTGTTCGTCAATTACCAGCAAGCTGGCCAGATACATCTCGGCAGCCATTTCCTGTGTAGTGGCCGCACTTGCAATATCGGCAGGGTCTAAAGCTTTGGCCAATTCCTGATCAAACCAGCGCTGTAGGCTGAAATCTGAGGTCAGTTTGGCGATTTCACTGTCGATCAACTCCCGTTCCTGCTGGTTTATATGACCATCGGCTTTGGCTGCACCTATCAGCGCTTTTAAAATTGCATTACTGTGTCGCTCCGCTTCCGGAGCTGGTAAACGATCCACAGTCTGAGGCTCGTGTTGATCCACTGCGCCCTTGTTTTGTTGTTGCCAGTTGCCATAGGCTTTGTAAGCCAGCAGGCCCAAAGCAGCTAATCCACCATAAGTAATAACTTTGCCACCCAGGCTGCGGCCTTTTTTTGAACCAATCAGCATAGCTAAAGCGCCGCCGGACAAAGCGCCGCCGCCAAAACCAGACATTAAGCTGCTGACTGAAGCTGTGGATTTGTGAGCCTTTTGTGATGCAGTTTTTTGTTGTACCAGCTCAGTGCCGGCCTTAAGCAATTGGTCCAATAAAGATTTTGTATTCATTGGTAGAAGTCCCTGAATGATTTGAAGTGCTTGTTATTGTGACTTGTTTTTACACAGAAAATTCAGTGGAAGTTGTAAGCAGATATAATTGATGAAGACAAGATCGCCGCAACAATGCTCCCTGCAATTGCGGCATACCGTCCTTCCATGGACATAGCCGCAATAATGCTCCCTGCAATTGCGGCATACCGTCCCTCCATGGACATAGCCGCAATAATGCTCCCTGCAATTGCGGCATACCGTCCCTCCATGGACATAAAAAAGGCCGCGAAAGCGGCCTTTTTTAACTACAACAGGGTCTAAAACAGCTCTATTTCTTCCTGCTGTTGCTGATTGTTTTGCGTCGGCAGCTGTTGTACCGATGAATTCACGTAAGTTTTTGGTTCTGTGCCCTGAATAAAAAACTCAAAGCCACTGCTGTTATCTGTTGCCTGGGTCAGTAAACCTGTTTTTAAATCAATACGTACCGAAGTGATACCCACAGGAGGTTGGACAAAAATCTGTGGTTTATCTTTTAAGGCAAAACCGACAAATTCCTGCCAGGCTGGCATCGCAGTTTTTGCACCAGACTCGCTGCCGGCAACCTGATCTTTACCCAGATTATTATTCCAGGCGGTTTTACCTAAACGGCTTTCCGCATCATCAAAACCTACCCAGGAGGTGACAACCAGCTCTGGTGAGAAGCCGGAGAACCAGGCATCTTTCACGTCATTGGTAGTACCGGTTTTCCCCGATAAATCCTGACGTTTTAACTCTTTTAAGCGATAGGCTGTGCCATTCCAGCCAGTCCCGGCTTTCCAGTCTCCGCCACCCCAAATGGAACTTTTCAGCGCATCCGCTATTAAAAAGGCGTTTTGAGCTGAGATTACCCGTGGTGCATAAGCCGGAGCCTGAGCTCGTGTTGATGGCTCAGTTGTTGCGGTTTGCTCTGCAAAAGTGGCTTCCAGCAGAGCTTCAGGATCTGCAGACTCAGCCAAAGCAGCGGCTTCTTTTGCCGCTTGTTCAGCCGCCGCTTTGGCGGCTAAATCCTGTTGTTCGCAGTCGGAACAAACTGGCACAGGCACATGCTCGAAGATTAGATTGTTCTGGTCATCCAGAATTTTGGTAATGACATAAGGCTTCACTAAATAACCGCCATTGGCGAATACCGCATACCCTGTCGCCAGTTCAAGCGGAGTAAGTGATGCCGAACCTAGAGCCAGAGTTTCACTGTGGGGCAAATCTTTTTCTCTGAAACCAAACTTCGTCAGATGCTGGCGGGTTTTTTCTATACCCACAGCCCGCAATAAGCGCACTGCCACCACGTTTTTTGATTTAGCTAAAGCTTCACGAATACGGATAGCGCCGTCATAAACCTCAGGAGAGTTTTTTGGCCGCCAGGCCTGATTTGCGCCTTCATCCCATTCATGAATAGGGGCGTCGTTCATTAAAGTCGCCAGAGTCAGATTCGATTCCAAAGCGGCTGAATAAATAAAAGGTTTTATATTGGAACCGACCTGACGGTTGGCCTGAGTCGCCCGGTTAAATTGTGTCATCGCAAAGCTGTAACCACCTACTAAGGCCTGTACAGCGCCATCTTTTGGGTTGATAGCCACAATAGCGCCACTGACACCAGGAATTTGGCCTAAACGCCACTCACCAGCAGAAGGACGCACTAACACATGCATACCTGGGGCTAACACATCTGCAGCAGCTTTAGGGGCATGGCTTTGTCTGTCGTGGCTGATAAAAGCCCGGGCCCAGTTTAAACCTTGCCAGGGCAAGGTGATTTTACGGCCACCGGATAAAATAGCTTCAGCCTGCTGACCTGCTACTTCAGTGATCACAGCAGGAATTAAATCCTCCAGTCCATCCTGAGTATCCAGATAGGCCAAAATAGCTTCATCACTCAGACGATCTTTTTCAATGAACTTCACTGAGCCATCAGCTTGTGGCTCTGGGGTGGCTTGCCATAAGGTGGCAACAGGGCCACGGTAGCCATGACGTTCGTCATAACCTACCACATTTTTTTGTACCGCAGCGACAGCTTTGCCCTGCAATCTGGAATCTACTGTAGTAAAGACCTGAAAACCTTTGGAGTAGGCTTCTTCTTCACCGTATTTATCCACCACTTCCTGACGGACCATTTCTGCAATATAAGGCGCAGAAGCGGTGATTTGTGCGCCGTGCAGTTTGGATAAAATAGGTTCCTGCAAGGCTTCATCATACTGAGCCTGAGTGATGTAGCCTTCATTCAGCATCCGGCCCAGCACTATATTACGGCGGGCACGGGCGCGACTGGGGGAGCGCACAGGGTTTAACACCGAAGGGCCTTGTGGCAAACCGGCAATAATAGCGATTTCAGATAAAGTTAAATCCTGAATGTTTTTACCAAAATAAACCTGAGCTGCAGCTCCGACACCAAAAGAGCGCTGACCTAACTCGATTTTATTCAGATAGAGTTCCAGTATTTCGTCTTTGCTCAGCTCCTGTTCGATACGCAAAGCCAAAAAGATTTCTTTGATTTTACGGATCAGCTTTTTTTCACGGGTCAGGAAAAATACACGGGCCAACTGCTGAGTAATAGTACTGGCACCCTGTTTGGCTTCACCGCTGAATGCTACTACTGTCGCAGCACGCAACATGCCGATGACATCCACACCTGGATGTTCATAAAAGCGGTTGTCTTCTGTGGCCAGTACGGCTTTGATTAATAAATCAGGCATTTCTTCCAGTGTTAAAGGAATACGGCGTTTTTCACCAAACTGTGAAATAAGTTCGCCGTCCTGACTAAAGACACGCATAGGCGTTTGTAGCTTCACATCTTTTAATGTAGCCACACTGGGCAGGTCATCTTTGACATACCAATAACTTGCTGCAACCAAAGCCACAACAGAAAAAACACCTGCAATCACCAGAATGATTAGTTTTTTAAACCACGACACTGATTAACCTCAATGTATATTTTTCGGATCTAGCGGGACTGCTAGTCTGTTTTTTTTCAAAAAGCTGTTTGCCGCCCCTACGCAATCTTTGCCGAAACGACTAAGCTCTTGACAGAAGTTCAATATAAATCATTGACCTGTGCACTGGACGCTATGCTAAAACAGCTGTTTCAAACAAAAAAAGCCCTAATGTTAGGGGTCGATATTGGCTCACATGCCGTCAAAGCTGTGTTATTAAGCCAACACAACCAGCATTATAAAGTAGAAGCCTTTGCAATAGAACCTATGCTGAAAGGCACTATGGTCGATCGCGAAATTCAGGATATTGAAGCTGTCGCTCATGCTTTATTGAATATTAGAAAAAAGATAGATAAATCAATTAAGTATGCCGCAGCTGCTGTGTCGGGTTCTTTGGTGATCAGCAAAGTAATTTTTATGGACGCCAGTTTAACAGACGCTGAATTAGCCCGTCAGATTGAATTGGAGGCCGATAGCTTAATTCCTTACCCGCTGAATGAGGTCAGTTTGGATTTCGAACGGCTGGAGGCCAATGAGACAGACCCCAGTAAAGTCAATGTACTGTTAAGTGCAGCCCGCACTGAAAGTGTTCAGGCTCGTGTAACAGCACTGGAATCGTCAGGTTTTACCGCCAAAGTCATAGACGTCGAAAGCTCGGCCTTAAGCCGGGCTGCCGGTTTATGTCTGGATCAGTTGCCTGAAGATGCGGCCGAAAAAGTGGTGGCTGTGCTGGATATAGGCGCCACTATGACGCTGCTGAGCATAGTTGAAGGTGATAAAAACCTTTACACCAGAGACATCGCCTTTGGTGGTGAGCATTACAGCCGCAGCATTATGAATTACTACAATAAAACTTACGAAGAAGCCGAGCAGGCGAAAATTCTGGCGGACTTACCTCCAAGTTATAGCTTTGAGGTGCTGGCGCCTTTTCAGACCATGTTATTGCAACAAATCCGCCGCGCTATTCAAATGTACCTGACGACCAGTGGTAAAGAGCAGGTCGATTATTTATTGGTCAGCGGTGGTACCAGCTTACTGGAGGGGATAGACAAACTGATCAGTGACGAGCTGGCGATCCAGACTGTAGTGGCGAATCCGTTTCGCCATATGGAATTAGCCTCAGCAGTGAACCGCCAGGAGCTGACTGAAAAAGCCCCTTGCCTGATGATTGCGACAGGCCTGGCTTTACGGAGTTTTAACTCATGGCATCAATAAACCTGTTGCCCTGGCGTGAAGCTGCGCGCAAACAACAACAGTTGAATTATCTGGCGATTCTGGCTCAGGTTGCTGTGTTGGCTTTTGTCGTTATGTTTTTGGTGTATTGGTTGTACCAGGCCAGGGTGGCAGGACAAATCACTCGTAATACCTTGCTGGAAACAGAAATTAAAGTGCTGGATCAGCGTATTGTACAAATCAGGGAATTAGAAAAACAAAAAGCTGGCTTGCAGCAGCGCATGTCGCTGATCGAACAACTGCAGCGTAGCCGGAATCTGGGCACACAGATAATGGATGAGGTTGCAAAAACAGTACCGGCCGGCGTTTATCTGGTGTCTATGGACAAAAAGTTCAACAGGTTGCTGGTGACGGGAAAAAGTGAATCCAATAACAGACTGTCCAGTCTGCTGCGGGTGATAGAGCAATCTCCGCTGCTGACTCAACCTGTGCTGGAGTTTATTCAGGCCAGTAAAAAAGACAGTGGTTTACTGAGTGATTTCAAAATGCACTTACGTCTGATTGGGGCAGAAGCGCCGCCTCCGCCACCAGAACCTGCAGGCAAAACTGCGCCTAAAGCAGGAGCGAAAAAATGAGCCTGAACATTAATTTGTCTGAAATCGATTTATCTCAGATTGATTTTAATAACATGGGAGCCTGGCCAAAAGCCGGTAAAGTCGCGCTGGCCTTGATCGTTGCTTTTGTGGTGATGCTGTTCAGTTACTTTTTTCTGATAGAAGCAGAGGTCAGCAATCTGGAAGCAGCCCAGCAAAAGGAACTTGAACTGCGGGTTGATTACCAGAACAAATACGTTAAGGCTATCAATCTGGAGTTGTACCAGCAGCAAATGCTGGAGATGGAAAAGATTTTTTCAGTATTACTCAAGCAGTTACCTGCAACCCATGAAACGCCTGGCATGCTGGATGATATTACCTTTGCCGGAACCTCAGTAGGCCTGACCTTTGTTCGCATTAACTGGATGCCGGAAATTGAAAAAGAGTTTTATACCGAATTACCCATCCAGATTGAAGTGATAGGGGATTACCACCAGATTGGTAATTTTGTCAGTGAAATCGCTAAGTTACCCCGTATCGTCAGTTTGCATGATTTTGTGATCCAAAGCAGGGAAGAAGGCGGTCAGAGTTTCAGTGTGATCGCCAAAACCTACAGGTACAAGGAGCTGAAAAAATGAAAGCTGCTTCTATGCCTTTGTTTTTTGTTATGTTGGCTCTGGCCGGCTGTTTTGATGACACAAGCGATATTCAACAGTTTATGGCGGAGGTTAAAGCCAATACCAGCGCCAAAATACCGCCATTGCCTCCGGTTAAAGATTTTGAGCATTTGCCTTACACCAGCTCTGAATTGCGTAGCCCTTTTAGTATGCCGTCACCAGATGCTTATAACCAACAACCAGTGCATCAGCCGGGCTGTATTCAACCGGATAATCAGCGTGAAAAACAGGCGCTGGAGCAATATGCAATAGATAACTTAAAGATGCGCGGTACTTTGGGGCATGCGGATGAACTCTGGGCGCTGATAGAGGCTTCAGACCAAAGTATGCACAGGATCAGCATAAATGATCGATTAGGCCTGTTTCATGGCAAGGTTATTGCTGTAAAGCCAGACTATATTGAGATTACTGAATTTATTCCAGATGGTAGTGGTTGCACTGTGCAGAGAAACAGCAAATTGCAATTGTTGGATGCATCTGCCGATGCAGCCGGAACTAACTGAGCGACCTGAATTATGATAAAAATTAAAACAAGCTCCAGGCTCCTCCATTTTAGCAAGGCCATGGTGCTCTGCGGCCTGATGCTGAGCTCCCTGGCCTGGGCGCAGCAGGACAGCACGGACTTTATTAATGAAATTGATTCAATAGATTTTCGCCGTGGAGAACAAGGCGAAGCTAAGGTCTTGGTCTTTCTGCAAAAAAACTCAGCGGCTGTGGATGTCACTGAGCAAAATAGCCAGATCCAACTGGATTTTCATGACACGAAAATCAGTGATGATTTGTTGTATCAGTTGGATGTGCTGGATTTTGCTACTGTGGTGAAGGGCATTGAAACTTTCCGTGAAGGTGACAAAGCCAGAGTAGTGATTGAAACCCTTGATGCCTTCAGCTACAGCTATCAGCAAATCGATCAGGTGTTCCATCTGGTGGTGCAGAAAAAAGCTGCAGAACAAGGCAAATCAGCTGCGGCTGGCCAGTATGTCGGTCGGGCTATTTCTTTGAATTTTCAGGATATTCCAGTTCGCACTGTGTTGCAGATTATTGCCGATTATAACGGATTTAATTTAGTGACCAGCGATTCGGTGACAGGCAACATCACCTTGCGTCTGGATGGTACGCCCTGGGACCAGGCGCTGGATATAGTGCTGAAAGTCAGGGGGCTGGATAAACGTATGGACGGCAATATTCTGATGATAGCGCCCTCTGATGAGCTGGCTGCGCGCGAAGCCAAAGAGTTACAGGCGCAGCAGCAGGTGGAGCAGTTAGAACCTTTGATTTCCGAATTTCTGCCGATTAACTACGCCAAAGCGGCGGATATTGCCGCTTTGCTCAATAACAAAGAAGCGACTTTATTATCGGCCCGTGGCAATGTGGCCGTGGATGACAGAACCAATACCTTATTAGTGAAAGATACGGCGACTACTATTGAAAATGTACGGCGTTTATTGCGCAGGCTTGATGTACCGGTAAAACAAGTGCTGATTGAATCCCGAATGGTGACGGTGAAAGACAATGTGCGGGACGAAATAGGTTTACGCTGGGGTTTTAGTGATCAGCAAAATGATAAAGCCTGGTCTGGCACAGCACCTGGCGCCAATAATCTGGCGGGGGGCACAGTACCGGCTTTGGCAGACAGATGGAATGTCAATTTACCTGTGGCAAATCCGGCAGGCAGCATAGCTTTTCATGTCACTAAATTTGCCGATGGCACTTTGCTGGATTTAGAGCTTTCGGCTTTGGAGCAGGAAAACAAAGGTGAAATCATTGCCAGTCCACGTATTACCACGGCCAATCAGAAAAAAGCCCGGATAGAGCAGGGTACTGAAATTCCTTACCTGGAAGCATCCAGCAGTGGTGCGACCACAGTGACCTTTAAAAAAGCTGTGTTAAGCCTCGAAGTGACACCACAAATTACCCCGGACAATAAAATTATTCTGGATCTGGAGATCACCCAGGATACCAGAGGCGAGACTGTGTCCACAGGCAACGGCCCTGCTCAGGCGATAGATACTCAGCGCATCCAGACCCAGGTACTGGTGGACAATGGCGCTACAGTGGTTTTGGGGGGCATCTATCAGCAACAGATGACCAATACCACGTCCAAAGTGCCGGTTTTTGGTGATATTCCTTATGTTGGAAATTTGTTTAAACGCCGCAACGACTTTAATGAAAAGACCGAATTACTGATTTTTGTCACCCCCAAAATCCTGACCGAAAGCTTGTAACAGGACCTGAATACAGGCCGGAGCTGACGCTGGCTCCGGCAGAAAATTCGCTTGCCAAGCCAAGCTGATTGCTGACATAATTCACCGCTTCAAATTTTCGTGGGAGCTTTCGGGTCCTGAAATTAACCTTCTAAGTTAGCGCAGCAGCATTACGAACTATGGCAGAAAAACGCAATATCTTCCTGGTAGGCCCAATGGGTGCAGGCAAAAGTACAATTGGCCGTCATTTAGCAGACATGCTTCATCTCGAATTCTACGACTCAGATCAGGAAATTGAACGCCGCACTGGTGCAGATATAGCCTGGGTCTTTGATCTGGAAGGCGAAGAGGGATTCCGTGTTCGCGAAGAAAACGTGATCTCGGACTTAACAGAATTACAAGGCATAGTACTGGCGACAGGCGGTGGCTCAGTGCTGAGCAAAGAAACCCGTAACCGTTTATCCGCGCGTGGCATAGTGGTTTATTTAGAAACCCCTATAGAGAAACAAGTGGCCCGTACTCAACGTGACAAAAGACGTCCGTTGTTACAAACCGAAGAAGCACCAAAAGAGGTGCTGGAACGTCTGGCGGCTGAGCGTAATCCTCTGTATGAAGAGATCGCTGATTTTACCGTACGCACAGACGAACAAAGTGCCCGTTCAGTGGCGAATCAAATCGTTGAACAACTTGGTTTCTAGTTTGAGATAACTTTTCAGGGATAATAAGGAGAGCTGTGGATGCAAAAAGTTGCAGTACAACTTGGAGAGCGCAGCTACCCTATCCTGATCAGTCCCCGGTTATTCAGTCAGCCTCTGACGGAGTTTTTGCCTAAAGCCCGTCAGGTGGTGATTATTTCTAATCCAGTGGTTGCAGGGCTGTATTTGCCTGCTGTCACTGCGTTATTTCCCGACTCTGTAGTTCATTCCTTTATTTTACCTGATGGTGAAGCCTACAAAACCCTCCATTCTTTTGAACAGGTGATGTCCTTTTTACTTGAACAAAAGATTAACCGTGATGTGTTATTGGTTGCTTTAGGCGGCGGTGTCATTGGTGATCTGACGGGTTTTGTTGCAGCCTGTTATCAGCGTGGTGTGCGTTTTATCCAAATTCCGACCACCTTGTTGTCTCAGGTCGATTCATCAGTGGGCGGTAAAACAGCTGTTAATCATCCGCTGGGTAAAAACATGATAGGGGCATTTAAACAGCCTGATCTGGTATTGATCAATACCTCTGTTTTAAGCTCTTTACCTGCGTCAGAGTTTGCCGCTGGTATGGCGGAAGTGATCAAATATGCGCTGATCAGTGACCTGGCATTTTTTAACTGGCTGGAGCAGAATCAACAGGCTATCCGTGAACTGCAGCCTGAGGTTTTAGGCGACATGATCCGGCATTGTTGTCAGATGAAAGCTGATATTGTCAGCCGCGATGAAACTGAGCAGGGCGAGCGGGCTTTATTAAATTTAGGTCATACCTTCGGTCATGCGATTGAAGCCTTTTTAGGCTACGGCCAATGGTTGCATGGCGAGGCTGTGGCCGTGGGCATGGTGATGGCCACACAACTGGCTGTCAGTCGCGGCGCTGTCAGCACAGAAGAATTACAACGTATTATTGGCTTATTGTCTGCATTTGATTTGCCAGTGGCTCCACCGCAGCCTATGAAAATTGCAGACTTTATGCCTTATATGAAAACAGACAAAAAAGTACAGGCCGGCAAAATGCGCTTTATTGTCCCAACAGCTTTGGGACAAAGTGCAATAGTCGATGATGTGACCGAACAAGAACTAATGGCTCTCTTTAGCATATGAGTAAACAAGCTCTGCAACAGCGTTTAACCCAGTATTCAGGCCTTTTAGCCTCCCAGCGTCAGTTGCTGCAACGTTTATTGTTGCAACTGGAGTTTAATCAGCCGGATCGTTTACAACTGGTTGGATCAAGTGGTAGTGGAAAATCCACCCTGATCCTGACTCTGGCTGAACTATGTTCTGAGCAGTTTAATGTAGCGTTGTTGCAGGCGGATGTCGGTCTGGCCCCTGTTGACCTGTTAAAAGTATTACAGCAGCAGTGGTTTGGTCATGCCAATATGCCCCGTACTTTGCCGGATTTTGTCGCTCAGTTAAATAAGTCAGAGCAGTATCTGGTGCTGATTGACGATGCGGACCAATTAAATGAAGCCAGCTGGCAGTTTATTCAGCAACTGCCTGTCAGTGTTTTTGTCAGTTGCCTCAAAGCAAAAAATGATATTCGTCTGGCGATGAATATTCCGGCCTTCAGTGAAGAAGAAGCGGCAGAATTATTAGCCCCTTATAATTTGCCGGGCCGTGAACAGCGCGAGCGGATAGAAGACTGTGCTGGTGATTTGCATTTGTTGTTGCATGGACTGAATGCCAGTCCGATGCGCAAAATGACTGCAGTGTCTCAACCAAAAACCGAAAGTTTAGCCTCGCCTATGACCTTTTCTGCCCGTGACGATGTTGCTGCTCCTGCCTTTGTCGCCAGCGCCTCGGACAGCGGTTTTGATTTAAATGATAGAGACGATCCACTGGGCTTCCGCGCCGTCGATGGTGCCGATGATCAGCCTTCGTTTAGCATAGAAACAGAACGCCGCACTGATTATCGTGCTTATGCTGCAGAAGAGAAAAAGTCCGCAAAACAGGCATCAGGCCAGTTCTTTTCACCCTTTTTAGTCATGAGTCTGGGTTTTGGTTTAATTACAGCTGTAGTGATGTTCTGGTTATGGACAGAGCAGCAATTCCGGGAGCCTATTGCTTCTGATATGGTGCCTTATTATCCGGCAGCAACAGAGACAAGTGCTGCTGAACGGTTAAAGTCGCAGCGTCAGTTTGAACCTACGGTAGAGATTAAACAGGAGTTACCTGCTGCAGCCTCTGCGTTAGCCAAGACTGCAACTGCTCAGACCGGAGAGCAGGGTATGCCCCAGATGGCTTTGGATAAAACTGTGGATACAGACGCCGCCAGCATGACAGTGCAGCAGGAAGTGGCTAAAGACGACAATGGTTTGCCGCAAAAACAAATAGTTTCTATGACCATTGAGTCTGAGCCTATGCGCGAACAGCCAGTGATCCCGGCTTTACCTGCTGCAGGCGAACAGGTTGCAAACCAGGAACCAGAAGTTGTAGCAGAACAACCGACACAACAAAGTCCTGCCGAAGCTGTCAGTGAGCAGAATGATCTGGTCGCTGAAATGGCTGCAGACGCCGGTGAAATAGTGCAACAGCCTGAATCTGCCCCGGCAGCGGCGAAGGACACTGCATCGGACAGCTCAGCAGCTTATGACGCTGCCGTGTTGCTCGGAATGTTGCCTGATACTGTGGCCATCCAGTTAGGGGTATTTTCTCAGGAAGCTGCGGCTAAGAAGTTTTTGCAGCAGTATTCAAACCTGAATCTGCAGTTATACCAGCGTCAGCAGCAAGGCAAGACTCAGTTTGTTGTGGTCTCTGCCTCTTATGTCAACAGTGGCGCAGCACGGCAACAAGTGAAATCATTACCTGAAGAGTTAAGACAGCAAACACCTTTTGTGAAGCCATTAAGTGATATTCAGCGTGAGATACGTTCAGCTAATGCAAACTAAAGTCACAATATCAGGCTCTGCAAAGATGGTGTCTTTATGCTGAAAAAATCCAGAGCTTTCCTGAAATGGGCTGGCGGCAAATACAATCTGGTTGACGCTATTTCACAGCAGTTGCCGCAGGCACCCTTGTTGGTTGAACCTTTTGTTGGCGCGGGCTCCGTGTTTTTAAACACTGATTATCCGGCATATTTGCTGAATGATATCAATGCTGATCTGATCAATATGTATCAGTTGTTGCAGACCAGGCCTGCAGATTTTATCGCAGATGCGCAGGGGCTTTTTGTTCAGAGCAGCAACGAAAAAAGCAGCTATCTGGCTTTTAGGGAAGAATTTAATCAGAGCACAGACAGCTATCAGCGTTCCTTATTATTTTTATATTTAAATCGCCATGGTTACAACGGATTATGTCGTTATAACGGCAGCGGAAAATTTAATGTGCCTTTTGGCAGCTATAAAAAGCCGTATTTTCCGGAAGCTGAGTTATGGTTTTTTGCCGAAAAATCCCAAAAAGCTAAGTTTGTTTGCATGAATTACAGTGAACTGATGCAGAGTATTCATGCTCCGGCTGTTGTTTATTGTGATCCACCTTACGTACCTCTAAGCCGCACAGCAAGCTTCACTTCTTATGCAAAAAACAGTTTTGATTTAGATGATCAGGCGCAATTGGCGAACCTGGCAGAACATTGCCAGAGTCGCGGCGTCAGTGTAGTGATCAGTAATCATGACACCACCTTAACCCGGAAGTTGTATGAAAAAGCCAGCCTGACTTCCATTCAGGTGGGACGCTCTATAAGTCAGAAGGGGGCTACAAGGGGCAAAGTCGCTGAGCTTTTTGCACTTTATGTCACATCTGGTCAGCCTGGTACTACCCAACTGACCAGCAATAACAGCAGCACAATAAATGCCAAAACGGCTAAAATACCTGCGATCAAATAAGGCCAAATCGTAGTGGTTTGAAAGTCTTTTTGGCGTTGTTGTTCGGACTGAACTCCAACTATTGCGCCTAATACGGCTTTGAGGACTTGAGTAAAGCCAGGGGCTTTAGCCATTTTAACCTCTGCGGTCAAAACGATTCAGTAATTCCAGTAAATCAACAAAATGAAATTGAGTGGAGCGACTGTTGCCTTGTAACCAGCTAAACCAGCTTTGTTGGGATGGCATACAGAGGGCATGGATCGCAACAGGTTTGGCAGGGTCGGCTTGCAGCGCAGTCTGGCACAATTCAGTCGTTGAGCTTTTATGTTGATGAGCTAAAAAGCCAAAACACAAACTAATGGCCACGACGGACACTATTTTGCGATGCGCTGGTTGCTTCATAAGAACCTCAACTGATTGAATTATGTGCTGGATGATACTGAAGTTGAGAATAAGTTACAAGTTTATAACTTAAGCAGATAGTGACAAAAGTCACTTTTTGCACAGTTTTTTGTGAATGCTATCAGAAGAAAGGGCAAAACTTATGTTTTGCCCTGCAGAGTCAGCTTAGAAGGTTTTGCTTAAGGTGAATACGGCACGACCGTCACATAAGTTACATTCCGCTGAGCCATCGACATCTGTGTCAGCATACTTCAGTGATACACCAGCGCCTAAGATTTCAGTGCTAAAGCCAATACTCCAGTCAATGTACGTATCGCTGTCGACCGGGCCTGCAGCTAAAAAGGTTTCAAATTGAGTTTCGTCTTCAAAAACGTTGTACCCCAGGTGCAGATCCAAGGCAACATTCTCCACCAGACTGTATTTGTAATCAGCAGACACATAATAATAGTCGTCTACGCCAGCACCAAAATAGTCCGGAGAATAAGCCACACCTAAAGTTAAGTTCTCATAGAAAAACTTGGCATAACCTTCATAGAAGTTAAATTCGTCAACAGCGTTGTCGCCTTTTGGATAGCGGTGCATCACACCTACATCCACATTCCAGCTGTTGGTTAAAGCACCAGTCCAACCAGCTAAAATATCCAGCTCCATACTGCCTTCACCAAATTTGATGTTGGAACCCCAGGTCGACAAATAAAAACCTGATTCACTATTGAGTGTAAACCCACCCTGTATAGCCGGGCCTTCGTCCGTCTGAGAAATACCACGGAATAAATAATCTGAGGTAAAGGCCACATTGCCTGTCAGGCTGGCGGCGCCAACACCGAAACTGCTGCCCGCAATGAGTAATGCTGCGAGGCTACGGCGAATTGTTTTACTTGTTGCTTTTGATCCCAGTGTTACTTTTTTTGTCATTTTATTTGCCCTTATCTATTAGTTCCCGTGAATACAGTCCATTTTTTGTGCCATCGCATTATAGTTAATTAAATCAATTAGATATTTAAAGAGTATTACAGAGTTTTATGATTTATGCGCAAAGATGGTGCGCTGTTGCCTTTTTTCTGTGCAGCAGACTTTGCAGACACAGATGATTTTTTCTTAGCGATTCAGTAAAGTCTGGGCCTTGCTTTTGCACAACAGCCTTTTGGAGATCAGATGCGTCAACCGAATTGGATAGCTCCGTCAATTTTATCCGCAGATTTTGCCCGTTTGGGCGAGGATGTCAGCCGCGTTTTATCAGCTGGCGCAGACGTTGTGCATTTTGATGTGATGGACAACCACTATGTGCCGAACTTAACTTTTGGCCCCATGCTTTGCAGTGCACTGCGAAACTATGGAGTGACAGCTCCTGTGGATGTGCACCTGATGGTAGAGAATGTTGACAGTCTGGTGCCTGCTTTTGCACAGGCCGGTGCCTCTATTATTAGTTTTCATCCTGAAGCGTCGAAGCATGTTGACCGCACTTTGCAGCTGATCCGGCAACATGGCTGTCAAGCTGGTCTGGTGTTTAATCCTGCTACTCCGCTTAGTTATTTAGACTATGTGCTGGATAAAGTGGATCTGGTGCTGCTGATGTCCGTCAACCCGGGTTTTGGCGGTCAGTCTTTTATTCCGGCAAGCTTAAAAAAACTGCAACAAGCCCGTCAGATCATCGATCAAAGTGGGTTCGCCATCCGGCTGGAGATTGATGGTGGTGTCAAGGTCGACAATATTCGTGAAATAGCTCAGGCCGGTGCTGATACCTTTGTCGCGGGCTCAGCCATTTTCGGCCAAAGTGACTATCAACATGTGATAGATCAAATGAGAGCTGAATTGGCCGGAGTGAATTAGTGCGACTTTTTCAGTGTATAGCTTTTGATTTAGACGGCACTTTAGTCGACAGCGCGCCTGATATTTTACCCGCTCTGAATCAGATGATGGCCAGGCTGGGTAAAACTCAGGTGAGTCTGGTGCAGGTACAACATTGGCTCGGTAATGGCATGGCCATGCTGATTAAAAGAGCCTTAACTGGCGAGATGTTGCCTGACCGCTTTGATACCAGCGAGTTCGAACAGGCCCAGCAGTTGTTTATTGATTTTTACCGGCAAAGTAATGGCGAAGCTACCTTGTTATTTGACCAGGTTCCGCAGGTTCTGGCCCGGCTCAGTCAGCAGTATCCGCTGGCTGTGGTCACCAATAAGCCGCGACAATTTACAGAACCTTTGTTAGAGCATTTAGGGATCCGGCAATTTTTTAGCTCAGTCTGGTGTGCTGACGATGTCGCCAGAGCCAAACCAGAACCCGATATGCTGCTGGCACTGGCCAGAGAGCAACAGCTTTTACCCGCTGATATTTTGCTGGTAGGAGATTCAGAAAACGATATATTTGCAGCCCGCGCCGCTTATATGCCTTTTATTGCGCTGAGCTACGGGTATAATCACGGCCAATCCATTACGTTATGCCAACCGGACCTGGTGCTGGAGTCTTTTGCCCTGCTACCGGAAGCTATTTGTTGTTTAGAACAGGAAAGATAGATGTCAGAGCCAAAATCCATGATGCCAAAAGCGAAACCTATAGTGTTAAGTGGTGCCCAGCCTTCAGGCCAGCTCACCATAGGCAATTATCTGGGAGCTTTACGCCAGTGGGACAGAATGCAGGATGACTATGATTGTCTGTACTGCATCGTCGATTTACACGCCATTACGGTACGTCAGGATCCTGTGGCCTTACGCAACGCTTCTCTGGACAGTCTGGCCTTGTATCTGGCTTGTGGTATAGACCCAAGCCGCTCCAGTGTTTTTATGCAGTCTCATGTGCCTGAACATAGCCAGCTGAACTGGATTTTAAATTGTTACACCCAGTTTGGTGAGCTCAGCCGGATGACCCAGTTTAAAGATAAATCTGAGCGTCACAGCAACAACGTCAACGCCGGTTTATTCACTTACCCTGTGCTGATGGCGGCCGATATTCTGGTCTACAACGCCCATCAGGTTCCTGTTGGTCATGATCAGAAACAACATCTGGAATTGGCCCGCGACATCGCGGCCCGTTTTAATGCGCTGCATGGTGATGTATTTACTGTGCCGGAACCTTATATTCCGGGCGTTGCGGCACGGGTGATGAGTTTGCAGGAACCCACGAAAAAGATGTCCAAGTCGGACGAAAATCCGTGGAATTTTGTTGGTTTGCTGGAAGACCCAAAAATGATCAGCAAAAAGTTCAAAAAGGCCATGACGGACTCTGAAGACCCGCCTCGTGTTGCTTATGATCTGGAAAACAAAGCCGGTGTAGCGAATTTGCTCAGTATCTTAAGTGGTGTGACAGGCAAGACCATTGACAGTCTGGTGGCAGAATACGAAGGCAAAATGTATGGCCATTTAAAAGGTGATGTGGCGGATGCAGTCATCGCCTTACTGGAACCAGTGCAGGCTAAATTCCATGAAATCCGTCAGGATCAGAGCCTGATGGCTCAGGTACTAAAACAAGGCGCAACAGAGGCCAGAGCACGCGCTGCTGTCACACTTGAAAAAGTGTATGACGCTGTTGGTTTTGTGTTACCTGCTTAAACCCGTTGTACTTGAAGCCGCACTTTGTTGACCTGGTGTCCTCGCCCCGGTCGCATGGGGCAACTATGCTTCTGGGATCCCGGGCTCTTGTCGCCTCGGTGCAACGTCAATGCTCAGGGTTTGATTGATAATAATGCTGTAAAAGCCGGATTGTTATGATTTTATTGATAGATAATTACGATTCTTTTACCTACAATTTAGTTCAGTATTTTGCTGAACTGGGTGAACAGGTACTGGTTCGTCGTAATGATGAAATCAGCCTGACCCAAATCGCGGCGATCCGGCCTTCCAGTCTGGTGATTTCTCCAGGCCCTTGTAGTCCGGATCAGGCGGGAATTTCACTGGCTGCTATTCAGCACTTTGCAGGACAACTTCCTATATTGGGAGTGTGCCTTGGGCATCAGGCTATAGCTCAGGCTTTTGGCGCTAAAGTGGTGCGCTCTCACAGGGTGATGCATGGGAAAAACTCCCTGATTAAACATCGGCAGCAACGGCTGTTTCAGGGGTTAAATAATCCGTTAAGTGTGACACGCTACCATTCGCTGGTGGTCGATAAAACGTCAGTGCCGGATGAGTTTAGTATTGATGCCTGGACTGATGCCGATGAATCGGAAATTATGGCGTTGTCTCATAAAAAACTGCCGTTGTACGGGGTGCAATTTCATCCCGAGGCGATCTTAACTGAACAGGGACATCAGTTATTACAGAACTTTCTGACATTGTGCAAAGGCCTGAACAATAATGATAAATAAGCTATGTGAACACACAAGTAAAGGGTAGTTATGTCTTCGTCTTTTTCCTCTCTGGAACAGTTGTTTATCGATAATCTGATCGGCGTTGACCCCAATCAGAAGCGTTTACGTTATTTAAAAAGCCAGCAGCAAGAGACTGATAAACGTCAGATGCTGGACGTGGAACGTAAAGCACTGGAAGCTCGTCAGTCCGGAGAAAATGCTAAAAAAATCTTTCTTGATTTTACTCAGGCCCATTTACATGACGAAGTTGCACAGGAGCTGATGCAGCGTCTGAGCAGCATTGAAGTGATCAGCAGCTCTCTGTTTGATTTAGGACCAAATTTTCCGGCCCTCATCGATGCCTTAAGCGCAAAAGCTGTGACTTTAAATCAGCTGGACCCCTTGATCAGCAATGTGGATTGGCTAAAAGACGATGTCTTGCGTTTAGTCAATCAGCCGCGCTATAGAAATAAAACCAGCTCCGGCAATATGGTCAAAGACATTAAAACCGCATTAAGGTTTTTAGGGGTGGAAGCGCTGCAGTCTTTGGTGCCTGTGTACGCCTTTCGTCACTGTATCCCGCATTCAACCGATCCTTTTGTCCAGTTTAAAGTGAAAATCTGGGAGTACTCTTTAGCTACTGCGATAGCTGCCCGGGCTATTGCGGATTCACAAGGCTTAAACAGTTTTGTGGCTTTTTGTGCTGCGATGTTCCAGACCATGGGCCATATGGTAGTGATCCGGAATTACCTGCGCAGTTATGCTCAGGTCAAACGTACCGAACTGTTACGCGCCCGTGATGCCCGCGACAATGAACGGACAGATGCATTAGAGGCTTTGGACGCTGACGCTGGTTTCTTATCCAGCAGCATTGAGGAGTTTGCCGGTATTATCAGTGCTGACCTGATAGCGCGCTGGCAACTGAAACGTATGCCGCTGGCCGCTATTCTGGATCAGATAGTAGATGAG
>CBIMJC010000005.1:0-34533 GCA_966244125.1 uncultured Rheinheimera sp.
GAATTACGACACCCCAACTTCTTTATTTGAAACAGGTTTTTTCCAGTGGGTTTGGCTGGAAGATCAGATCATGCGCGGTAAAGTGCCACAGGGCGCCGATCAGTTTAATTCCCTGCAAGACCAGCTAGAAGCCGCTTTTGCCAACCTGCCTCTGGCCAATCCTTTGTATTTCGCCTCTGTCGCCAACAGTATCGAAGACAAAGGTACAGTGATGTATCTGATGGACATCGCCAGACAAGCTGGTGTCGACAGTCGTTTTATCGAACTGGAACAGCTGGGCGAAGCCGGTGGTCAACTGGTGGATCTGGAAGGTTACGCCATAGGTGGCTTATTTAAGCTGTATCCTTGGGAATTTATGGTGCAGGAAGATTTTGCTTCCGTCATCTTAAGCAGCCAAACCCAATGGCTGGAACCTGGCTGGAAAATGTTGTTGTCAAACAAAGGCATATTGCCATTGCTCTGGCAAAAACATCAGGGGCATCCGAATTTGCTGGAAAGCCATTTCGAGCAACCAGGTCAGAGTTTTGGTGCTGGCTGGGTGCGTAAACCTTTGTTTTCCCGCGAAGGTGCTAATGTGGAATTAGTCACGCATTCAGGCGAAAAAATTAGTGAACCGGGCCCTTATGCCGACTCACCTTTTATCCGTCAGAAGTTGCAGCCTTTACCAAAATTTGGCGACAGCTACAGCATGATAGGCAGTTGGGTGGTAGGCAACAGCGCTGCTGGTATTGGTATTCGCGAAGACAATTCACTGATCACTAAAGACAGCTCCAGATTTTTACCGCATATTATTTTGGATTGACTCCATTCAGGCAGGCCAGATTTATGCTGGCCTGCTGTCATTCATTTATCCGCTTTTCATCAGCTCAAGGTAAGGATTTTCAGTGTTTTAGTTTTTATTCTGTCGGTCTGGATACCAGCTATTTTCAGTCAGACAGGAATATAAAATGAGCCTACTCTCAGCATCAAAACAACTCAACATGATCATGTTTAGCACTTTATGGCTACTGGCCTCTTGCGGAGGTAGCAGTAATGGTGCGTCCGCACCTGTTAAAGAAGTGAACACCAATTTTCCGGCAGGTTTGCCTGTGCCGGATAACAGATTTGTCGACACCTATTCAGTATTGATTTTTGGTAACAGCCATGTGCGCTCCCATCATCTGGCTGATTTGATTGTGCAGATGATAGAAACAGTCCGGCCAGGTGCTAAAGCTACGGCAGAACTTGCTGCTGGCAATCTTTTTCTGGATGAGCGGTTTAATAATCAAAACGACCTTAGATTGCTGCAATCCAAAACCTGGACGCATCTGATCCTGCAAGGGCAGAAATATTCCACCAGTGGTGCTTACAACTATCCAACAGACAAAACTGTGACCTGGGTAAAAGCCAGTAAAGCACAGCAAGTGACTCCCATACTTTTTCCTGAACACCCAACAGCAGGAAATAAGACTGAAGGCATGAGAGTGCATCAGTTACATCAGTCAATTCAGCAAGAGGAGAGTAGTTGCCTTGCTCCTGTCGGATTGGCATGGGATAAGGCGCTGGAGTTCTACCCACAACTGGCGCTGCACAGCTCTGATGGCAATCATGCTGCTTTGGCGGGGACATTTTTAACGGCTCTGGTGCTCTATCAAAGCATTACTGGTAATAATGCCGACACCTTGCCACAGCTGAGCAATATAGCCTTATCGGCTCAAAGCCAGCAACAGTTACGCCAGGCTGCGGCCGCAACGTTGCAGCAGTATCCGGCCTGTCCGTTCTGAACAGTAAGAGCCACAACAGGCAGGCAGTATATTCATGCACTAAAAGAGGATAAAAAACCAACGCAAGGCCAAATGAAAAAACATAAATACATGATAAAAAACAACTTTATCAAAAACACTAAATCCAGTTAAATTAACTGTTGGTTATTTATCCAAAATTGTTTAAAGTGCGCGCTCATTTGCACTGCCCGGACTGCGCCAGCTATAGCTTTTGTATTCTTTTGCTATGCTTAAGCCGTTGTCGTATTCCTGTCACAAGGCAGCCTTAGTCTTATTTTGTTTTTGCCAGAAGGAAACAAAGTGCGCACCACAGAACTTGTTGATGGCTTTCGTCAATCCGCCCCTTATGTCAACGCCCACCGCGGTAAAACCTTTGTCGTAATGCTGGGTGGCGAGGCCATAGATCAACCCGGTTTTCGCAGTATTATTAATGATATAGCTTTGCTCAATACGCTTGGCATAAAAATAGTGCTGGTGTATGGCGCCAGGCCGCAAATTAATAAAGCGCTGGAAAAAGCCGGTTTGAATTGCGATTACCACAACAGGATCCGGGTAACAGACGATGATTCGTTCCGGGTGATCAAACAAGTTGCAGGGGCTTTACAGCTGGATATTACCGCCCGTTTATCCATGAGCTTAAGTAATACGCCAATGCACAATGCTCAAATCAACGTGGTCAGCGGTAACTTTGTCATAGCCCAGCCTTTGGGTGTGGACGATGGCATAGACTACTTACACAGCGGCAAAGTACGTCGTATCGATGTACAGGGTATTCGCCGCCAGTTGGATAACAATGGCATAGTACTGATGGGGCCAGTGGCCGCTTCTGTCACAGGCGAAAGTTTTAATCTGACCGCCGAAGAAATTGCCACCCAGGTTGCGATTAAACTCAAAGCGGAAAAAATTATCGGCTTTAACGAAGCCGGCGGTATTGTTGGCGATGATGGTGATATTACCGCAGAACTGATGCCCAATTATGCTGAACATTTAATGTGGCAGATGGAGCAAAAAGAAGACGCCTGTACAGCCACTGTCGCCTTTTTGCATGCAGCTATTACCGCAAGCCGGGCTGGTGTGCCACGTTGTCACTTAGTCAGTTATGGCGAAAACGGCGCTATGTTGCAGGAGTTATTCTCCCGCGACGGTATTGGTACTCAGATAGTGACCGAAGCTGCCGAACGTTTACGTGCAGCCAGCATTACTGATATTGGCGGTATTCTGGATTTGATCCGGCCGCTGGAACAACAAGGTTTATTAGTGCGTCGTTCGCGTGAACAGCTTGAAATGGAAATTGACCAGTTTGTGGTGATTGAACGGGATGGTTTAATTATTGGCTGTGCCGCGCTTTATCCATTCCCGGAAGAAAACGTCGGTGAATTTGCCTGTTTAGCTGTGCATGAAAACTACCGTGATGCCGACCGCGGCAGCGCCTTGCTGAAAAACATTATTCAGCTGGCACGTCAACGTAAGTATTACCGTTTATTTGCGCTGACCACCCGCAGTATTCACTGGTTCCAGGAACATGGTTTTGAACTGGTGACAGTGCAGGACTTACCACAGAAAAAGCAGCAGCTGTATAACTATCAGCGCCGCTCAAAAATTCTGGCCCTGGATTTGTAAGTTTTTTTGTTGTATTTGCTCCACCACAGTCCGGGCTAAGGCTCTGGCTGTGGTCCACTTGCCTCCTGATACAGTCAACAACTGCTGCTGCCAATGTAATGCATATTCCCGACTGGCGTTGCTGGCACTGTCACTGCCTCCTAATAAAGGCCGGACTCCGGCAAATTTACTCTGTACATCAGTTGCAGACAACTGACCGGTAAAATAGTGGTTATACAGGTCCAGCAAATAGCTCTGCTCTGCGTCACTGCATTCTATCGGCTCTGCCAGACTTTGCCGTACTTCTGTGGTACCCACTAAGGTTTTGCCCTGATAAGGCAATACAAACACAATACGGCGTTCACCCGGCACTTCCAGCATATGGCCATAACGACTGATGGCAGGCACCAGCAAATGACTACCTCGCACCAGATCCAAAGCCTGTTGCAGTGGCAACTCCGATTGCTCCAGTAACTGATTGCTCCAGGGGCCGGCTACATTGACCACCAGATCAAAGACTTGCCAGTCAGAACTGTTTGCAGCAAAAACCCCGCCAGTGGCGGTGATTTGACGGACAGGGCAATGCTGGTGAATGTGCACTCGGGCTTTGATGGCTTGTTCTGCCACCCAAAGCCCAAGTTTTCTGTCGTCCATCTGGCCATCAAAAAATAAGTAAGCTCCTGTCAGTCCTTCTGTTTTTAGTTGTGGCGAACAGCGTTTTGCCTGCTCTGCGGTTAGCCATCTATGCCGGCCTATGCCTTTTTTTCCGCTCAGCCGATCATAAAGCCACAAACCAATTTTGATTTGCCAGCCTGGCCTTTGACCATTTTGATAGATGGGATACAGCAGGGGTAATCTTTTGGTTAAGTGGGGTGCTTTTTTCAGCCACCAACGTCTTTCCTGCAAAGCTTCATGCACCAGACGAAACTCGCCCTGCTCCAGATAACGTAAGCCGCCATGCAGTAATTTAGAGGAGGATTTACTGGTCGCCTGCATCAGCTCGTCACGCTCAAACAAGGTCACCTGATGGCCAGCCAAAGCCAGCTGCCAGGCAGATGACAAGCCATTAATACCACCACCTATCACAGCTATCTTCATATGCTAATCCATTAAGTCTTTGATCTATCAAAGCAGAATCAGCCGGCTTTGTCGAACCGCTTTGCAGGCTTTCGCTGGCTGATAAGCAGCATGATCTGGCCTGAATGCCGGCAGACAGCTGATATTGTCTCTGCTGAAATAGTCTGAACTGAACAGGAGGAACTCGTGATGTTAGAACTCAGACCCAACTGCGAGTGCTGTGACGCCGATTTAGCGCCCGCAGCACAAGCTTATATCTGCTCTTTTGAATGCAGCTTCTGTCCGGAGTGCGCGCACAAACTGGCTGGGGTCTGCCCAAACTGTGGCGGAGAATTAGTCAGACGGCCGATACGCCCGGCAGCTAAACTGGCAGCCAACCCGCCTTCTGCGATACGGGTATTTAAACCTGATTGCAAAGCAAAAACAGCACTTTAGTTCATCAGCGCCATAGCGGTTTGAATTTGCTGTTCAGTTAAGCCCTGATCCTGCATCGAGCTGACTAAGTTATTTTTAGAGTCCAGCAGACCACGGCTTAAGCTACTGATTTCGGCTTGCAGTGCTTTTAGCTTTTCCTGCTTTTCTTCAGGTGGCATTGAGCTGTTGCTCATCAGTTGTTGCAGCTCTTGTTGTTTTTTCTCCAGCTCTTCCTGCTTATCACGAATAGCTTTCAGCGCCTGTTTGACGTTGTCAGGCAATTCACTTTCGTCGATGTCTTTATCTCTTTCCGCCTTTTTCGACTTTTGTAATCCCAGCGGCGATAGATCAACATGGACACCGGCAGCAGTTTTACTGCTGTTTTTTTCTGGTGCTGAGGTGTTATCTTCTGCCACAGAAGTGGTCTGAGGCACGGCCTGTTGAATGCTCAGATTGAGCATCTGATTTAAGTCCATTTTTATCATCAACTTTGCACCGAAAACAGAGAATTGCCTCTGTTATCGGCGCAAGCCGGATAAACTTGAATACCTTTAGCGGGTTTGACCATCTCCTATCACTATGTATTTTTCTGTGGTCAAAGACTCCAGCCCCATAGGGCCGTACGCATGTAGTTTGGAGGTTGAAATCCCAATTTCAGCTCCTAAACCCAGCTCGCCACCATCACTAAAGCGTGAAGACGCATTGACCATCACCACTGCACTGTTAATTTGCTTTAAAAAACGCTGGGCTGTGCTGATATCCTGAGTGCAAATCACCTCAGTATGACCCGAGCTGTGGCGCTGAATATGAGCGACAGCTTCGTCATAACTGACGACTGTTTTCACCGAAATGGCTAAACGTAAATACTCAGTATCAAATTGCGCCTCATCCGCTTTGCTGGCCTGGGTGAAATACGGCAAAGACAAGTCACAGGCAAACACTTCCACCTGCTTTTCTTCAAAAGCGGCAGAGGCCAGAGCTAAAAACTCTGGCGCTACCTCCTGATGCACTAATAAGGTTTCCAGCGCATTACAAACACCAGGCCTTTGGGTTTTGCCGTTGAGCAACAACGCCATGGCTTTCTCCAGATCGGCCGCTTTATCGACATACAAATGGCAGATGCCTTTGTAATGCTGAATGACCGGAATTTTGCTGTGATCGCTGACAAAATGAATTAAACCTTCGCCGCCCCGTGGTATCACTAAATCGACAGAATCTTTTTGCTGCAGCAATTCAAGCAATAAAGCCCGGTCCGGGTCGGGGATCACGCTGATAGCGGCAGGGTTAATACCTTGTGTTTCCATCGCTTTATGCAAGGAAGCTGCTATCGCCAGGCTGGAATTTAACGCCTCACGACCGCCCCGTAATATCACCGCATTGCCGGATTTTAAACACAAAGCACCGGCGTCTGCTGTGACATTAGGCCGGGCTTCGTAAATCATAGCGATAACACCCAGCGGAATACGCATTTTACCGACCTGAATGCCATTAGGCCTTGGAGCCATCTGGCGGATTTGACCTACAGGGTCTGGTAAAGCTGCGATATAACGCACTGCATTGGCTAAGCTTTTAATCCGCTCTTCGGTCAAAAGCAAACGGTCCAGCATGGCGTCCGCTAACTGTTTCTCGCGTCCTGCCGCCATATCTTTGGCATTGCCAGCCAGAATCAAAGCCGTATCAGCTTCTAACTGATCCGCCATCGCCAGTAGTAATTGGTTTTTATCGGCCTCGGACAGTTGCGCCAGTTGTAATGCAGCGCTTTTGGCTTGCTGGCAAATGGCTTTAATATTCGTCATATTCAGCCCTCCACCAAAGCTAAATCGTCGCGGTGCACCACCACTTCGCTCGGGCAATAACCCAGGATGTTTTCAATCTGTTGACTATGTACACCACGGATTTTGCCAAGTTCAGCCACACTGTATTGGCTAATGCCTTTGGCCAGTTGTTTACCGGCCTGGTCACACAACCAAATGGCGTCACCTTTATCAAAATCGCCACTGACCGCACTGATACCTTTAGGCAGTAAAGAGGCGCCTTTATGCAATAAAGCCTGCACTGCACCGCTATCAAGTTGCAGCTCGCCCCGGGTTTTTAAACTGTGTAACAACCAGTGTTTTTTCGCACTTAATCGTTCCTGCTGTTTATGAAACAGCGTGCCACAGGCTTTGCCGGCTAAAAGTTGGGCAAAACTATCGGCTTTCTGGCCATTAATAATTAAGGTATCTATGCCTTGTGACGTGGCTTTACTGGCTGCCTGCAACTTGGTGGTCATACCGCCCGTACCAATAGCATGATGACTGCCACCCGCCATGGCATAAATGTCAGGGGTGATGTGGTCTACCTCAGGGATCAAAGTCGCATTGCTGTCGGAACGTGGATTGGCGGTATATAAACCATCGACATCAGAACAAATAATCAAAGCATCGGCATCTACTACTGTCGCGACCAAAGCCGCCAGATTGTCGTTGTCCCCCACTTTAAGCTCAGCAGTGGCGACCGTATCGTTTTCATTGACGATAGGCAGCACGCCGTGATCGAGCAGAGTACGGAGTGTATTGTGGATATTTAAATAGCGGTTACGGTGCTGTAAATCATCATGGGTCAGCAAAATTTGCGCACAGTCAAAATCCAGCAAATTGCGCCAGCTTTGCATCATGCGGGTTTGGCCTACAGCAGCCATAGCTTGTTTCACATTGATGGGTAAGGGCTGATGGGCAAAGGGGATAGCAGCACGGCCTGCAGCCACACTACCAGAAGAAACTAATACCACTTCAACCCCTTGTTGCCTGCATTCGCTGATAAACCCAGCAATAGCCAGCAAATAACGGGTGGAGCAACCTTTTGCTTCCGGTGCAATCAGGGCACTGCCCACTTTCAGCACCAGACGTCGCCACTTTAACCCAGCCATAACACCCATTTATCTCCAGTTATTTTTTGACCACCCGAGCATACCTATTTAGACGTATATATGTCTATAGCCTTCGTACTTGCAACCACAGCAGCGTTGACTGCGCGATCTCGCCCCAGTCACATAGTGAACTATGCTCCCGGGGCCTCCATCACTTGTCGCCTTGCTGCAGCCGCAATTACTTTGGCTACTTGTTTTGGTACTTGAAGCTGTAGCTTTGTTGACTGCAGGCTTTCGCCCAATCGCATAGGAACACTATGCTCATGGGGCTCAACCCTTTGTCGCCTCGCTACAACTCCAATTAATTAGGGTATATAGCCTTCGTACTTGCAACCACAGCAGCGTTGACTGCGTGCTCTCGCCCCAGTCACATAGTGAACTATGCTCCCGGGGCCTCCATCCATGGAGCTCCCCCTAAGGGGCCAGGGCTCTGCGTTGTTAACCATAGCTCCGGGCAATGTTTTAGTTCAGCGCTAATTCAGTTGAACTGAGGTACACTAAGGCCACAAAAAATCAGGAGATTTCGTATGATAGCCAGACAGTTAGGTTTAGTTGCCTTATGCAGCACTTTAGTTTTATCCGGTTGTGCCAGTATGAATATTGCGCCGGAAAACCAGAACACAGCCAAAGGCGCAGCCATTGGTGCTGGTGTAGGTGCAGTGCTGGGTAAAGCCACAGGCAATCATAAAAACAAAAGGCTGGCTATTGGCGCTGCTATTGGCGCTTTAGCTGGTGCCGCTGTAGGTCGTTATATGGACCATCAGGAAATGGCACTGCGTGATCAGTTATCCGGTACTGGCGTTAAAGTGCACCGTGACGGTGATATTTTGCGTTTAGAGATCCCATCACAAATTACCTTTGCTGTGAATCAGTCTGCTATTCAACCTCAGCTGTATCCGGTACTGAATGATGTGGCTAAAGTACTGGGTGAATACGACAAAACTATGCTGGTCATCAGCGGTCACACCGACGATACAGGTGCTTATGACTACAATATGCAGTTGTCGAAAAAACGCGCTGAAAGCGTAAAAGATTATTTAGTGGCCCAGCGTTTAAACCCAATTCGTATTGAGACCCAGGGTTTAGGCCCAAGCTATCCTGCTGTACCAAACAATTCTGAGAGCAACAGAGCGATGAACCGCCGCGTTGAGATACATATCGAAGCCATCACTGAATAAAATACCCGTCGTTCTTGTCGCCGCAGTTTTGTTGACTGCGCCTCCTCACCCCAGTCACATAGGTTAACTATGTTCCTGGGGGTTCGTTGACTGGTCGCCTCACTGCAACACCAATAACTTAGGGTATTGCCAGAGAGCTATTAAAAATTTAAAACTCCGGCTATGCTGCCGCTGCATTTATTGCAGTACCAGCACACCGGAGTTTTTTATGGGTTTATTGTGGTTAGTCACGCTGATTTGGGCTTTTAGTTTTTCCCTGATTGGCGAGTTTTTGTCTGGCCGGGTTGACCCTTATCTGGCGGTCAGCAGCCGTATGCTATTGGCTTTACTCTTATTCCTGCCCTGGTTATTCAAAAGCACCAGCTCCAGAGCTCAGGCCTTCGCCCTTGCCGCCATAGGCGCTGTGCAACTGGGACTGATGTATTTATTTTTGTACCACAGCTTCCTGTATTTAAGTGTGGCCGAAGTCCTGCTGTTTACTATTTTAACCCCAGTTTATATCTCAGTTCTGGATTACTTCTGGCGCTACAAAAAACTGCACCTGCGCTGGTTAGGCCCTGCTCTGCTGGCTATTCTGGGTGCTTTAGTGATTCGTTATCAAAATTTAAGCGCGGATTTCTGGTGGGGCTTGGTGCTGATCCAGGCTGCCAATTGCTGTTTTGCTTTTGGTCAGGTCGCCTATCGTCGTTTAGATTTAGGTTCTACAGGCTCACAACGTTATAACTTCGGCTGGTTTTTTGTTGGCGCAACCATCGTCAGTTTAGTGGCAACAGCATTGTTTGCTGACTGGAACAAAATACCAAGCACTACTCTGGAATTCGGCATTTTAATCTGGTTGGGGCTGGTGGCTTCTGGTTTAGGCTATTGGCTCTGGAATGCAGGCGCCCGGCAAGTGAATGCGAACCAACTGGCGGTGATGAATAACGTGCTGATCCCGGCAGGTTTAGTGGTGAACTTTGTATTCTGGCAACAAAATGTGAATTGGTGGACTTTATCTGCAGGTTCGGCACTGATTTTACTGTCTTTGCTTTGGGCTAGCAGGCAGAAAAATTCGTAGATGTATGGGGCGACCTCCGGGGTCGCCCGCAACACCTGATCATGACTCTGCAAAAGCCTTTTTGACGAAATTAGGCAAAGCCATAGCGGCCTGATGCACTTCGGCGTTGTAATACTGGGTTTCAAAGGCAGGGTTTTGGGCAGCTGCAATGCGGAAGCCGTCAAATTTGCTGTCTTTACGGGCTAAAGTACAAGTCCACCAACCGGATGGATAGACCATCTGTGGGAATAACAAGCTTTGTAAATCGGCAAAACCAGCGTCAGACATGGCATCACGCATAGCTTTGAGTAAAGGCATATGAATAAGAGGCGACTCACTTTGTTGCACTAAAATGCCGCCCGGGCGCAGCGCTTTTAAACAACTTTCATAAAAGGCTCTGTTAAATAAACCTTCGCCCGGGCCTATAGGGTCTGTGGAGTCAACTATCACCACGTCTAAAGATTCAGGTGCAGCGTCGCGCATGAAGGCGATACCGTCGGCAAATTTTAAGGTCGCACGTGGGTCGTTATTTGAGGCACAAAGTTCAGGAAAGTACTTTTCTGCCATGCGGGTGACTTGTTCGTCGATATCAATTTGAGTCACTTGTTCGATATCAGGGTGTTTTAACACTTCACGCAAAGTACCACAGTCACCGCCGCCAATAATCACCACCTGCTTTGGCGCAGGATGAGTAAATAACACAGGGTGGCTTAACATTTCGTGATACAGGAAATTGTCACGGCTGCTCAGCATAATAACGCCGTCTATCACCATCAGATTGCCAAAATGGGTGGTCTCAAACATTTCGATATGTTGAAAAGGCGACTGCACCTCATCCAGTTTTTTGCTGATCGCCAAACCAAAAGCACTGCCACTGGCCGCAAAAATTTCGGTGAACCATTTATTGTCGCCCGTCATACTTATCTCCTGCTAAACAAACTAAGCTAAGTATTTTGCCAGCCAGGGCAGGATGAGACAAACTTTTCATGTTTTTTTCACAGCATTGGCTTTAAAATAGCGCATCATTTTTTTAAGGGCACGACAATGGCAGATTGGGGTATCGAAAAAGCGCGATCTATTTATAACGTAGCAGTCTGGAGTGAAGGCTATTTTGATGTAAACAAAAATGGCGACCTGGTGGCCTATCCGGATCAGGACCATAAAAAACCCGGTATTAATTTCCCGGAATTGACTGCCCGTTTTAAAGAGGAAGGCTTGACCCTACCTGTGTTGGTGCGTTTTACCGATATTCTGCAGCACCGTGTAGGCACTTTAATCAACTCTTTTGCTCAGGCCAAACAAGAGCGTGATTATCAGGGTGAATACACAGCGGTTTACCCTATTAAAGTAAACCAGCAATTTTCTGTGGTAAAAAAACTGGTCAGTCACGACAGCGGTAAAGTAGGTTTAGAAGCAGGTTCCAAACCTGAACTGATGGCTATTTTAGGTATTACCGATAAACCTCTGCGTATCGTTTGTAACGGCTATAAAGACTCAGAGTTTTTACGTCTGGCTACCATTGGTCAGATGATGGGCCATCAGGTGTATGTGGTGGTTGAAAAAATCACTGAATTAAAAACCTTAATCCGTGAAATCGACAGCTTAGGGCAGGCCCCTTTAATTGGCATACGTATCAAGCTGAATTCTGTCGGTAAAGGCAAATGGCAAAACACCGGCGGCGAAAAAGGCAAGTTTGGCTTAACCGCCACTCAGGTGCTGCAAGCCATCGATATTCTGCGGGATGCCGGCAAACTGGATTTATTGCAGTTAGTGCATTTCCATATCGGCTCGCAAATTGCGAACATTCGTGATATTCACAACGCCATTCGTGAATGTGCCCGTCACTACGCTGAACTGCGCACTTTAGGTGTGCCTATTCAAACCGTAGACGTAGGTGGTGGTTTAGGTGTGGACTACGAAGGTTCGAACTCACGTTCTGCCTGCTCGATGAACTACACCATGCTGGAATATGCCCGCAACGTAGTGTACGGCTTAAAAGAAGTCTGCGACGAATACGACTTACCGCACCCGAACATTATCACTGAGTCTGGTCGTGCTATGACTGCACACCACGCGGTGTTAATTACCGATGCGATTGACGTTGAACGTGCACCTGGCTTAGTCAATATGCCGGAACCCAGCGAAGACTCACCAGCTGTAATTTGGGCCTTGTGGGATTCCTATAAAAACGTCACCCCCCGTACTGCAGTCGAAGCTTACCACGACGCTGTGCATTATTTTACCGATGCCCATGCTCAGTATGTGCACGGCCTGCTTACGTTAAAAGACTGGTCTTTGCTGGAGCAAATTTATTTTGCCACTATCAACAAAGTGAAAAACAAGCTGGATTTATCCTCGCGCTCCCACCGTGATATTCACGATGAGTTAAACGAGAAATTAGCCGACAAACTGTTTGTAAACTTCTCTTTGTTCCAGTCTATGCCGGACGCCTGGGGTATTGACCAGTTATTCCCTGTGATGCCACTGGAGAGGATGAATGAGTCGCTGGAACACCGCGCTATTATTCAGGACATTACCTGTGACTCAGATGGCGTGCTGAAAAGCTATGCTGACGGCAACGGTATTGAATCCAGTCTGCCATTGCCTTCGTACAAAGAGGACTCACAGTTCCTGTTGGGTATGTTTATGGTTGGCGCTTATCAGGAAATTCTGGGTGACTTACATAACCTGTTTGGTGACACTGACTCAGTGCATGTTGAACTGGACGATGAAGGTGGTTATCGCCTGACCAACGCCATTAAAGGCGACACAGTGGCAGACGTATTACGTTATGTGCAGTTTGACGCCAAGAAGTTGCTTGCCTCTTATCAGAAGCAATTAGCCAAGATGGACTTTAGCCCGGAAATGCAAACCTCTTATTTAGATGAGTTAAAAGCCGGGGTTTATGGTTACACCTACTTCGAAGATTAAGGTAAACTTGCCACTGATCAGATGAGTGAAGGGGTTAGAGCACTTGCGATTGTGCTCTGCCCCTCTAATTTTTAGATGGTGGTGTTATGTTGCACTTTTTACCAGCCCCAATACGTGGCTCGCTTTCTTTTCTGCTGTACGTGGTCAATACGATATTTTGGGCCACTCCTATTCTGATCCTGGCCATAGTCAAGTTGCCGCCGGTCAAAATCTGGCAAACCTGGATCACCTATTTACTGGATTTCTGTGCCACCAGCTGGATCACACTGAATAATCTGACCAGCCGGATTTTTACCCGTATTCGCTGGGATATCAAAGGCATAGATAATTTAAGCGTAAAAGACTGGTATCTGGTGATCGCCAACCATCAATCCTGGGTTGATATTCTGGTGCTGCAAAAAGTCTTTAACCACAAAGCGCCTTTTTTAAAGTTTTTCCTGAAAAAAGAACTGATTTATGTGCCAGTGATTGGTGTGTGCTGGTGGGCCCTGGATTTTCCTTTTATGCAGCGTTTAACAGCCAAGCAGCTGGCAGAAAAACCTGAACTTAAAGGTACAGATATAGCAACCACCCGCAAAGCCTGCGAAAAGTTTCGCTACAAGCCGGTGTCTGTGATGAATTTCCTCGAAGGCACCCGTTTTACTCAACACAAACATGACAAACAACAATCACCTTTTACTCATTTGCTTAAACCTAAAGCCGGTGGTATTTCTTTTGTACTGAATGCGATGGGCGAACATTTGCATAAGCTGCTGGATGTGACCATTTGTTACCCTAAAGAAATTCCGACCTTCTGGGATTACATTTCCGGCAAAGTGCAGGAGATTAAAGTGCGGGTAAGGGTATTGCCTATAGACTCAAAACTAATTGGCGATTATGAAGACCCACTGTTTAAACAAGGATTTCAGGCCTGGGTGAATCAACTCTGGTTAGATAAAGATCTGGTATTAACAGAGCTGAAGCAAGGAGAGCGGAGCTGATGCTGTATTGGTTACCTGTGGTACTGAAAGCCCCTTTGGCATTTTTAATGTTCAGCTGCAATCTGGCCTTATGGGGCACGCTGGTCACACTGATTGGCCTGGCTAAATTAATTTCGCCTAATGCTGCAGCCAGAGCCTTCTGGTCCAAACCAGCACACTGGTGTTATCGCGGCTGGTCGCGTTATAACAAGCTATTGATGGAGCTGTTTAACCAGGTCGAATGGCAGGTCAGTGGTGTGGCTGAACTGAAAAAAGACAGCTGGTATTTACTGATATCCAATCATAAAAGCTGGCTGGATATTCCGGTATTAAGCCAGTTTGCGCTGAACCGTATTCCTGAGCCTAAGTTCTTTTTAAAAGAAGAGCTGAAATGGGTGCCTTTTATTGGTTCAGGCTCCTGGGCTTTGGACATGCCTTTTATGAAAAGATACAGCCAGGCGCAAATTGCAAAAAATCCGGCACTAAAAGGCAAGGATATTGAAACCACCCGTATCTCCTGCGAGAAGTTTAAACATACCCCAACCACCATTATTAACTTTGTGGAAGGCACCCGTTTTACCGAACACAAACATAAACAAAAGCGCAGTCCGTTCCGGCACTTATTACCCCCGAAAGCAGGTGGTATAGCCTTTACCTTAGCCAGCATGGGGCAGCAGTTTCATTCAGTGCTGGATGTGACCATTTTGTACCCTGACAATCCGGGTCATGTCGCTTTGGATATGCTGTGTGGCCGCTTAAAACGTGTGGTGGTGATGGTGGAGATCCTGCCTGTGGATCATCAGATTATTGGCGATTATTTTAACGACGAAAGCTTCAGAATCAGCTTTCAGAACTGGCTGAATCAGCGCTGGCTGAAAAAAGATCAGGCTATTAGCTCTTACCACCAGTCAGAAACATCAAGTCCGGAAAACGCCTTGTGTTAGATCTGTATTTACAACAAGCGGCCAGCTATTTTGGCCTGAACTTAGCCCCTGAGCATCTGCTGATGTTAGCTGTCAGGCTGCTGTTGGCCATGCTGTTATTAAGCCTGCTTTTTGCGCTGGCACGACGTTATTTGTTGCCCGCCATTGCCCATCTGCTGGATAAAGTTGATGGTGACTTACAACATCAGACAGAAAAACAACGGCTGCAACTGGCCAGCCATCTGGCGCATTTATTGCCCGCTGTGGTGCTGATCAGCTCAGCTGAACAATTTTTCCAACACTGGCCTGATTTCAGGTCCGCAGTACATTTAGGCCTGTGGATCTATCTGTACTGTTTTGCCGGTTTGGCTTTTGCTGCCTTAGTTAATTTTGCCACCGCTATTTACAGTGCTGTGGACCGTCAAAGTAATGTGCCTTATCTCGGGCTGGCGCAGGTGCTGAAATTACTCGACTTTATCGTGGTTGGCATCTTGATCCTCAGTACCCTGCTTGGCAAATCCCCTGTCTCTTTACTCAGCGGCTTAGGTGCGTTAACTGCTGTGTTATTGCTGGTGTTTAAAGACACTATTTTAGGTTTAGTCGCCAGTATTCAGCTGGCTACCAATAACATGGTAAACCGCGGCGACTGGATTGAGATGCCCAAATACGGCGCAGATGGCGCTGTGATTGAGGTGGCGCTGACGACTGTTAAAGTGCAGAACTGGGACAATACCATTACCACTATTCCTACTTATGCGCTGATTTCTGACTCCTTTAAAAACTGGCGGGGCATGCAACAGTCCGGCGGCCGCCGTATTAAAAGGGCCATCAAAATTGATATTCACAGCATAGGTTTTCTCGACGAGCAGGAAAAACAGCAATTAACCCAGCAGACTGTGTTGCAGCCCTTTTTTGCTACAACGCAAGCACAAGACTTGCTGCAACAGCCACACCTGACCAACCTGAAACTGTTTCGCCATTACGCTCTCTGGCTGCTGCAGCAAAATCCAAACATCAATCAGGACATGACACTGATGGTGCGTCAGCTGGAATCCAACGAAGTAGGTCTACCGCTGGAAATTTATTGCTTCAGCGCTGATAAAGTCTGGGCCAACTACGAACAAATTCAGGCCGAAATTTTCGAAACTTTGTTTGCGACTTTACCACTTTTTACCCTGAGTACTTTCCAGCGACTGGGCGGCCGGCAGGAGCTTTAACTTTTGCTGGCGCTAATCATCAGATTGCGGGGAGTCAGTTGGTAATCGCAGAATTGCCTGATACGAACCTGATAACCTTGTTGCTGCAAAAACAGGGCTCTGTCCAGCACCAGCCACTGCTCCAGTAAAGGCCGGAATAAAGACCGTACCAGCTGCATTTTTTGCACTAACAACTGCCGCTGTTGCCCCAGCTGCAGATAATGCTCCCAGTCTGTATCAGCCGGAATTTGCCATTGGTGCTCTGAAGCAGCCCAGTGCGCAAAAGCACTGAACTCACCGCTAAACCAATGTTTAGCCACAGAAGATAAAGGCCTGTAGTCTTTTATCCCTTGCACCGCCTGATACAACTCCTGATAGGCCAGACGCCACAACACTTCAGTCTGGCGTAACCGGGCTATCCGTTCTCCGGCTGTCACCTGAGCCTGCACCGCCAGTTTCAGTTCATCCCGGCTCAGTTGCCCCAAACTACTGTGCTGCGCCAGTGTGGATAAAGCCTGATACTGCTCAGTAGCTATTAAATGGTAACAACAAGGCACTATATCCAGTTGTTTTGTGCCAACACGGCTTGCCAGTTGTAACAAGCGGATATGCAAATCCCCACAGGCGTGTAAAGCAACCGCCTGCTGCTCACTCTGCAGGTAATTGGCACTCTGTGTTGCTAACGCATCGGCCTGAATAAAACTCTGCGACAGCTTAAGTTTTTCAGCTTGTTGCTGACCGTCCTGACAAAGTGCTGCTTGCCATTCCAGACTTTTGACTGGGCGCTTTTGACTAAAACTAATCCAGCGCCCCAAATGACCTTTACCGGCACACCATTCCAGCACAGGCAAATCACTTGGCTGCATCTGTGTGACAAAGGCTTGAATTTGCTCCAGTTTCCGCCCTTTAATGTCACGACTAAACCAAAAAGGCAGTTCAGGTTGCGCTCTGTTGGTGGAACTTGCCGGCTCAAAAGCACTGCTTTGGCTTAATTCAGGAAAAAATGCAGAAAAATAATGGCGGCGACGCGCTTCATCCTGCTCCATCTGCTCTGTTTGTTCAGCCCCAAGCTGCTGCAAGGTCTGGCCTAATGCGGTGTCGGCCCAGGGCAATTCAGTGCAATGAAAAGGACTAAAGCGCCAGAATGGCTGATACCTGGCTAACAACAGATCCAACTGTAAAAACTGTTCAGACAAAAGCCGGGACATAAGAAAGACTACACCAGAGCTAAAAAAACCAGCGCTACTATACCACCCCGGAGTTTAAAAGCTGTGATGCTTTGTTCTGGAAATTTTTCCGGAACAGTCACTGTCAGCATCTGGCACAGCCGCAAAAAATAATGCACACTCAAATCCATCAGTATGATCCGGACAAAGAGATATTCAGGTGACAGAGCTTAAACGTATTATGCATGTGGAAGATGACCCGTCCATTCAGGCTGTGGCCAAAGTGGCTTTGGAAGTGGTGGGTGGTTTTACCGTAGAAACCTGCAGTGGCGGCGAAGAAGCATTAAACAGCTTCCATGCCTTTCAACCTCAACTGATTTTGCTGGATGTGATGATGCCCGGTATGGATGGCCCCAGCACCTTAAAAAGAATGCAGGCTGATTTTGATTTAAGCGCCATTCCTGTGGTTTTTATGACAGCCAAAGTTCAGGCCAATGAAATTGAGTCCTACAAAGCCCTGGGCGCTGCTGACGTTGTGGTAAAACCTTTTGACCCTATGACTCTGTCCGATCAAATCCGCGAAATCTGGCAGAAGCTTCAAGGGTGATGACCTTGAGCCTGCCCCAAAATCGAAGACCGGGCTGAATTCAATAGGAGGGCCAGAGCTTACGCTCTGACCCTTTATTCTTTCTCCGACTCTTGCCGTTTCTGTTCCACCTGCTCAAACAACTGCTGCAATTCCTGCTCGTATTGCTGCAAATCTTTGCCCTTTCCCAAATAAAAAGGCAGAGGCAACAAACGGGAATCGTACTGCAGGCTGCGATCAAAAGGTGAAACAGGGGTCAGTAAACCGGCCCACTGACCAGAGGTCGCCAACAAGGCCAGCGCCAGCGCCACTGAAGCCTGAGCCTTCACAGACCAGTGAGTAGCCAGCCATAAGTTGCCACAAAACAAGGCGGTCAGGATCAGAATATAACCCAGCACTTCAAACACCTGAGCTGCAGCTGAACCGTCCAGATTAAAACCAAGCCAATAACAAAATGCTCCCCATACAGCACTGGATGCCAGAGCGGCATAAGTCAGACTAAGCTGAGGTAAAAAATGACTTTCCTGCTGATTAAACCGACTCCAGAGCGCCAGAATGGCAGGCCAGATACAAAACATCAGCAAAGTTCTTGGCAGATCCAGCAACCGGACTGTCCATAAATGTTACAGCTGTTTTGGCAAGGTCAGCCAGATTTCCACCACCAGATCCACTGCCAGTATCAGGGCGAATAACAGAATAAAAGCCCAATGCCCCATGGCCTGCAGCTTCTGCCCCACAGCACTGAACGGCAAAGTCGCAGCGACAGGATGGCTGTCATCATACAAACGCAGCGCCTGCTCCCCCAGCCAGCACACTTCACCTGAACGTAAGGGTTCTTTCGCCAGCACAGCCTTACGACCTGCAACAAAACTGCCATTGACTGAACTTAAATCTTCCAGCCACCAGTGGCCTGTGTCGTCTTGCTGCAACGTGGCGTGATAAGGACACACATGTTTATTAAACAGGATCACATCGTTATCAAAAGCCCGGCCTAAACGCACCTGCTGCTGCGCAAATTTATGCCGTTCTGTGACTTTTTGCTGCTTGTTCAGTACTTCCACTATTACTGCCATACCACAGCTCCGATAAACTTATGACTGAACTGAAGCGCCATTTTTTGATCCACGCCAGCTAAGGTAAAGTGACTGATCACCCCTTGCTGCTGATGGTCTAAAGAAGCAGAAATATAAGCTACATCAAAGAGTTGTGGATAGTTTCGATAAGCCCTTAAACAAAATACGGCTTTGGCATGCTGGCCTTCCACCGGACTCACCAGCTGATTCTGGCAGGAGTAGGCCGTAACGTCGTCTTCGCCGGCACTGTTGTCGGCGTTCATCTGGTTAATACTTTGCTGATAACGGCGGAAGAACTGCAAGGGGTGTAAGTCTTTGGCCTGCAACCATTCAAACTGCATTTCAATACGGCCTGTACTGAATTCTGACGACAAGAAGATTTCTTCCGGCTGATTACAAAAGGCATTGACTCTTTTCACATCGTCTTTGTCTTTTTCCACATTGGACGTGCCCCAGCAGCGGATAAAAGGCACTATCTCATCCGGCACTGTGGCTGGCCCAAAGTTTTTCAGCTGCCAGTCAGCCTGCAAAATTTGCTGAAACATCGCCTGCTGGTTATTGATCAGTTGCTGGTGAATATCCTGTTTGAGATCAGCCACAGGCGCTTTCGCCAACAGCTTCTGCAAGGCGGCAGCCGGTACTAAAAAGCCTAAGTCATTGCCGGCTGAAGCGACATTCACTCCTATCACCTCACCTGTTTCATTCACTGCTGGTCCGCCACTCATGCCACTGTTTATAGCGCCGGTAAAATGAATACGAGGGTAAAAGCTGTGTTTTTGCAGACCGTTGTAAGTGCCAGGCACCACTATTAAACCTAAATCATGTGGGTTACCCAAAGAGTAGACCGCAGCTCCCTGCACCGGGTTTTGCTGCTGCAACTGAAAACTTTTGGCGGCCTTGTAGTCAGTTCTTAGCAAAGCTAAATCATTCACTACATCCACAGCTACTATTTCGAGTTTGCCCTTTTGCTGGTTTTGCGCCAGAAATTCCAGCTGGTATTTTTGCGGGAATAACACAGCTTCAGACACCACATGGTAGTTGGTCACCACCAGCTGAGGTTCTGCCAGTAAAAAACCACTGCCTATGGCCGACTTAGCGCCAGAAGCATGCTCCAGCACTTTAATTTGCAACAAAGCATCGGCGTAATCGGCAAATACTTTTTCGGCCACAGCAGCGCTGTAACCCGGGGCTGAACAACAGCACAGAACCAGCAACAATAAACTGGTCCATGTTTTTTGCAGCATAGGGAGTCCTTTCAAATCAGGGGTTAATACAACAGGCTATAGAGTTTACGTCTGTAGCTGGACGCCAGAGGCTCACCTTTGGGCAAAGTGGCCAGAATATCCAGATAGAGTTTTTTCGCCTCACCAAAGTTCAGATCCTGCTTCAGTATTTCATACAACAAGGCCAGAGCTTCAGCCGACCTTTGCACCTGATGGTACTGCACTGCCAGCTGTTGTTGCAGCTCTTTGTTGTGTGGATCTGTAGCTAAAGCCTGTTCCAGCGCTTTCACTTCAGGGCTGTCGGCCGCTTGTTTGGCCAATTCTAACCGGGCTTTGACACTCTGATACACCGCATCCTGATCGGCCATCAATACAGTCGCCAGAGCTTTTTCAGCCGCCTCTAACTGCCCCAGTTCCACTTGCACCAACGCCAGTTGCAAACGAATATCCACCCGCTCAACAGCCAGCTCATTGGCTTGTTTTAACAAAGGATAAGCTTCAGTCCAGTTTTGTTGCTCCAGCAAAGGCAGAGCCTGCTGCAACAGCTGGTCCTCTGGCTTAGGTAAAAAGACACTTAAACGCTGCAAAATAGCCTGTTCTGGCTCTTCACCGGCAAAACCATCGACTGGCTGACCTTCTTTAATAAAGAGCACAGTAGGCACTGAACGCACACCAAAGTGCGCCGCCAGTTGTTGCTCCTGATCACAATCCACCACAGCCAATGTCAGCGCATCCGGGTAACTTTGGGCGATACGCTGCAATACAGGGCCTAAATTTAAGCAAGCCGGGCTGCGCTCTGAATAAAAATAAAACAACACAGGCTGGGTAAAAGACTGCTCTAACAGTTCACGGACATTTTCTATAGTAACGGGCTTGATATTAGCGGACACAACTCACCTATTTTATACAAACCGGCCAATGCCGATTTTATGGAATACTTTGAAATACTATGTGGCCAGGGCTTTAGATTTGCACGTTGGGGGGCGGGTAGGGGGGTTAAATTGGCTTCTGGTTAGACTCGTCCCTGCAATCGTTGAAATTGGTTAGTTTTACCCTTCACACAAAGCGCACGATTTAATCACTTCAAGCATTTTACTCGTCAGACTATACTGCTATTGCATTTCCAGAGCTGGAGTATATTTATGCAGACGTTAACACCTAATGACGCCAAACGAAATTTAGATGACGACCAGGCGCTTGAAGTGGTGAAAGATAATTACCTTAAACACTGCTTTAACTCTGCAAAACAAGACTTAGCACAGGGTAATGTCGTTGACGGCGAAGACTTTCTTAGCGATCTGTAACTACTGAAATTTAAAGCGTTTCGCTATCCGGCCAATGCATCGCTACGCTGCGGCACAGCAAGACTTTTTTTGGTCAGACCAGAAAAAGCGGTATACTTTCAAAGCTACTTCCCTTAAATTAGCCATCAAGCCTGCTAAATAAAAAAAACGACCAACGAGTCATATCCAACCAGGCCTGATTAGTTTGTTTGACAGACCCCTTACTCTGTCCGTCCACGTAAAAGAAAATTTATGCTGTTCTGTGCAAGCAGAGCGGTGATTTTTGCTTTAAGCCTTATTGCGCCCGCAACAGGGCTTAAAGTTCGCACGTGCAAACTATGAGACCTTAATAATGACAAGCCAAAACACCCAACCAGAACTGCTGTCTGGTGGAGCCATGCTGATCCGCGCCTTAGCTGACGAAGGCGTAGAGTATGTCTATGGTTACCCCGGCGGTGCCGTGTTACACATTTACGATGCAATGTTTCAACAGCATCAGGTGAAACACGTGCTGGTCCGCCATGAGCAAGCCGCGACCCATATGGCGGACGCCTACGCAAGAGCAAGCGGCAAAGCTGGTGTAGTGCTCGTCACATCCGGCCCTGGTGCTACTAATGCGGTGACCGGCATAGCCACTGCTTATATGGATTCTATTCCTATGGTGGTGATCTGTGGTCAGGTCATGAGTCATCTGATTGGTGACGATGCCTTTCAGGAAACCGATATGCTGGGTATTTCCCGCCCTATTGTGAAACACAATATGTCGGTGCGCCGGCCTGAAGATATTCCGTATTTAGTGAAAAAAGCTTTTTACATAGCCCAAAGTGGCCGCCCAGGTCCTGTGGTATTGGATATTCCAAAGGATATGACGATCCCAAGTCAGAAGTTCCCGTATGAGTATCCAAAAGAGATCAAGCTGCGCTCCTATAACCCCAATGCCAAAGGCCATCCGGGTCAGATTAAAAAAGCCCTGACGACCTTATTAGCTGCCAAACGCCCTGTATTGTATTCAGGCGGTGGGGTGATTTTAGGTCAGGCCTCAGAAGAGCTGACCACTTTAGCCCGCAAGCTGAATTTACCAGTGACTAATACACTGATGGGGTTAGGCGCTTATCCGGCGTCCGATCAACAATTTATTGGCATGCTGGGCATGCATGGTACTTATGAAGCCAATCAGGCCATGCATAATGCCGATGTGATTTTTGCGGTAGGCGCGCGTTTTGATGACCGTGTTACGAACGCCACCAAAAAATTCTGCCCTGATGCGACCATTATTCATATCGATATTGACCCGGCCAGCATATCCAAAACCATCAATGCGCATATTCCTATTGTCGGTTTAGTCAAACCTGTGTTGCAGGAGATGCTGCAGCAACTGGAGAAAAACCAGGGCCAGTTGGATCAACAGGCGTTGGGCCAGTGGTGGCAGCAAATCCAGCAATGGCGTGAAGTGCATGGTGGCCGCTACGACCACAATCCATCGCTGTTAAAACCTCAGGCCGTGATTGAAGCAGTGCACCGTCACACCAAAGGTGATGCTTATGTCACGTCCGACGTAGGTCAGCACCAGATGTTTGCTGCTCAGTATTATAAGTTTGATAAACCCAACCGCTGGATCAACTCAGGTGGCCTTGGCACCATGGGTTTTGGTTTGCCAGCCGCTATGGGTGTCAAGCTGCATTACCCTGACGCTGAAGTGGTTTGTGTTACAGGGGAAGGTTCTATTCAGATGAATATTCAGGAGCTGTCAACCTGCAAACAATATGGTCTGGGTGTCAAAATCATCAACCTGAATAACGGTTATTTGGGCATGGTAAAACAGTGGCAGGATATGAACTACGACAGCCGCTATTCCAGCTCTTATATGGACTCCCTGCCCGACTTTGTGAAGCTGGCCGAAGCTTATGGCCATGTTGGTATTCGAGTCACCAAAGCTGAAGAGTTAGAACCTGCCTTAGAGCGCGCTTTTGCCTTAAAAGACAAACTGGTGTTTTTAGATATTCATGTCGACCCAACCGAACATGTGTATCCAATGCAGATACCTGGTGGTGCTATGAATGAAATGTTTTTAAGCAAAACGGAGCGGACTTAAGATGCGGCATATTTTATCTGTATTGCTGGAAAACGAGTCCGGCGCTTTAGCCCGTGTAGTGGGTTTGTTTGCCCAGCGCGGTTATAACATTGATTCACTTACAGTAGCGGCCACTGAAGACCCGACCATCTCCCGTCTGACGCTGGTCACCCGTGGTGATGATCAGGTCATCGAACAAATCACCAAGCAGCTGCATAAACTGATTGAAGTGGTCAAATTAGCGGATTTAAGTGAATCGGCCCATATTGAACGTGAACTGATGATGGTCAAAGTCAAAACCACGGCAGAGCAACGCGAAGAAGTAAAACGCTGCGCCGATATCTTCCGTGCTCAGATTATTGATATCACCGCCAGCACTTACACCATTCAGGTGGTTGGCACCTCGGATAAATTAGAAGCTTTTATTGAAGCTTTAGCAGGCACCCAAATACTGGAAACAGTCAGAAGTGGTGTGTCCGGTATTTCCCGTGGTGAACGCACTTTGAGTTTGTAAGTTAAAACCCAGGGACCACCAGATTGTGGTCCTTTCCCCCTCCCTCTACTCGCAATTTGTGCTGCTGTGCATTAGAGTTGAAACAAATAAGTTTCTGTCCAGGCACAAAAATGCAACACACAGTATTGATCGTTGATGACTCCAGCTCGTTACGTTCTGTGGTCAGCCAGGTGCTGACAGAAGCGGGTTACCATACGCTGCAAGCCGAAGGCGCAGCAGAAGCACTCCACTTGCTGGACGGCAAAAAAGTCCATTTGATCCTTTGTGATCTGTATATGCCGCAGATCAATGGCCTTGAATTGATCCGGCAAATTAAGCAACGTCCTGCCTACAAATTCACCCCTGTCATCATCTTGAGTACAGAAAAGTCCGAAGACAAAAAACTAGAAGCCTATGAAATTGGAGCCAAGGCCTGGGTCATTAAACCTTTCCACCCTACTCAGTTACTCAACGCAGTCGCAAAATTAGTTCGGTGAAAATAACTTACTGATTTTTATCTTATTCAGTTGCTGGCGCAGCTGAAATTCTTGTGCTTGTATTGTAGAGGCTTCTTTTACTGATTTTATCAGTTGTGCTGTTCAGGCCGTCGCAGTTGTCCATCGCCTCATGACCTTTAATAGATTTTCAGGGAGTAGATATGAACCTGTTTCGTGATCTAAAAATAGCGACCAAATTAGGTTTAGGATTTTTTGTTGTTTTGCTGCTGATGACCATAATGGGCGCTGTGGCTTTATCGGAAATGAGTAAGGTGAATGACCAGTCGACTGAGATTTCCAGCGTCTGGATGCCCAGCATTAACTTTATCCATCAGGTGAATACTGCAACCTCAGATTATCGTATTGCCGAGCTGAATCATGTACTGGCGACGACACCAGAACAAATGGCCCAGTACGAAAAAGATATGGTCACTTTATTGGAGGCTATTAAAACAAATCGTGATGCCTATGAAAAACTCATCATGCTGGACGAAGAACGTCAGTTGCTCGGCAATTTTGACCAACTTTTTAAAAGCTATCAGCAGGTGCATGAGCAGATGATCCCTCTGTCCACTGCATTAAAAACCGAAGAAGCTATGGCTTTGCTTAATGGAGAGTCACAACGCCTGTTTAACGAATTTTCAGCTACTTTGCTTAAACTGGTTGAAATCAATGTGGATGGTTGTGCCAAAGCCAGTTCTTTGGGTGATGAAATTTATGCCACAGCCCAGCAGTTTGTTACTGTGATGATTTTAGTCAGCGTGGTTTTAGGTATAGCTGTTGCGGTGCTGATTGTACGTGGACTGGTGAAACAAATTGGTGGCGAACCGGCCTATGCCGCTGATGTTGTGACTAAAGTGGCAGCAGGTGATTTAACCATGAAAGTGCAGCTCAAAGCCGGCGACTCCTCCAGTATGTTGTTTGCCATCAGTGAGATGGTGACACGCTTGTCACAAATAGTCGGAGAAGTAAGAAGTGCAGCAGATAACTTATCTTCTGCTTCGGAAGAAGTAAGTTCCACAGCCCAGAATATGTCACAAGCCACCAGTGAACAGGCCGCCAGCGTGGAAGAAACCTCAGCTTCAGTAGAAGAGATGAGCGCCTCCGTCAGCCAGAATACAGAAAACGCCAAAATTACCGAAGGCATAGCGTCAAAAGCTGCTGTAAATGCCAACGAAGGCGGACAAGCGGTACGACAAACAGTAGCGGCCATGAAAAGCATTGCCGACAAAATTGGCATTATTGATGACATTGCCTACCAAACCAATTTATTGGCATTAAACGCCGCTATCGAAGCAGCCAGAGCAGGTGAACATGGTCGTGGTTTTGCCGTCGTAGCGGCTGAAGTGCGCAAACTGGCCGAACGCAGTCAGGTTGCAGCTCAGGAGATTGGCGAAGTAGCCAAAGACAGTGTCAAACTGGCGGAACGCGCTGGTACTGTGCTGGACGATATAGTACCGGGGATCAATAAAACCTCAGAACTGGTGCAGGAAATTACCGCCGCCAGTGAAGAACAAAGCACAGGCACTACCCAGATTAACTCAGCTATGGTGCAACTGAATCAGGTGACGCAACAAAACGCAGCCAGCAGTGAAGAGTTAGCCGCCACAGCAGAAGAAATGAGTGGTCAGGCTGAACAACTGCAACAGCTGATTTCATTTTTTAAAGTATCAGGCATATCAGATTCCGCCCCCCGCAGTTCAGCATCTCAGACTAAATCACCCAGCAAAAAAGCTATGGTGCATCACAATGTCAATTCAGACGGAGACTTTGTCCGCTTTTAACTGCAGACAGCTCAGCAATTTCCTCTGCTGAGCTGCGCTCGTTTTGTCAGCAGGAGTTGCAACTATGCAACCTAAACAATATGTCGAAATACTGCTGCAACCCGGAGAGTATTACTTTAGCAATGACCCCAATACCAGGATCCGCACTTTATTAGGATCCTGCGTTTCCGTGACTTTATGGCACCCTAAGCTTAAGGCCGGTGGCATGTGCCATTTTTTATTACCTAAACGTAAAGAGCCGTTAAAAGCTCTCAACCACAAACAGGCTGATGCCCGTTATGCAGAAGAGGCTTTTTGGTTATTGCGGGAGGACATCCGGCTGATTGGGCTGCCGATGAGTCAGTTTCAGGCCAAACTTTTTGGGGGCGGCCGCATGTTTCATGCTGAAAAAGGCTCAGTGGCCGATGTTGGCTGCAAGAACATTGAAATGGCCAGAGACTTACTGCAAAAAATGGGCTTACATTCAGTCTCAGAACATGTAGGGGGAGCGGGTCACCGCAATGTGTTTTTTGATTTGTGGAGTGGAGATGTCTGGGTCAGACAATTGCCGCTGCAACAGAAAAAAACCTCAGGCTAAGCCATTTTGTCATGCAAGGCCGGCATACCTGCATGCACCCAATTCACCACTTCATGGCTGGGCATAGGAGGCGAAATATAATAACCCTGCGCTACATGACAACCTGCACTGCGCAAATAATCCCAGTCTTTGCTTTTTTCTATGCCTTCCGCCACTAAATCTATACCCAGTTTGTTGCACATCGACAAGGTGCTCTCAAAAATCACCTGCAAATGAGATTTAGAAGCCACACCTTCAATCAGGCTGCGATCCATTTTCAGCTCAGTAAAAGGAATTTGTGACAGCTGTTTTACCGAAGAATAACCGGTGCCATAGTCATCTATAGATAAACCAAAACCATGCAGCCTTAACCGGCTCAAAAAGGCTAAAGCTTCTCCTATATTGTCTATTACCTGGGTTTCAGTCACATCAAAAATTAAATCTGAAGGCGCTATGGCGGCATGACTAAGCAATGCCATCACGTCCTGGGTAAAAGCGCTGTTACCAAAAGACCGGCCTGATAAGTTGACCGAAATCCGGGGCGCAAAACCCTGCTGATTCCATACCACCATTTGTTGTATAGCCATGCTGATCACTTCAAAACTCAGAGCGTCAATCAGCCCTATGTGTTCGCACAATTCAATAAAGTCACCGGGGTAGAGTAACCCCCGCTCCGGGTGACGGAAACGGACCAAAGCTTCCAGCCCATGCAACATGCCATTGTCCATACAGAGTTTGGGCTGGTAATGTAACTCAAACTGATGCAGAGCCAGCCCTTGCTCCAATTCCTGTACTGTCAAAGCAGCGTTTAAAGGGGCACGACCTTTAGCTCTGGCAACAGCTTTGCCTCTGTAGTCTTTGATCAGTGTTTCTAACGCGCCCTGAGGCACAGGTTTGCGGATACTGCCCAGCACATAAATGCCTTCAGTGACAGCCATCAGTTCCACTGCAGAAATTAAACTCTGCTCGCGACTGCTGACAATAATCAGCGCGCTGCTGGTATTACGGTTTGCCAATAAGTGGATCAGTTCTATGCCGTCTAAATCCGGCATTTCCAAATCGCAGATCAGAATATCAAAGCCTGTTTCCGCTTTGTCGATCAGCTCCAGCGCAACACGGCCGTTTTCCGCAGTCGCCAGTTTGCTGATGCCACAAGAGCGGCACAAAACGGAAAGGTATTCCGCCTGACAAGGACTGTCTTCAACTATTAATACTCTGGGGGATGCCATAAAAACTTTCCTTATCGACTGTAAGCCATAATGACAGCAGGAATTTTTCCCAACCCCACCAATTGATCCACAGCACCACGTTTTACAGCTTCTTTTGGCATACCGTAGACCACACAACTTTCTTCATCCTGGGCATAAGTGCGGGCGCCGCTTTCTTTCATCTCCAGCAACCCCCGGGCACCGTCATCCCCCATGCCCGTCATAATGATGCCTATTGCATTGGTACCGGCAATTTTAGCAACGGAACGAAACAACACATCCACTGAAGGGCAATGCCGATTGACAGCAGGGCCGGGCTTTACCGACACATGATAATAAGCTCCGTTACGCATCAGGCTCATATGCTGCCCGCCGGGAGCAATCAGCGCCAGGCCGGGTCTTACCCTATCCCCATGTTTGGCTTCCCGCACTTCAATAGCGCAGAGCGTATTCAGACGTTCAGCAAAAGCTGCGGTAAATTTTTCCGGCATATGCTGCACTATCACTATGCCTTCGCAGTCGGTATCCAACTGACTTAATACATGCTCAAGCGCAATAGTGCCTCCGGTTGAGGTGCCTATAGCCACCACTTTTTCTGTGGTTTTCGCCATGGCAATAGCAGCAGGCTCCGGCACTGCCATTTGTACTGTTTTCGCCACAGGCTTAGGGGCATACTTCAGATTTTTAGTATTAATTTTTGCCACTTCCCTTATGGCTTCGGCAAAGCTGGCTTTACTGTTGATCAGAAAATCTTTGACCCCTAAGGCCGGCTTGGTAAAAATTCCGGCAGCACCAGCTTCCATCGCCTGTACTGTGGTCGCAGCGCCTTTTTCGGTCAGAGAGCTGCAAATTAAAACTGGTGTGGGTCGGGTGGCCATAATTTGTTTTAAAAAAGTGATACCGTCCATCCGCGGCATTTCCACATCCAGCGTAATCACATCAGGCCATTCTTTATTCATTTTGCTCATCGCAAAAATAGGATCTGGTGCTGTAGCCATCACCTCAATATCATGCTCTTTTTCCAGCAAACCACTCAGTACCTGCCGGACTAAGGCTGAATCATCCACTATCAGTACTTTTATCTTTGCCACTGGACGACCTTATTCATTAGGACCTGCTCGCAGGTAAGTATTGATAACAACTGGGCCTGTGCTGCTTTAAATCATCGTGATAACCATGAATACTCTCCGAATGCCCAACCAGCAGCCAGCCACCTGGTTTAAGCTGCCGCACCACATTGCGGATAATCTTTTTTTTGTCTTCTAATTCGAAATAAATCAGTACGTTGCGCAAAAAAATCACATCAAATAACGGCAGCTTCACATGCAAAGTAAAGAGATTGGCCTGAACAAAACTGACATGTGAACTGATTTCAGAACTTATTTTCAGCCAACCGGTTTCCTGCCCTATGCCCCTTAAACAAAAGGCTTTGAGCAAATGCAGCGGGATCCTGTCTTTGGCATCCAGCGGATACAAAGCTTTTTGCGCCCTTTGCAGCACAGAAGTATTGATATCCGTGCCCATCACTTGCCAGCTGCTTTGCGCCCCCCACAGATGCCCCAAAGTCATAGCTACCGAATACGCTTCTTCCCCTGTTGAAGAGGCAGCACTCCAGACTTTAAAGTTGTCCCGGTATTGCACTTGTGGCAGCACCTGCTGTTCAAGAAACTGGAAATGTTTTTCTTCCCGGAAAAAGTAAGTTTCATTGGTGGTTAATAAATTCACCGCTGTTTGCCGCTCCGCAGTTTGATCGGCCTGATGCAGCAATTTCAGATAAGCGGCAAAACTTGGGATCTGCAGCGCTTTCAGGCGTTTTTGCAGCCGCCCTACCACCATACTTTTTTTAATATCAGCCAGATGAATACCGGACTGACCTTTCAGCCAATCCCGGATTTGATAAAACTCCTGGTCCGACAGAGGCATAGCCCTGTTTAACTCTGCAGGATCAATAAATACTTTGGGTTGAGTGTTGACCACCACCTTGTCTCCGACAGCCCGGCTTTACTACTCAAGCACCTTATCGATGATGGACGCCATCTCATCAATAGACAACACTCTGTCCCCTCTTAATAAAATGACAAAATGCTCCTCGATATGTGCCACTCCCAAAATAAACTGAGCGCGGATCTTAGCGCCGAAAGTCGGTGCTGCTTCAATGCTTTTCTCGGGGATCTCCATCACTTCACAGACACTGTCCACCACAGCACCCAGGGTTACAATCTGATCTTCATAAGGTATTTCCATAATGATGATGCAGGTCCTTTTTTGTACTTCGGTTGCCGGCTTATTAAAGCGAATCGACAGGTCGATCACAGGCACCACTTCCCCCCGCAGATTGAGCACCCCTTTGACAAAATCCGGCATCAACGGAATGGAAGTGACATTGTCGTATTCAATAATTTCTTTTACCGAACTGATGCTGATGCCAAAGTATTCATCCCTCAATAAAAAGGTCAGATAATGCTCTGGATCCAGCTCATCGCGTTTTAATGAATCGTTGATGTGTGTGTTGTTTTGCGGCCTGTTTGTTACTGTTGACATGTTTGCATCTCCAGATTGGTGGCAAACTGAACTAATTGAGGAATATCGAGGATCAGGCCTATGTCACCTGAACCCAAAATGGTAGAGCCCCCAATACCCCGTAAAGATTTAAACATTGAATTCAGCGGCTTAATCACCGCCTGTAATTCCCCGTGCAGGCTATCCACCACCAATCCGGCTCTGTCTGAGCCATACTGCACCACTACTATGTTTTCACGGCCACAAGGCACAGCGGACAACTTAAATAAATCCCTTAAACGGATAAAAGGCAGCACTTCACCACGCAGGTCGAGATAATTCCGGCCATGGGTCTGCAACGAAGGGTGAAATTCAATACATTCCTGCACCATATTCAGTGGCAACACCATTTTCGAGTTCGCCACACTAACCAGAAAACCATCAATAATAGCCAGGGTCAGAGGTAAACGAATGCTGAAGGTTGTGCCTTGATCCAAAGTGGAGAAAATCTGGATCTGACCACGCAGCTCCTCAATATTACGCCGCACTACATCCATGCCAACACCACGGCCGGACAGATTGGTAACAGCAGCTGCTGTCGAAAAACCGGGTTCAAAAATCAGTTTAAAAATGTCCTGCTCAGACAAATCCCGATCCGCACTGATGATGCCTTTTTCTATGGCTTTTTGCCGGATCTTTTGTTGATTTAAACCTGCACCATCATCAGAGATTTCAATCACGACTGAGCCCGCTTCATGCCGGGCACTGAGTTTGAGCTGCCCCTGAGCCGGTTTACCTTTGTATAACCTAAGTTCTTTCGGCTCTATACCGTGGTCCAAAGCGTTACGCACTATATGCATCAGCGGGTCAGATAATTTCTCCACCATGCTTTTATCCAGCTCAGTTTCTGCCCCCTCAATCACCAGATTAATGTCTTTATCCAGCTCTTTACTGACATCCCGCACTATACGGCGCAGACGGCTGAAGGATTCACCAATCTGCACCATCCGAAGACCTAAAGCGCCATCACGGATTTGTTCAAGTAAGGAGGTTAAAATAGAAAAGGACTCGGATATTTTGTCATCTTCCAGCTGCGACAACAGGGAGTCCATCTCAGCACCGGATGTCACCAGTTCGCCAATCAGATTGATCAATAAATCCAGTTTTTTGGCTTCCACTTTTAAAAACTGAAAATCCGCCGGTCTTTTATGTTCTGTGGCTTTTTGCTTGTCCAAGGCCGTACTGACCAAATCTTTAGACACCACACCTTGCTGCACCAGGGCTTCGCCCAGCGCAATCTCCTGCTCTTTATGCACCTGCAGGGCCTGAGCCAATTCACGTTCAGTGACAGCGCCAGCCTGCACCAGCAAGGTACCCAGCTTTTCATCCACCACGTCCTGTTGTGCCAGTTGCTGGCTGATTTTGACTGGCACAGTGATCTGAATTTTGCTGCTGTCCTGAATAAACTCAAACACATCCTCCAGCTCTTTTTTGCTGACGGCAGAATTGAGTTCAATAAACAGCTGCAGATAACAGCTTTCGGGGTCAAAGTCTTCTTTAAAATGTGGCACCACTCTGACCTGCTGCAGCTCGCCCAGGGTGGAGAGAAAACCCAGCTGAGACAAAGGGTCCATGCCATCCCGGAACACGTCCGGACCATACTGAATATCAATTTGCCAGTTCTCAGAACTTTGCACAGGTTCCACTTCATCCGCAGTCACAGCAGGAGCAGGATCCAGATAACGATTCAGCTCCACCAGCAACACTTCACCGGCATGAAAATCCAGTTCTATGGAAGAATCCTGTAACTGACGCACCATAGTGGCTAAATGATCCCGGCTGGCAAAACACAGATTAATCAGCGTCTCATCCATCCCAATCTCGTGGGAACGGACCTTATCCAGCACACTCTCAACACTGTGGGTAAAAGCCACTATATGGTCATAGCCAAATAAACCAGCCGAGCCTTTAATGGTATGAGCAGCTCGGAAAATGGCATCTATGTGCGACTCTACAGTGGCTTCACCGGATTCAATTTCTAATAAACAGGACTCCATGGTTTCCAGTAACCCAGTGGCTTCCTCAAAAAACAGCGATTTCGCTTCTGACATATCCATCCGGTATTCCCCTTAAGTTGCTGCCGCGTCAGAACCAAAATCCAGTGAATACAACTGAAGCACCCTGCTGACTGCCGGGTTTTCACTGTGGGTCAGGGTAAAATTTTTGTCTGTATGATGCTGCATCACCCAAAGCAACAACTGCACACCGGACGAATCAAAGTCGTTGACTGCAGACAAGTCCAGAATGACTTTCTCCATCCTCATACCAGCCAGCTTTTTTAAAGCTTCATAACAATCCCGCACTGTGAAAATGGTCAGGTCATGACCAAACTCCACCACCAGAAAGTCCGCTTTTGGAGTAATTTGTACAGACATGCCACACTCCTAAGGAAGAATGAGTTTATTCACAGCAACCAACATCTGTTCTGGACGAAAGGGTTTGATAATCCAGGCTTTTGCGCCTGCTGCCCGCCCCTGTTCTTTTTTCTCTTCTGCACCTTCTGTCGTTAACATCACTACAGGTGTAAAACGATAGGCAGGTAACTGCTTGATTTCTTTTAATAAGCTAATGCCATCCATATTGGGCATATTCACGTCTGAAATAATCAGATGGATTTTCTGACCTGTCAGCTTTTTCAGCGCATCCACGCCATCCACGGCTTCAATCACATCAAAACCATTGGCTTTGAGCGTCATCCCAACGACCTGGCGTATGCTGATTGAATCATCGACAATAAGTATGGTTTTCATCACTGCACATCCCTAAAAAAACGTAATGTCATCATTTGAGCCGGACTGTTGTTTTGCTCCTGTATGCACAGAGACTTGTTCCAGCGTGGTATAGGTTTTTCTCAGGCCTTCGAGCCAATGCTGCACTGAAATAGTGTCAGGCAACTCACCGGCGTCCAACTGAGCGGCAAATCTGTTGGCGTTGTCGGTGAGCTTATGCATATCGTCCATCACATGACTGAGGATCTGACTGACTCTGTCCTGAAACTGCAGATGCATCACCACATCAGACAATTGCTGCTGCACATGCTCCGCCTGCAACTGCATTTGATGGTTAGTTTCACTGATGCCTTGTACTGCGCCTTCATAATCACTCAGTACACTGCTGATGGTGTGTTCGGTTTGCTGGATCAGTTGCTGTTCGTGATCCACCTGTTGCTCAGAATCGGCCACAGTTTTGGTCAGGGCCTGGGTCACTTCAGCCACACGCTGACGTATTTTTTGACCCGCTTCGCTGGAACGGTTCGACAAGGCCCGCACTTCGGTGGCAACCACAGCAAAACCCCGGCCACTTTCACCGGCCCTGGCCGCTTCAATAGCAGCGTTCAGCGCCAGCAGGTTAGTTTGGGCCGCAATATCTCCTACTTCACTGGTCATGGCCTGCAAATGGTCTGTGACTTTGGCCAGTTCCTGAATTTCTGTCAGCATTTTATGGCGGTTCTGTTGTGCCTGATTCAGTTGTTGCGTCATCGCCAGCAATTTGCGCTCTGAGTCTTTAATCATCTCCACAAGTTTCTGCTCATTTTGTGCTGAACCTTTGCCTGGTCCGGACCCAAGTACACTGAGCAGTTCAGCAAATTTTTCATTCAGATGCACCACACCGGCTTCTGTTTGCTCTTTCACCAAAGCAGATTGTTTAACCCACATCGGCAATACCTGACTCAGCAGCTGCAACAAATTCTGACTAAAAGGCCGCAGCTCCGGCACTTGTTCCTGCCTGACGGGTTCTGTTTTCGCTTCAGGGGCTGAAAACGAAAACCACAATAACACTGCACCGAGCAGACATAACAAAGTACTGAAGACGGCACCGCCCACAGAGGAGTAATTCAGCCATTGGCTGATAAGCAACAACATAAACAAAATGATGCACAGCGGCTGAATTAACCTTTTGTCCATTAGCCAGTTCCATAGTTGCAAAGAGACGCCAGAGAAGTATGGATCCTGCTGGTTTTTTTGCCATTAAATTGCACAAAAAATTGTTAATTTTCTTTAAGTTATAGAAATATGGGCCAGGAATAACAAAAAGAGTAAAGAGGCAAAA
>CBIMJC010000006.1:0-32962 GCA_966244125.1 uncultured Rheinheimera sp.
GACTTATTTTTTGTTCACTATGCTAAGCACTGTTTGCAATACATCTGCTCTTAATAAGCCGTTTACTGTTTGTTGCAGCGGTAACAAAATAGCTGTGGCTTCCAGCTCATTTTGTTCGTTAGTATGACAATAACCTGCTTCACGCAAAGCATTGATTAAAGTCGCAAACAGCTGTTTATCGAGGTATTCAGGTGAACTGATGCCATGCAAAGTGCTTAACCGCTGCGCCAGTTCATGGCTTTGTTGCTCTAAGTCAGCACGGGTCAACGGACTGTGCAGTTGCAGTAAATTCAGCACCACGGCATAACGCTGTAATACATCCTGAGCGTTAAAAGCCAGCAGCTCCAGCATAAAATGACCAGCCTGTTGTACCGGGACTGCCTGTAATTGCTGGCCAACTGCTTCGATTAACTGGTGTTGTTGCAACTGTTCCAGTACCTGCTCTATGTAGCTGTTGACGTTATCCAGCTGCAAAAACAACTCGTGTTGCAATAAGGGCTGCACCAGCTGACAAATATTCACCAACTGTACTTTAGTTAAGCCCGGATGCTGCAACAAGGCTGTCGCCAAAATAGCCGGCAACATAAATAAATGGCAGACGTTATTGCGGTAGTAACTTAATAAAATCGCGTTTTCAGGCGTCAGCTGAATAATCTGGCCAAAGCTGTCTTGTGACACTGCTACTTTCTTCAGGCGAATCGCATGGTCAATCCACTGGCTGACCGAACCTTCAGGTAAAGTCACCCCGGAATGATAAGGCGCATAGTGTTGTAAGTTACGGTAAAACTCCAGCTGGGTTGTCAGTTCCTGCCGTGTCAGCGAGTGTTGGCGTGTGGCCAGTAAACAGGTGGCAATCAGGTTGATGCTGTTTAGCGCCGCTGCCTGATTAATCCGCTGCATGATTTCTGTTGCCAGTGTGGCGACTGCCGGGTTTAGCCAGGCCGGTTTTTGGTTATCTGCAGTCTCTATCGAAGCCCGCCAGTCAGGAGCTTGCTGGTTTAAAAAAGCATTCAGTGAAATAGGCTGACCGAAGTTTACGTAACCATAACCATAATCCCGCAGTTTACGTGCTGCACTGAACACACCACCAATGGATTCTTTTTTCTTGCTGGAGCCTTTGAGTTCCGTCAGGTAGGTGTTGACCTCCATCACGTGCTCATAGCCTAAGTACACAGGTACTAAGCTGATTGGTCTGTCTATGCCACGTAATACCGCCTGCACTGTCATCGCCAGCATACCGGTTTTTGGCTGCAATAAGCGGCCTGTGCGGCTGCGGCCCCCTTCGGAGTAATACTTTACCGGATAACCTTTGCTGAACAGCTGGCTTAAGTATTCACGAAATACCGCCGAATAGAGCTTTTCACCGCTGAAGCTACGGCGGATAAAAAAGGCGCCACCACGGCGGAAAAAATTCCCTACAGGCCAAAAATTCAGGTTAATACCTGCGGCTATATGAGGTGGAGCTAAGCCCTGATGATAAATAACGTAACTTAACAGCAGATAGTCCATATGACTGCGGTGGCAGGGCACATAAACAATTTCGTGGCCTTTTTGCACTAAGTCCGTCAGTACCTGACCATTAGTAATTTTTAAGCCTGAATAGAGCTTTTTCCACAACCAGCCGAGGAAACGATCGCCCACTCTTAAGGTGGATTCGCGGTAATCGGCCGCTATTTCTTCCAGCAGTTTTAAGGCTTCAGCACGAGCTTCTCTGATACTGATTTTTTTACTCTGAGCTTCTTCTTCAATGGCTTTTTTTAACGCATCGGAAGCCAGCAAAGAGTTAAATAATGCAGCTCTGTCCGGTAATTTCGGACCTGTAGCAGCCAGACGTTGGCGATAAAAATGGAACCGCGCCACCCGTAACAACTTATGGGCCGTGTCTTCGTTGACTGTGGCATTTTCAATAATCTGCCGTACAGAAACAGCTTTACTGAAGCGCACCAGGGTATGACGACCAGAAATTAACACAATAAACAGCTTGGCCAGCCAGCTTGGGGATTCAGATTCGCCCAGCATCGACTTGACGCTGTCTTCTTTACCCGGAGCCCGGCCCCACAATACTGAAACCGGAATAAGTTGCGCTGAAAAATTTGGATCCCGCTGATGCGCCTGTAATAAGGCTAAACCTTGTTGTAAGGCGTCAGTCGAGGCACGGCTGCCCCAAAGCACCCGGGGTTGTTCAAGGAAAATAGTACGGGATAAGCGGGTATTGCCCAGTTGCACCGGCGTCATAGGATCAGGCAGACCCAGCTTATGGCAGATACGGGCCAGCGTTGCTAAATCGCTGGAGGAGGCTGTTCTGGTGATATAAAACACTGGCTGCCTGGGGTCCAGCGCCAGATTTTCCGCTACAGGCTCCGGTACTATCTTGCATCTGACCAAAGGTTGTAGTGGCCAATACAGCAGCTTGGCTAACCATGTCATTGGTTTTAACATATCAAATCCGTACTTATAAACAGCCGTTAGAATAGCATGGAAGGTCTTACCAGCAAAATGCTTGGCAGACTGTAAAAGGCTGTATATACTCACAGTATCCACTGTATAGGTATTCAGCATTATGCGTCCATTAACACCACGACAAGCCGAAATTCTGCAACTGCTTAAAGATTATCAGGCCGCTTCAGGTATGCCGCCTACCCGTGCTGAAATTGCTACTCAGCTGGGTTTTAAATCAGCCAATGCCGCTGAAGAGCATTTAAAAGCGCTGGCAAAAAAAGGTTTTATCGAAATGATGCCTGGTACGTCCCGGGGTATCCGTCTGGTTGACGATGAAGCCGTCAATGATGTGGAAGAGGAAGAGCCGGGTTTGCCTCTGATTGGTAAAGTGGCTGCTGGTCAGCCTATTCTGGCCGCAGAACATATTCAGCAACGTTATCAGCTTGATGCCAGCTTGTTTAAACCTAATGCCGACTTTTTATTAAAAGTGCAGGGCATGAGTATGAAAGACATAGGTATTCTGGACGGTGACTTACTGGCCGTGCATAAAACCACCGAAGTCCGGCAGGGCCAGATAGTGGTGGCCAGAGTAGAAGATGAGGTCACAGTGAAGCGTTTTCGTCGTGAAGGACAGATGGTTTATCTGCATCCGGAAAATAGCGATTTTGACGTGATTAAAGTGGACCTCAGTCAACAGCATTTTGCCATTGAAGGCCTTGCCGTTGGTGTGATCCGCACCAGTAGCTGGTAAAAAAATCTACCTGACTCAATAGTTTGCTAATACATGAAGCACTGGTACGACCATTTGGTTTTATCGGTGCTTTTTCATTTTGCGGGTTTACTTCTGTCTGTTCCTTGACTAATTGTTAGATGCAACTGATAACAAAATAAACACATCAGTGCACCGGTTTAAGCAAGTTAAATCGGGACAATAATAAGAATGGCGATTGCGGACCAAAGACGAAGTAGGGTGTGTGTCTTTTAATCTGCAATTTGCTTTGTGCAAAGACAGAGGAGAAGTCACGTGGCGAAAACCAGTTATCTGTGTTGGTCGCTGCTAACCTTTTTGCTTGCGTTTTCGACGCAGTCTGCAGAAATGCCTTTGAACATGACTCAAGGGGTTACAGAAATCAGCCAGCAGGTTTACCACCTGCATATGAAGATTTTTTACATTTGCTGTGCAATAGGGGTAGCGGTTTTTGGGGTGATGTTTTGGTCCATCATCCATCATCGTAAGTCGAAGGGCGTCGAGCCTGCCCAATTTCATGAGAGCACCAAAGTTGAACTGCTTTGGACTGCTTTACCTGTGGTTATTCTTATTTTAATGGCGATACCCGCCACCCAAACCCTGATAGCAATGGAAGACACCTCTGAAGCTGATGTGACTATTCTGGTTACAGGCTCACAATGGAAGTGGCACTACAAATACATGGACCACAAAGTGGAGTATTTCTCTTTGTTGGCCACACCCCGTAAACAAATCGAAAACAAGCTGAAAAAAGGTGAAAACTACCTGTTGGAAGTCGACAGGCCTTTGGTGATCCCTACAGGCAAAAAAGTGCGTTTTTTAGTCACTTCAGATGATGTGATCCATTCCTGGTGGGTACCGGCTTTTGCGGTGAAAAAAGATGCCAACCCGGGTTTTATTAATGAAGCCTGGACCAAAGTGGATCATCCCGGCGTGTACAGAGGTCAGTGTGCTGAGCTGTGCGGTAAAGACCATGGCTTTATGCCTGTGGTGGTGATTGCCAAAGATCAGGCTGATTTTGATCAGTGGATAGCTCAGGAAGCCGCTACTCAGGCTGCTGCCAAAGCCGAAGAACAAAAACTGTTGTCGATGAATATGAGCAAAGAAGAGTTAATGGCTCTGGGCGAAAAAACCTATATGGGTTACTGCGCTGCGTGCCATCAACCCACAGGAATGGGTATTCCCGGTGTATTCCCTGCGCTCAAAGGCAGCAAAATGGCGCTGGAAGATTTACCCGCTCATATCGACATAGTGCTCAATGGCAAAACAGGCACAGCTATGCAGGCTTTTGCCAAACAACTAACCTTAAGCGAAATTGCGGCTGTAGTGACCTACGAGCGCAACGCCTGGGATAACAATACAGGGGATGTGGTGCAAGCTGCAGACATCGCCAAAGCACAAAAACCATAGGGGGCGCAGATGAGTACTGTTACTACAGATCCACATGCTCATGCTGAGCACGAGCATCATCACGGGCCAGCCAAAGGCTTCAAACGCTGGCTTTATACCACTAACCACAAAGATATAGGTACCTTGTACCTGCTGTTTGCGCTGACGATGTTTTTTATCGGAGGTGCCATGGCTATGGTGATCCGGGCTGAGTTATTCCAGCCTGGTTTACAGATAGTACAACCCGACTTTTTTAACCAGATGACCACAGTGCACGGCCTGATTATGGTGTTTGGTGCCGTCATGCCTGCCTTTACCGGTCTGGCCAACTGGCTGGTGCCTATGATGATAGGTGCGCCTGATATGGCCTTACCAAGGATGAACAACTGGAGCTTCTGGATTTTACCTTTTGCTTTTACCATCCTGCTGTTGTCATTGTTTATGGAAGGTGGCGGCCCGGGTTTTGGCTGGACTTTTTACGCACCACTGTCCACCACTTACAGCAGTGACAGCACAGCACTTTTTGTGTTCTCAGTTCATATCATGGGTATTTCATCCATTATGGGCGCCATCAACGTGATAGTGACCATTATGAACCTGCGCGCCCCAGGCATGACCTATATGAAAATGCCATTGTTTGTCTGGACCTGGTTTATTACGGCTTACCTGCTGATTGCTGTAATGCCTGTGCTGGCTGGCGCTGTCACTATGGTGTTGACCGATAAGTACTTTGGTACCAGCTTTTTTGATGCGGCCGGTGGCGGCGACCCTGTGTTGTTCCAGCATATTTTCTGGTTTTTTGGTCACCCCGAAGTCTACATCATGATTCTGCCCGCCTTTGGTATTGTCTCAAGCATAGTGCCTACTTTTGCCCGTAAGCCGTTGTTTGGTTATGCCTCTATGGTGTACGCCACCTCCAGTATTGCGCTGCTGTCCTTTTTGGTCTGGGCGCATCATATGTTCACCACAGGTATGCCGGTGTTTGCAGAACTGTTTTTTATGTACTGCACCATGTTGATAGCAGTGCCGACCGGAGTGAAAGTCTTTAACTGGGTTGCCACTATGTGGCGGGGCGCTATGACCTTTGAAGTGCCTATGATGTTTGCCCTGGCCTTTATTGTGCTTTTCACCATAGGTGGCTTCTCTGGCTTGATGCTGGCCATCACGCCTGCCGACTTCCAGTACCATGACACCTACTTTGTGGTCGCACATTTCCATTATGTGTTAGTCACAGGCGCCATCTTCTCCATTATGGCGGCTGCCTATTATTGGCTGCCGAAGTGGACTGGTCATATGTACGACGAAACCCTGGGACAATGGCATTTCTGGTGTTCGCTGATATCGGTCAACGTACTGTTTTTCCCTATGCATTTTGTTGGCTTAGCCGGCATGCCACGGCGGATCCCGGATTACGCCCTGCAATTTGCTGACTTTAATGCGCTGATCAGCATAGGTGGTTTTGCCTTTGGTTTATCGCAACTGCTGTTTGTCTGGCTGGTGGTGAAATGCATTAAAGGCGGTGAAAAAGCTACAGATCAGGTGTGGGAGGGCGCAGAAGGCCTGGAATGGACTATTCCTTCGCCAGCACCTTATCACAGCTTTACCACTCCACCTGAAGTGAAATAGGAAGGCGACTATGGCACTGAAGCATCAACCTATAGTGGTTAAATTATGTCTGCTGACGGCAGCCATGTTTGGTTTTGGTTATGCCTTAGTGCCTTTGTACGACGTATTTTGTGATTTAACAGGCCTGAATGGTAAAACCTCAAGCATGGCGGCGACAGCTGAAGCTGCTATACCGGATAAACAACGCGAAGTGCTGGTGGAGTTTATCGCCCGTCCGAATAACAACATGCCCTGGGTATTTGAGCCTGTTGTGCAAAAATTGCGGGTACATCCAGGGGAGATCCACCGTATTGATTATCTGGCACACAATGTGACAGGCAGAGCCATGACAGCTCAGGCTGTGCCTTCTGTGTCGCCGGGTCAGGCCGCTTTGTATTTTAATAAAATGGAATGTTTCTGTTTTACCCAACAACATCTGACGGCAGGTCAGCAGTTATTAATGCCGTTGCAATTTTATGTCGATCCCGCACTACCGGAACAGTTCAGCACCATCACTTTGTCCTACACCTTGTACGAAGTAGAAGCTGCCACCCCGGTCACTGCACAGACAGCAACAGGGGATAACAATGAGTGAAAAATACGAACATTATTACGTACCGGAGCAAAGCCCATGGCCTATAGTGGGCGCAGTTGCGCTTTTTATGATGGCTTTTGGTGCTGGTCATTTTGTTAACGAAGTGACGAAAGACCAGCCGGGTTATGGCGGTTATTTATTGCTGGCTGGTGTCGCCACTTTAATTTTTATGCTGGTGGGCTGGTTCAGAAATGTGATTGATGAGTCTATGCATGGCTTGTACAGCAAGCAACTGGACCGATCTTACCGTCAGGGCATGAGCTGGTTTATTTTCTCCGAGGTGATGTTTTTTGCCGCCTTTTTTGGCGCTTTGTTTTATGCCCGGATGATCGCTATTCCATGGCTGGATGGCGCCAGCAATAACGCCAGTACAGCAGCTGTGTTGTGGCCGGCTTTTGAGGCGGCCTGGCCTTTACTGAAAACTCCGGGAGGCATCGAAACTCAGGCCATGCCGTGGCAAGGTTTGCCACTTTATAACACGCTGATTTTATTAGCCTCCTCAGTCACTTTGCAGTTTGCTCATATGGGGTTAGAGCAAAATAAAAGAGGCCAGCTGAAGCTGATGTTAGGACTTACTATCCTGTTAGGCGCTACTTTCCTTGGCCTGCAGGGAGTTGAGTATGTGCACGCTTATCAGGATCTGGGTTTAAAACTGGACTCCGGTATTTATGGCAATACCTTCTTTTTACTGACGGGTTTCCATGGTTTGCATGTGACTTTGGGGGCTTTATTCCTGACAGTGATTTTCCTGCGCATTCTGCTGAAAAATCACTTTACCGCTCATAAGCATTTTGCTTTTCAGGCCGCCGCCTGGTACTGGCATTTTGTTGATGTGGTCTGGTTATGTTTGTTTGTGTTTGTTTATGTGCTGTAAAGAGATAGCGGGCTTTTCAGCCCGTTTATACAGCTAATAAGGGCGATCGTGTGGGGTGATCAAACCAAACTGCAAAGCAAGGATCACCAACAATAAGACAATGGCCGACCACCAGACACGGCGGCCTAAAAACTTCGACATGCTGGGCTGATTTTCATCGTTTTTCAGCATCAGAAACAAAGCACGAAATAAGTTAAAAACAATAAAGAGCAGTAGTGCAATGAGTAAAAGTTTAATCCACATAAAACCTCGCAAAGGCTGGTTGTAAGATGACAGCTCAGCCTTTTGCCCATCTATCCCGACACTGGCTGTTGGCTGTATTCACTCTGGTCGCTTTTGCGCTTTTGATCAAGTTGAGTTACTGGCAATGGCAACGCGCTGAGCAAAAGCAAACTCAGTTGGAGCAGTTGCATACAGCAGAGCAACAAGGGCCAGTGCAGTGGACAAATTTAGCTTCGGTGCCGGCAGAGCAACAAGACGGCCTGATGGTACAAGGCAAAGCAGTTTGGCTAAAACCTGCAGTCTGGTTACTGGATAATCAGCTGATCCAGGGCAAAGCAGGCTACGACCTGGTGATCCCTGTGCTGGTGTCGAATCAAGGCCCGGCAGTCTTAGTGAATTTAGGTTGGGTTGCTGCACCGCCCAGCCGTGATGTGTTGCCAGAACTCACTATTCCGGACCAGTTTGAATTAAAGGCGTTACTGCGTACTGAACTCAAAGGTTTTCGCCTTGGCCAGAATTTAGAAGAGACAGGACTGTGGCCACAACGTATGCAGCAAGTTGAGCCTGCTGAACTGGCGAAGGTGCTGGGGCAGGAGTTGTATCCGGCTCTGCTGTACCAACAACAATCCCCTTATCTGTACCACTATAAAGCTGTGGTGATGCCACCGGAAAAACACCGTGCTTATGCGCTGCAATGGTTATTGCTGGCCGTTGCTGTGGTGGTGATCGGCTGGTTTATGTCAAAGAAGGAGCTTTAAATGGCGAAGAAGAAATTTTTACTGCTGTTTTTGTTGTGTTCTTTATTGCCGCTGGCTTTTGCGCAGGCGTTTTTATCTCTGGGCTGGTTTGGCGGAGCCACCACTAATAAAGGCCAGTGGCTGACAGAAGAAATTGTGTTATTACCTAAAGCCAGCGGCGATGTGCATTGGCGGCTGGTTTATGTCAGTGACAAAGCCGACTGTGACACCCTTTGTCAAAATGCCCATTATGGCATGCAGCAGGTTTATACAGCCCTGGGACGTAAACAGCAGCATCTGGAATTATGGCAATCCGGTGGTGCTCAGCCGCAAAAATTGTTGTGGCAGGCGAATCCGGCCGGGGTTGATGCACTGCAGCACAAGCTGGTGCTGGTGGATATGAACGGGTTAGCGCTGATGACCTATGCGGTCAGCGACGACAAAACTCAAATGGTGCAAACCGGCAAAGCCATTCTGACCGATTTAAATAAACTGCTGAAATACGACAGGGGGCTCTGATGAAAGCCCTGAAAGTTTTGGTTAGCTGTGCTGTTGTATTGGCCATGCTGGTGATTTTATTAGGCGCCTACACTCGTTTGACCGATGCAGGTTTAGGTTGCCCGGATTGGCCCGGCTGTTACGGCTTTTTAAAGGTGCCAGAGCAGGCTCACCATATTGAACAGGCCGAAGCTTTATACCCACAGCGGCCGGTCGAAAGCCATAAAGCCTGGAATGAGATGATCCACAGGTATTTTGCCGGCACTTTAGGTCTGCTGATACTGGCGATTTTTTTGTTTAGCCTGAAACAAAAGCGCCTGTTGTTACCCTCCTTATTGTTAGCTCTGGTGATTTTTCAGGCCGCTTTGGGCATGTGGACTGTGACTTTAGCTTTGCATCCGGTGGTAGTTATGGGGCATTTGCTGGGTGGTTTTACTTTACTGTCGTTATTGGCGCTCTATTGGTGGCAATTACAACCTGCGCCTTTGATAGCCGTAAAACAAAGCCTGAAGTTACTGTTTTGGCCAGTTTTGCTGGTGCTGGCCGCACAAATTGCTTTAGGGGGGTGGACAGCTGCCAACTATGCCGCCTTAGCCTGCATTCAGTTACCCCTCTGTGAAGCCGGCTGGACCAGCCAGCTTAATTTTGACGAGGCCTTTTCTTTGCATCTGGGCTACGACAATTACGAATACGGTGTGATGAGCCAAAGCGCCCGCGCCACAGTGCATGTGATGCATCGCATAGGTGCTGTGATTACGTTGCTGGTGGTGGCGGCTTATGCCATAGCCCTGTGGCGCAATAGTTCGGGTCTGATGAAGAACCTGGCTGTCGCTGTGCTGGTGCTGTTAGCGCTGCAATTTAGTTTGGGGCTTGCCAATGTGGTGCTGCATTTGCCTTTGGCCAATGCGGTGGCGCATAACTTTGTGGCAGCCAATTTAGTCATGTGTCTGGTGGTCATTGGTTATCAGCTGCACAGAAACAAGGAGTCTGCTTATGCTTAAAGTTCTGGCTTTACCCCAACACTATAGTCAGCAATGGCGTGATTATTACCAACTGACCAAACCTAAAGTTGTAGCGCTTTTAGTGCTGACAGCCTGGGTTGGTATGATGCTGTCGCAACCCGGTTTACCCCGATTTGGCCTGATGATAGCCGCCATTTTAGGTATAGGTTTATTGTCCGCAGCAGCTGCTGCGATGAACCATATAGTGGACCAGCGTATTGATGCGCAAATGGCCCGCACTTACAACAGACCAGTGGCCCGTGGTCGTTTGTCGACACAGCAGGCGGTGAAGTTTTCATTGCTGCTGGCAGGTTCTGGTTTTCTGCTGCTATTTATTGCCGTCAATCCACTGACCGCCTGGCTGACCTTAGCCAGTTTGTTTGGTTATGCCGTGGTCTACACCATGTTTTTAAAACGGGCGACACCACAGAATATTGTCATAGGGGGCTTGGCTGGTGCCATGCCACCGCTACTCGGCTGGACAGCCATGACGGCTGAAGTGCATGCCCATGCGCTGCTCTTAGTGATGATTATTTTCACCTGGACACCACCACATTTCTGGGCTTTGGCTATTCATCGCCGTGACGATTATGCCAAAGTAAATATGCCAATGTTGCCTGTCACTCATGGCATTGAATTCACCAAAAGTGCAATCTTCCTTTATACCCTGGTGCTGTTTTTAGTCTGCTTATTGCCGTATTTAGTTGGTATGACAGGTGCTGTGTATCTGCTCGGCAGCACAGTGCTGAACTTAGGTTTTATCTGGTATGCCTGGCAATTAAAGTTTAATGCCAAACCAGAAACTGCCATGGCAACTTTTAAGTTTTCGATTTGGCATCTGATGGTATTATTCCTGGTGTTGTTGCTGGACCATTATTGGTTTATATCAGCGCTTTAACAGGAAGATACTTTTATGCAGAAGTGGTTAGGGGTTGTAGTGGCGGTTGTGGCTTTGGCTGCAGGTTTATGGTTATCAGCCAGTTTTAAATCCGATCCCGCTGAGCCTGTGGCCGCTTTGGTCTACCCAAGCCCAAGAGCTTTGACTGAATTTAATTTGCTGGATGAACAAAAACAGCCCGTAGGCCTGAAGGATTTACAAGGGCACTGGACTCTGGTTTTTGTCGGCTACACCCATTGCCCTGATATTTGCCCTATGACGATGGCGAAATTAGCTGGCATGTATCAGGACTTAGTCAAGCTGACCCCAGACCCTTTAGAGATTTGGTTTGTCTCTGTAGACCCAAAACGGGATACGCCAGAGCAACTGGCTCAGTACATCACCTATTTTAAACAAGCGCCGATCAAAGCCAGAACAGCTGATCATAAAGACTTATTTCCTTTTATCCGCCAACTGGGCCTGATGTACGCCATTAATGATGGCAGCGAAGAGCGTTACACTGTCGATCACAGTGCCAGCATAGCGCTGCTAAACCCCCAAGGCGCTGTAGTGGCGATGTTTAAACCTGAAATGAAACCAGGTGCTGTGCCGCTGATCAATAACCAGCAGTTCCTGGCGGATTATCCTTTGGTGATAGCGGCTGCAGCCCGATAATCTGTAGGCGCTGCAACAAACTTCATTCCTTTCTTTACAAGATCAGGCTGCACGTCTTATGGTGGAACTGTATTCATAACAGCTGGTTATGAAGCAAACCCCAGCATAGAGCAGAGCCTGATGAGAAAGTGTTTATCCCGCGCCTTAGTCCCACTACTGATTTTAACTGCGGCATTTAGCTTTAATTTAAGCGCCGAAGATTTTAGTCAGTATGGTCCAAAACAATTTAGCACCACCAATAAATGGACGGCTATAGTGGCCGCCTATGAGCCGGAAATTAAGGCGATTGACCAGGCTTTTGCCAGCCTTAAAGACGCAAAAATAGCAAAAACACTGACCATCCGCGGCGTTAAGTATCAATTGGGCCACTATAAAGGTGAACCCATAGTCATTTTCACCACGGGCGTCAGCGTGCCAAACGCCGCTATGACAATGCAAATGGCGCTGGATTATTTCCCCATAGAAAGGGTGGTGATGATGGGGATTGCAGGTGCTGTTAATCCACAATTCCAGCCGGGCGATATCGCCATTCCTGAGCGTTGGTACTTTCACGATGAATCCGTTTATGTGAACCCTGATCCGGCCAAAGCCGGCCAGTATATTCTGCCGGATTATTATGAGCAGGCGCTGGCAAGCTACCTGCAGCGTAAAAAGCAGGACCCGCATTCACCAGCCTATGAAAACTTTGGTTATATCTTTCCGGAAGAAATGGCCGTGATTAAACAAGGCTGGGACAGCCCGCAGCAAATGCCGTATTTCACTGCGACTCCACAACTCATTAAGCTGACTAAAAAAGCTGTCGCTACTATAGACCCCATCAAAATGCCATCTGGCCACCCAATCCAAATCAAAGTAGGTGGCAATGGCGTGACAGGCTCGGTATTTTTGGACAACGCCCAGTACCGCCAATGGCTGCAAAAAGTATTTCAGGCAGAAGTGACAGAAATGGAATCGGCCGCTGTAGCTCAGGTTTGTTTTGTTAACGAAGTCGACTGGATAGTGATCCGCTCCGTCAGTGATTTAGCCGGCGGCCAACAAGGCAAAAATACCGAAAATGTATTTGACGCCATAGCCTCAGGCACAGGCACTAAATTACTGTTGGGCTTATTAGATCAGATTGTGTTGGTGAAGCCATGATTGGTGATATAGATGTTTAACAGCAGCAAAACCTTTTTTATAGTCATGTTTGTTGGTGCGTCAATCTGGTGTTTTTACTTAGGTCATATAGCAATAGAGGGCTTAAAGGCTAGTAGCTGGCCCAGCGTTAAAGGTGTCATCACGTCTGCCAGTGCAAAGCGTGTCGAGCATAGCAAAGAGCGGTATGTCATTGAAGTTGAGTATAAGTATTCAGTTGGGCATAAAAGCTTCACAGGTAATAGATTATCGAACTTAAATAACTTGCTGGACAGAATAGAGAAAGACATCGCATTAAAGCGATACGCTGCTGATAGTAGCGTGACGGTTTATTACGATCCCAATAACCATCAAAACGCGTATTTAGTTCCTGGCGCAGACTTGGTTGTTTATGTTTTATGGTTAGCTTCGTTAGGTATGGCTATATTTTCAGCGGTCAGTTTGACAAGACTCCCGAAAGCCTAATGCCAGAGCCCTCAGGGTATTGCATTGTGCCCCGCTCATTGAGAGATAGATTTGCAGCTGTTTTTTATGCTTTTTCTGTTATTTTTCTAACGCGCTAATGTCCTGACAATAAATTGTTTTGTGGAACGGTCAGGGCAAGGTGCAAGAACTGACCCGAAAGTGGTCAAGCATCGGAGTGTTAGCTAAGAATAGGTGAATTGTGTATCTGCGCAACTTGGCTTGAGTTTATTGTGCTTTTAACAAGGTTTTATGGGGCACAGGGCAAGACCTGACACCTAGCGCGCGTAGGGGTTAGAGCGACGGTTGAGTTATATGGATATTATGGTTTGTCTGACAGTAGTATAAAGATAATTGGGGGCGACCATCCTCTTTCCAATTATGTCGGAGTCTTCGGATATGGTTATGGTAAAGGTATCGATTATATGATGGGGAAATCTGGTCTAGATACTTTTGGCATGAGTATGTTTAACAACATCAAAACAGATGTCGCTGGATGTGTCACAGGTGGCTCAGCAGCTGTTTGTTATAATAGCTGGTAACTTTATGGAAAAAGAGGAAAAAATAAGGCGTTGGATTGGGCAAGTAACATTAATACAGTTCTTTTACTTGCTCTGTGTTGGCGGTGCTATTGGAATCGTCCATACGGTCGTCTCCGAACATTTAAATAACTTTTCTTCATTAATTACAGGGGGAGTTACGTTAGCTTTTTCCATTATTATTTTTGAAACACTATCTAAAATATTTATTTTGAGATTAGTTGATGTGGTTATTTTTTCACAACTATCTCGATGGGTTCTAAAGTGCTGTGCGTATTGTTTTTTCTTTTTAGTTATTTTTCGCCATGAGTGGTATGGGTGGATGGATAATAATCTATATCTTTATGCATACTATGTGATTAGTTTGTGGTCGTTTTTATGGGCTGCAGAGTACAGTGAGAAAAATACGAAATAATCTGGGTCAGATCTGGGTCTTGTCCTATTTCTCTAACAACAAGGACACTCATCCATTAGTGTCCTTTTTTATACCAATAATACGCAAAGCCACCAGCAGCCCGGTCAGCCTTTTCCGGTTGCGGTGGTCAGGGCACATCGGTGGGGCAGGCAATAACTGTCGGTGCCTGCAGTTATATTCTCTGGATGGCAAAACTTAAAGCTTGTGTTGCATCCCATACTTTTGGGTTACTACTCCATCACCCAAGGTTGGGAATACCAGTAGAAATAGCCTTTTTTCGTTAACGAAGGGGCTGTGCAGTTATAGCGTTTATGACTGGTTTTTAGCTTTTGGCCTGCCTGGGCGCTAAAGGTATCGGGTTTTAACCAGGTGACTTTAATGGGCTCGCCATTGCTAAAACAATTCAACTGGCTGGTTTTAAAATCTGAGCTATCGATTTGTAACGTCAGAGTAGGCGGATTCGGGCCTTTGACCGGATCGGCAGCTATATAGTTTTTCACTGGCAAAGCCAGAGTTTTCAGTTTAGGTGTAAAGTGCTTCAGTGCTGCGTACTGGCTGGATGAAGGGTAACGTGGCAGGCGGGTCATCAGGCTGTTCAGGCCGACGGCGCCGGATTGTTGGCCTATACCAATAAAGCCAAGCTCTTTTACCATTTGTTCCAGCTCGACACTAAATTCACCATAAGGGTAAGCCAGCCATTTATGCTTGATACCTAATTGCTGTTCCAGCTGAGTTTGCGCCAGCAAAATATCGGCTTTCACTCTTTTCAGCCAAGCTGCTTTGCTTTCGCCTTTATTTGGTGCCGCCAGATGATCATGGTAGGAGCTGTGGTTGGCAATAATAACACCGTCTTTTTGCAGCTGTTTGATTTGCTGCCAGCTCATCACTGGGCCTTCTTTACGGTCTATTAACGCCGGGCTTAAAAACACCGTATAAGGAAAACCAAACTCCTGCAAAATAGGGTGAGCCTGATGATAGATATTGTCAAAACCATCGTCAAAAGTGATGGCCACTGCATTGTCGGCAGGTTCTTTACCTTGTTGCAGCTGAGCCAGCAAAGTATCCAGTCCTATCACTTTGTATTTGTGATCTTTTAAATACTGCAAATGAACCCGAAACTCTTCCGGTGTGACGCTGGTGGAACGGGGCGTTTGGGTGCTGACATGATGGTACTGCAGGATAATAGCGGCGAAGCTTGGGAAGCTCAGTAAAACCAACAAACAGGCCAGCAATTTCATTTCAGAACTCCTTTTGACATATATACCCAAGTGACCTCAAGATGCGAGTTTCAGAGCCGCAGTGCAATCGCCCTGCGACTCCCAAAGGGCGGGGTTAAAAGCGCTTTATGCCGCGTTAACTGTTGTCGCTTTAGAGCCACTAAAGCTTCCAACAGCTGCCTTGCCTAAAGCGCTTTTATCTCCCGCTGAATTCTGCATCTTGAAGTTACTTGGGTATATACAACAAAGGCCACATCAAGTGGCCTCTGTAGCTTATACAAACAACAGCTTAATAGTAAGAATGTTCACCACGCTGGTGATCCGTCACATCCCGTACTGCAGTTAATTCACCGGCAAAACGTTGCAGCAGTTCTTTTTCGATGCCTTCTTTTAAGGTTAAATCGACTTGAGAACAACCGTTACAACCACCACCAAATTGCAGTACAGCCACACCGTCCTCTGTCAGCTCTACCACTGAAACACGGCCACCATGGTTGGCTAACTGTGGATTGATTTCGGCATCTATCACGTATTGCACTTTTTCCTTCAGCGGCGCGTCGTCGTTCACCTTACGTACTTTGGCGTTTGGCGCTTTTAACGTCAGCTGAGAACCCATCTGATCGGTAACAAAATCGATTTCGGCGTCAACTAAAAAGGGTTTGCTTTCGGCATCCACTATCGCCATAAAACCGTCAAATGGCAGTTGTAAATCTGTGCTTTCTACCGCGTCGGCAGGGCAGTAGGACACGCCACATTCCGCAGAAACAGTGCCCGGGTTCACCACAAAGACACGGATATGAGTGCCGGCGGCCTGTTTTTCCAGCAGCTTACGAAAATGGCTCTGCGCCTGTTCTGAAATGGTGATCATCGGTAGTACCTGACTAAATTACTAGGTTAATGGCTATGATACTCTGACTTACTCTGCCTTGCCAGCCCCGCTTGTCGGGCCAGACTTTTTATTGCTAAGGTAGCGGCCAGAAAGGGAGAAGAACAATGTACAAAATAACAACTATCATCAGTGCCTTAGTATTGGGGTTCAGCAGCCAGTTCTCAATGGCAGCGCCACAAAGCCCGGAACAATTTTTTGGTTACCCTGTCGGCGAATGGCATTTACGCCATGATCAAATTCAGATGTATTTCCAGCAACTGGCTTCAGGTTCAGACAAAGCTCAGCTGGAGATTATTGGCCACACTCATGAACAAAAACCTTTATTGCAGCTGATTATTTCATCCCCGGAAAACTTAAAAAAGCTGGAACAAATTCGTTTGCAGCACCTGACGCAACTGTCGACGGGTACTGAACTGGCGGATGATTTACCGCTGATCATCTGGCTGGGCTATGGCGTGCATGGCAATGAATCCAGTGGCCCTAACGCGTCGGTACAGGTTGCTCATCATTTATTAACCAGCACAGATGCCGAAGTACAAAACTGGCTGAAAAACACCATTATTCTGATCCAGCCGAGTTTAAACCCTGACGGCTTAGAGCGTTTTGCCACCTGGGCCAATATGCACAAAGGTAAATCACCGGTAGCCGACCCACAAAGCAGGGAACATATTGAACCCTGGCCTAATGGTCGTCCTAACCATTATTGGTTTGATTTAAACCGTGACTGGTTGCCTTTGGAACATCCGGAAAGTCGTGCCCGCATCGCACAGTTTTATAAATGGCGTCCTGCGGTAGTGGGTGATTTTCATGAAATGGGCCCAAACAGTACTTTCTTTTTTCAGCCCGGTATTCCAACCCGTACTTACCCTTTAACGCCCACAGCTAACCAGCAACTGACAGCTAAAATTGCCGATTACCATGCGGCGGCCTTGGATAAAAAAGGCCGTTTGTATTACACCGAAGAAAGTTTTGACGATTTTTATGTAGGTAAAGGTTCGACGTACCCGGATGTGAACGCCAGTGTGGGCATTCTATTTGAGCAGGCCAGTAGCCGTGGTCATTTACAGGACAGCATTAATGGGCCTTTGCCTTTTAGCAAAACTGTGGAGAATCAGTACATTGCTTCGTTATCGACTTTGCGTGGCTCAGTAGCGCAAAAAAATGCGCTGCAAAGTTATCAAAAAGCTTTTGTGCTGGAGTCTGAGCGGCTGGCTGCTGATGATGCTACTCAGGGTTATGTCATTGCTGAAGCTGCCGATAAAACCCGCTTAGAGGCACTGCTTAATTTACTCAAACAGCATCAGATCAAAGCTTACCCTATTAACGAGCGTTGGCAGTACAAAGGCCAGACTTATCAAAAAGGTCAGGCTTATTATATTCCGCTGCAACAAAGCCAGTATCTGCTGTTAAAAGCAGCATTCAGCACTCAGACCAACTTTCAGGACAATACTTTTTATGACGTATCGGCCTGGACTTTACCTTATGCCTTTAATATTGAATTCAGCGCTGTAGGCCGCAAACCTCCGGGAGTGGCCGAAGAAGCCTGGTCGGCACAGCCTGAGTCCGTGCTGATGCCATCGGCTGGTGCTTATGCCTATGCTTTTGATTGGGCCGATCAAAAAGCACCTTTGCTGACTCAGGCGCTGTTGGATCAAGGTGTGGTATTACGAGCCGCCAGCAAGCCATTTTTTGCTAAAACTGCTGACGGAGAACAAGCTTTTAGTGCCGGAGCCATAGTGATAGCCGCAGGTTTGCAGCAGCACAACAACTGGTTTGAGCGTTTAGGTAAAGCGCAGCAACAAGCAGGCTTAGCCATTACAGCTCTTACTTCGGGTTTAACCGCCAAGGGCCAGGATTTGGGCAGCAATGGTTTTGTGCCTGTGACCAAACCCAATGTACTGTTGGTGGCGGGCCCGGATGTTAATTCCACTGAAGCGGGCGAAGTCTGGTTTAATCTGGAAAAGCTGGCGGGTCTATCACCAAGTTTGATCGAACCTCAGCGTTTAGGCCGGGTTGATTTATCCCGTTACACTCACATTATTTTGCCGGATGGCAGTTACAACGGCTTGCAGCAAAAAGAGCAGCAATTGCTGAATCAGTGGGCGAAAAAAGGTGGTGTATTGTGGGGTCATAAAGGCGGCGCCGCCTTTTTGGTACGCTCAGGTTTGCTGAAAACCAAAGCCTGGAATTCAGCCGACATGAGTATGCTGATTGCTGATCAAGGTTTAAGTTACGCCGATAAAGAAAGTCTGGCTGGTCAGCGCCGTATTGCCGGTGCTATTTACCAGACGCAACTGGACTTAAGTCATCCTTTAACTTTTGGTTTGTCGGCTAAAAACCTGCCAGTGTTTAAAAATGGCACCTTCTTATTAGCGCCCGGTGAATAACCTTTTATCAATGTGGCTTTGTATACAGACAAACCTCAACTGGCGGGTTATACAGCGCCTGAATACGTCAGCCGTATAGCTGAAGGTGCGGCTTTAGTGGCGCATAATCATGGCGAAGGCCGGGTGATTGGCATGACAGATAACCCTGTATTCCGTGGCTATTTTGTTGGCTCCAGCCGCTTACTGATCAACGCTTTGTATTTTGGCAAAATGTTCAGCGCCGAATCCTCTGATGGCGAAGGCGAAGAAGCACACTAAAATGCCCTGGTGATGGCCAGAGTCCAGACGCTGATGGTCTGGACTCCTTTGGCTTTGAGCAAAGCGCTCAGATAATCCAGAGTAGCTCCTGTGGTGATCACGTCGTCCACTAGCGTCACATGAGCAGGCAGCGGGCGCTGTTGCAGTTGGATTTTGCCTTTTAAATTCGCCAGCCGCTCTTTGCGGTTCAGCCCAATCTGATGAGGCACTAAATCCGGGCTTTGAAATAATCCGACGCAAGGTTTTTGCCAGGCTTCGGCGAGCTGCAGCGCTAATAGTTTGGCCTGATTAAAACCTCTTTCCTGCAATCTTTTATCCGACACAGGCGTATAGCTGATGCAGTCCGGCAAGAGCCCGCCCTGTTGTTGGTAGTGCAGTGCATGCTGATGTATCAACTGGCATAACAACTCCCCTGCGGCGTGATGGTGCTGAAACTTCCACTGGCTGATCCAGTGCCGGTAAGGTTGTCTGTACCAACTCAAGCTGTAAAGACGGTCAAATTTGGTGCGGGTTAAGCCTTGCGCTACTTGAGGTAATAACAAAGCATTGTGTTCAACCCAACTTAAATCCAATTTGGGCAACTGAGCATGACAATAATCGCAGAGCTGAGCCTGTGGCTGCTGCACCTGCATCTGACACCAGAGGCAGCAGTTCGGTGCCAGTTTATGCACCAGTTGCTGCAACAAAGTCGCTTGCATCTGCATCCCTGCTTTGATAAAAGGCCAGACATAACAACAAGTATGGTCGAGCGGATGAGCGAACAATTAAAATTTAGCCAAACCCCGGTGGTGTTCTTGCATGGCTGGGGGTTAAACCACCAGGTCTGGTCGCAACTGCTGTTGGCTTTGCCATCTGGGTTAGCTATTCATACGCCGGATCTGCCTGGCTTTGGTTTATCTCCTTGTCCTGGTTCTTATGATATCGATAGCGTTTTGGCGCAACTGGCTGAACAAATCCCGGATCAAAGCACAGTGGTGGGGTGGTCTTTAGGTGGTTTATTGGCCACAGCTCTCGCTAGCCGTTATCCGGACAAAGTGAAAAAACTGGGTTTAATTGCCAGTTCCCCCTGTTTTATGGCGAAAGAAAACTGGCCTGGCATGGAAAGCCGCGTGATGCAGCAATTTGCGGGTCAATTACAGCAGGATTTAGCCTTAACAGTGGAGCGGTTTTTAGCTATTCAGGCGATGGGCAGCAGCACAGCACGGCAAGATATTAAGCAGCTAAAACAAGCCGTATTGAGTGTAGCTTTGCCTTCAGCCACTGCTTTACAAGGTGGACTGGAGTTGTTGGCAACTCTGGATTTGCGGCAAGAATTTGCCGCTCTGCGGCAGTCCGTTTTTATCATTTTAGGGCGTTTAGACTCGCTGGTTCCTGTTGCTATAGCGCCTTTATTACAAGATTTGCGTTCTGAGCTGCAGGTTGAGGTACTGGCAAAAGCCTCGCATGCACCTTTTATTTCACATCAACAGGAGTTTATTTCCCTGTTATTGCGCCATTTATCCGCTTAAATCTTCACTAAATTAGAAAAAACTGCATTTTGGCGGCAAATAATTGCCGTCAGGCTTTCGTTTTGCCGAAAAATGGCTAATAATTATCCAGTTAAGTTATTGTGTTCAATTAGTCAACGAGGTCATGATGGAAATCAGTTCAGCCTTTACGAGCGGTTTTCAGGGCTTTCAGCGTGCATCTGACGCTGTGACTGAAGCGACCGTAAATATCAATCAGCAAACTGCCCAAAGCAGTAATCAGCGTGCACTGGAAACTCCGGTTGAGCCAAACACAGGCCCATCGATAGAGCAAAGTCTGGTGACGTTATCCAACGAACAAATTAACGCTGAAGCCAATATGAAAACGGTTAAAACCGCCGACGAAATGTTGGGTTCTATTATCGACTTAAGGGTGTAAACAGCTGTTATGTTACTGACTTCGAATTACCCAAATGTGCCATTGCACACTGGTAATCCGGCCATGGATATGGCCCGGCGCGATAACCTGCGCCGTGAAGTTATTGAACCTGTCGCAGCCATGGAACGCTCTGCTGCTGAAAAAGGACTGATGGCCGACGAAAAAAGCCGTAATGGCAACAGTTCTGCCCCCACCACTTATGAAGATGTAAAAACCAAAGGTCTGGAATACCGTCAGGCTGTGGTAGAAAAGGATCCGCAGGCGGGTTCTGAGCAAGAGAAACAAAGTTCTTCCGGCCAACAAAAAGACGACCCCCAGCAGCAAAAAGAACAACAGGACGAAAAAAAACGTATCGCGGAACTAAAAGCCCGCGATCAGGAAGTGAAAGCTCACGAACAGGCTCATGCGGCTATAGGCGGCCAGTATGCCGGAGCTCCGAGTTACGAATACGAAACAGGTCCTGATGGTCAGCAATATGCTGTAGGGGGCGAAGTTCGTATTGATGTGTCGGAAGTGCCGAATGACCCTCGTGCAACCATTCAGAAAATGCAACAGGTGAAAGCTGCAGCTTTGGCACCGGCTGAACCTTCCAATGCTGACCGTGCGGTAGCAGCACAGGCCAGCCGCACTTTAATGGAAGCTCAGGCCGATCTGGCTGCCGAAATTGCGCAGATGGCGACAACAAGTCCCGGGAGCGCAACACAAAAAACTTCCTCTGATACTGAGTGGGAACCCTACGAAGCGCCTGTGAATAATGAGGCTAATGATTTTGCTCCTGCTGATTTTAAATCTCTGCAACGTGACCCTTTGATGTCGCTGCGTTCTGAGGTGATATCAGGTTTTTACGCCAGAGCTACACAAGCTGCGGAACGGCCTTTATTACAAATGGCCTGACACGCCACAAGGTGACACAGATAAAAAAGGCCGGAATGATCCGGCCTTGTTTTTTTATCAGAGCAAAGTTACTTTTTAAACTTGGCAAAAGCCTGAGCAAAAGCATTGCCCATAGCTGCATTAGGGACTTCAGGTGTTTTTGCTGCTTTGGCGGCTTTAGGTGAGGCTGAAGAACGTGGCGCATCTTTTCCTGCTCCACCTGCTCCTTTGACTGCAGGTTGTTCATCCATTCGCATCGTCAGCGCTATACGTTTACGGTCCAGTTCTACTTCCAGTACTTTTACTTTAACTATATCGCCTGCTTTCACCACCTGATGCGGGTCAGAGACAAATTTGTCGGTTAAAGACGAAATATGCACTAAGCCGTCCTGATGCACACCTATATCAACAAAAGCACCAAAGTTGGTGACGTTGGTGACCACGCCTTCGAGCAACATGCCGGGTTTTAAGTCGGCCATGGTTTCAACGCCCTCTTTAAAGGCTGCAGTTTTGAACTCAGGGCGAGGATCGCGGCCTGGTTTATCCAGCTCTTTAATCACGTCTTCTACTGTAGGCAAACCAAAGTGCTCATCAACAAAGTCAGCCGGGTTCAGGCTTTTCAGGAAAGTGCTGTTGCCCAGTAATTGCTCTATAGGCTGACCAAATTTCGCCAGAATTTTTTCCACTAAAGGATAAGCTTCAGGGTGAACTGAAGAGGAATCCAATGGATCCGAGCCTTTATTGATACGCAGGAAACCAGCCGCCTGTTCATAGGCTTTGGGGCCTAAACGCGCTACTTTCAGTAAATCCTTACGCTGCTGGAAACGACCGTGAGTATCACGGTACACCACAATGTTTTGTGCCAGTGTTTTATTTAACCCTGCCACGCGTGCCAATAAAGGCACAGAGGCCATATTTAAATCCACCCCCACGGCGTTGACACAGTCTTCGACTACGGCATCCAGCGACTTGGCCAACAAGCTTTGATTGACATCATGCTGGTATTGTCCAACACCTATAGCTTTAGGCTCCACTTTCACCAGTTCGGCCAATGGGTCTTGCAAGCGACGGCCTATAGAAACAGCACCACGTAAGGACACATCCAGATCCGGGAATTCCTGGGAGGCCAGCTCCGAAGCTGAGTACACCGAAGCTCCGGCTTCAGACACCATTATTTTGCTGATCTGTTGCTCTGGCAGCAGTTTAATCACATCAGCTGCTAATTTATCGGTTTCACGCGACGCTGTACCGTTACCAATAGCTATTAACTCAATTTTATGTTGTTTAGCTAAAGCCGCTAAAGTGCGGACTGATTTGTCCCAGTGGTTTTGCGGTGCATGAGGGAAAATCGTCGTGTGATCGACCAGCTTACCTGTCTCATCAATAGCCGTGACTTTGACGCCAGTACGTAAACCCGGGTCCAGCGCCAGAGTAGGGCGCATGCCGGCAGGAGCGGCCATCAGTAAGTCTTTTAAGTTACGGGCAAACACCTTAATGGCTTCTTCTTCCGCTTGCTCACGTAATTCGCTTAATAAATCGTTTTCTAAATGCAGGTGTAATTTTACTTTCCAGGTCCATTGCACCACGGTACGCAGGAAATCATCGCCAGCGCGGCCCTGCTGACGGATATCAAAATGATTGGCAATCATTTGCTCGCAGACCGCATGAGCTGAAGTGTCGTCAGCATCAGGTTGTAATTGCAGGTTTAAAATGCCTTCGTTACGGCCACGGAACATCGCCAAAGCACGGTGTGATGGCACAGTTTTAAAGGCTTCTTTATGTTCAAAATAATCGCGGAACTTGGCGCCTTCCTGCTCTTTACCCGCCACCATGCTGCTTTTCAGCACAGCATTCTGGCTTAAATGACGGCGTAGTTTCGCCAGCAAAGCTGCATCTTCAGCAAAACGTTCCATCAGAATGTATTTCACACCATCCAGCACAGCTTTACTGTCGGCAAAACCCGCTTCCGCATTTAAATAGCTGGCCGCTTGTTGCTCCGGCACTAAAGTGGGGTCGTTAAATAAAGCGTCTGCTAAAGGCTCTAAACCTGCTTCAATCGCAATCTGGCCTTTGGTGCGGCGTTTGGCTTTGTAAGGTAAATACAAATCTTCTAAACGGGTTTTATTGTCTGCCGCCAATAGTTCCTGCTTCAGCTCTGGCGTCAGTTTGCCCTGTTCATCTATGGTTTTAATGATCACCTGACGTCTGTCTTCCAGCTCACGCAAATAAGTCAGCCGCAGATCCAGGTTACGTAGTTGGGTATCATCCAGGCCACCTGTCACTTCTTTCCGGTAACGGGCGATAAAAGGCACTGTAGCGCCTTCATCCATCAACTGAATAGCTGCGGCAACCTGCTCTGGGCGTGCTGCAATTTCCAGAGCAATTTGTTTAATGATCATAGACATAACTTAAAGCTTCCTTAGCATCCGGCAACTTTGAGACCAATAAAAGCCGGACTGGTTCTTATCAACTGCGGCAATTGTCCACTGTTAAGGCTAAAAAATCCAATAACAAAACGCTGAAGCGTCCGTCCTCTGCACTGAATTGCGGCTTTGCAGACTAACTCAGCCAGCCAAGCACTTTACGTTTCCAGTCTGCGTAAGGGGCAAAACGTACAGGTGGTTCAGGCCAGAGTGGGCGTTTTAATACGGATTTCAAATGACTGAACTGTTCAAAGCCTGCTTTGCCAGAATACTGCCCCATGCCACTGGGGCCTACTCCACCAAAAGGCAGCTCAGACACTGCCATAAACATCAGCACGTCGTTAATACATTGGCTGCCACTGCTGATTTGTTCTACCCACTGCTGTTGCTGTGAGCTGCTATTACTAAACAAATAGGCCGACAATGGCTTATCGCGTTTTTGCACAAAACGCACTGCAGCGTCAAAGCCAGTGATAGAAAGTATCGGCAACACAGGGCCAAAAATCTCCTCTGTCATCAGACGGCTGTCGAGCGGTGGATCTAACACCAGAGTCGGGCTGAAATACAGCTGCTCTGCGTCCACCATTCCACCACAATAGACTTCAATGCCATCCAGGTAACTTTGTACCCGCTGTAAATGGCGTTGATTGATGATACGGCCATAATCCGGGCTGAGCTTCGGATCGTCGCCATACATCTGTTGCAGCTGTGCTTTAATTTCTTCAGCCAGAGCCTGAGCTATCTCTTTATGCGCCAGAATATAATCCGGCGCTATACAGGTTTGTCCTGCATTTAACCACTTGCCCCAGGCAATACGCTGGGCTGTCAGTTTTAAATCTGCACTGCTGTCGACATAAACCGGACTTTTACCTCCGAGCTCTAAAGTGACTGGGGTTAAATGCTCGGCAGCGGCCCGTAGCACTATTTTTCCCACCTGACCATTGCCTGTGTACATAATGTGATCAAAAGGCAGCTTTAATAGTTCTGTGGTCTCAGGTACACCCCCTTCGATCACTACTACAGCGTCTTTATCCAGATACAAAGGCAGCAGGCGGGCCATAATGGCTGAGGTTGCAGGTGCTAATTCAGAGGGTTTCAGCACAGCGCAGTTACCAGCGGATAACACTGCGACTAAAGGGGCTAAGGCCAGCTGCAGCGGATAATTCCAGGCGCTGATAATAAGCACAGAACCATAAGGTTCAGGCTGCACAAAAGCCATAGAGGGAAAGGTACGCAGTCCGGTACTTACTCTGCGCGGTCTGGCCCAGCTGTTCAGCTGTTTCAGGCAATGTTTAATATCGGTATGCAGGTAGTTGATTTCGCTCAGTAGCGCCTCAAAAACAGGTTTGCCTAAATCCTGCTGCAGCGCTTGTAACAGCTCGGTTTCGTGTTTGGTCAGCAGCAACTGCAGTTGTTTTAATTGCTGTTTACGCCAGCTCAGATCTTTGGTCACGCCGCTGGAAAAATACTGCTGTTGTTGACTCAGGATTTGCTGATACATAACACACCTTAGCTTGTTTGCTGGGGATACCAGATTTTGTTGATCCACCATTCTTTGATGCCGGTGGGAGTGGCGACCTGCACTTCATCGTCTGTTTGTTTTTTGATCAAAGCCCGGGCCATAGGAGAATCTATCGAAATGTAGTCATTGCGGCCATAAATTTCATCAGGTCCAACAATACGAAAGGTCAGTTGTTCACCTTCGTCATTTTCAATTTCAACCCAGGCACCAAAAAACACCCGGCCATTTTGTTCCGGTGAATAATCCACAACTTTGATGACTTCTAAACGTTTACGTAAATACCGGACTCTTCTGTCTATTTCCCGTAAAAGTTTCTTGTTGTATTGATAGTCCGCGTTTTCGCTGCGATCGCCCAGACTGGCTGCCCATGCGACTTTGGCTGTGGTATCAGGGCGTTTTTCCCGCCATAAATGATTTAATTCCTGTTGCAAGGCTTCATACCCTTCGCGGGTGACTAACTCTGTTTTACTCATGCTATCCGATGCTTAATTTGATAAGGAAAGATGGCTGTTCCGGGTCTGACTATATAACCATTTCATAGCGAAGTGGGAAGAGAAGCTGATGAATTTCAACAGCTAAGACAAAACAACAAAAAGCCTCTTCATTTTCAAACTCTGATAACAAAAAAATAAATTGATAACAATCAATGCGTTATGTTTATTCTGAAAAATAACTCAAAATTCTTTGTCACTGTCATTTAGATGTAACAAAAATATGTTAGGCGAATCGACTTTGGCCAACTATAGTGAAAATGTGCTTAACAGAGGAGGCCAACAATGAAAGCAAAATTAACAGGTCTGACAGTCCTTGCTATGGCTTTGGTGATGACAGGGTGCAGCTCTACAGCAGATTATGCTTATGTGATTGATCAGAAGACCTTAGAGAAACAGGAAAACTCCACACGGCTGAGTGCTCACACAGGTCACGTGGTCTGGATGAACCCACCACTGCGTAAAGTAGAGAAGGTGCAACCTGAACAGCCTGAATGAAAAACTGACAAACTTTGTAACAACTGAACCCGGCACATGCCCTCCATGCTCCGGGTTTTTCGTTTATAGTGGGCATCATTTGCGGAGGGATTTGTATGCTCGGACAAGAAACAACAAAAATTTTAGTAGTCGACGATGACATGAGATTACGTTCTTTATTAGAACGTTATCTGGTGGAACAAGGTTATATTGTCCGTACCTCCGCTAACTTCGAGCAAATGCAGCGTTTAATGGAACGTGAAAACTTCCATTTGGTGGTGCTGGATCTGATGCTGCCAGGCGAAGATGGTTTATCCATTTGCCGTAAGCTGCGCCAGCAGGAAAATGAAATTCCTATCATTATGCTGACCGCCAAAGGTGATGAAGTGGACCGTATTATTGGTCTGGAAATGGGCGCTGACGATTATCTGCCCAAACCTTTTAACCCACGCGAACTATTGGCCCGCATCCGCGCTGTATTGCGCCGTAAATCCAAAGAGTTGCCGGGTGCGCCTGCAGTGGAAGAAAGCCAGGTGAAATTTGGTCCTTTTGTGTTTAACCTCGCCACCCGTGAAATGCGCAAAGGCGACGAACTAATGCCTTTAACCAGTGGTGAATTTGCCGTACTGAAGGTGTTGGTCACTCATGCCCGTGAACCTTTGTCGCGCGACAAGTTAATGAATATGGCGCGTGGTCGTGATTATTCCGCCATGGAGCGCAGCATTGACGTTCAGGTGTCCCGCCTGCGCCGTATGCTGGAAGACGACCCGACTAACCCACGTTATATTCAAACCGTCTGGGGTTTGGGTTATGTCTTTGTACCTGATGGTGCCGTCAGCTAAATGCGTTTGTTTCCGCGCAGCGCTTTTGGTCAGACGGTTTTTCTGATTGGTATTTTGTTGCTGATCAATCAGCTGGTGTCGTATTTGTCTGTGGTGTATTACGTGATAAAACCCAGCTATCAGCAAATTAACCATTTGATCGCCAAGCAAATTAAGGTGGTTTTTATCGACGTGGAGCACAGTGATGTGCTGCTGTCAGAAGAACTGACCAAAAGATTCCGGCAAGCCACAGGTATTGAAGTCTACACCGATGCCACAGCGCCTTTGAATGGCTTAAATGACGCCAGTTATTACCCCTATTTCTCTGACGAAATGTCGATGGAATTGGGCGGTCCAGCCGAAGTGCGGATAGCACAGCAAAACAGTTATGCTTTTTGGGTGAAACCACCTCAGGCACCACAATATTGGGTCAAAGTGCCTTTAACCGGCCTCGATGAAACCGACTTTTCGCCGTTGAAAATTTATGTTTTTGTTATAGGTTTTTTAAGTGTGGCGGGGGGCTGGTTGTTCGCAAGGCAACTGAACAGGCCTTTACAAGGTCTGCAACAAGCGGCACTTAAAGTGGGGCGGGGCGAAATGCCGGAGCCTTTGCCCGAACATGGTTCCACCGAGATAGTGGCTGTAACTCAGGCTTTTAACCGTATGGCCAAAGGCATCAGCCAGCTGGAAAAAGACCGGGCCTTGTTAATGGCTGGTGTGTCGCACGATTTACGAACTCCTTTGACCCGTATTCGTCTGGCCAGTGAAATGGTCAGTGAACAGGATAGCTGGATCAAAGAGGGCATCGTCAGCGACATTGAAGATATGAATGCCATTATCGATCAGTTTATTGATTATATTCGCCATCACAAAGAAGAAGCTTTGGATGAAGAGGATTTAAACCTGCTGGTGCAGGAGCAAATCAGTGCTGACCGCTTACAAAAGCGGGAAATCAATGCCAAGCTGTGTGAAGCATTACCGCTGGTACCGCTGCGTCGCATTGCAATCAAAAGGGTGCTGAACAACCTGATTGAAAATGCGCTGAAGTATTCAGACGGAGCTATTGAAGTCAGCACGGGGATAGAGCGGGTTAGCCGCAAGGTTTATGTTCAGGTGCGGGATCATGGCCCTGGTATTCCTGAGCATGAAATGCAGCGTATGTTTGAGCCTTTTGCTCAGGGGGATACAGCCCGTGGCAGCGGTGGTTCGGGTTTAGGTCTGGCTATTATCAAAAAGATTGTTGATATGCACCATGGTCAAATCACTATGCATAATCATGCGTATGGCGGGTTAGTGGTGACTGTGTATTTGCCTGTGTAAATGGGTCAGAGCCTTGGCTCTGACCCTCACATCCAATAAAACCAGCTGTTCAGTGGAAAACATCCGGCTTAAAGTTCCGACTCTAAGTCAAAGTTTGGTATGGCGACGACACAGGGTCAGAGCCGAAGCTCTGACCCCAATTGCATTAAGCTACTTTTGGACCTGCATTGCGGATCGCATCAGATACATCGTACTTCTTAAAGTTATTGGCAAACTCTGCCGCCAGTTTAGCTGCGTATTGATCATAAGCCGCTTTGTCAGCCCAGGTATCTCTTGGGTTCAGCAGGTTACTGTCCACTCCTGTGACCTTTAACGGCACATTCAGATTTAACTGCGGTAAATGTACAGTTTCTGCAGTCGCCAATTCACCAGAGACTATAGCGTCGATAATGCCGCGGGTGGTTGGGATATCAAAACGTTTACCCACACCATGTGGACCACCAGTCCAGCCTGTGTTAACTAAATACACTTTGCTGCCAAATTCACGTACACGTTTGATCAGAAGCTCAGCGTAGACACCGGCCGGGCGCGGGAAAAACGGTGCACCAAAACAGGTTGAGAAGGTCGATTCAATGGCAGAAGTTGAACCAATTTCAGTCGAACCTACTTTGGCTGTGTAACCACTTAAGAAGTGGTAAGCGGCGGCTTCTTCAGACAGGATAGAAACCGGTGGTAATACACCGCTAACATCACAGGTCAGGAAGACAACTGCTTTAGGTTCACCGGCACGGTTTTCCAGTACACGTTTTTCGACATGAGCTAATGGATAAGCAGCACGGCTGTTTTGGGTCAGGCTGGCGTCTTTATAATCCGGCGTGCGGTTAGCGTCTAACACCACGTTTTCCAGAATAGTGCCGAAGCGGATCGCATCCCAAATCACAGGCTCGTTTTTCTGCGACAGGTCGATACACTTGGCATAACAACCCCCTTCAATATTAAACACAGAGTTTGGTGCCCAGCCGTGTTCGTCATCACCAATCAGGAAACGTTTCGGGTCGGCAGACAAGGTTGTTTTACCTGTGCCTGACAAACCGAAGAACAAGGTGGTGTCGCCTGCTTCACCTACGTTGGCCGAGCAGTGCATTGGTAATACACCTTTGGCTGGCAACAGGAAGTTTTGTACTGAGAACATGGCTTTTTTCATTTCGCCGGCATAACGCATGCCCGCTAATAACACTTTGCGCTCAGCAAAGTTGATCATCACAGTGCCATCACTGTTGGTGCCATCGCGCTCTGGGTTACATTCAAAGGAAGGCACGTTCAGAATTTGCCAGGTTTCTTTGCCTGATTTATTCCATTGCGCCGGAGTGATAAACAGGTTTTTCGCAAAAATATGTTGCCATGCAGTTTCAGTAGTCACTGTCATTGGAATGTAGTGCTCTGGATCTGCGCCTACCTCAAGGTGAGACACAAAGTGTTCTTTGGTCGCAATAAAGTCGCTGACGCGCGCCCAAAGTGCAGAAAATTTCACCGGATCAAAAGGACGATTGACGTTGCCCCATTGGATATCCTGTTCTGTACTGGCTTCTTTGACGATAAAACGATCTGTAGGTGAGCGACCAGTTCTGTGACCGGTTTTAACCACCAAAGCGCCGTTGTCCGCTAATACACCTTCATTACGACGAATAGCGTGTTCAACTAAATCAGCCACTGTTAAATCGACGTGGCGAGTGATTGTAGAGGTCATTGTAGGGTGACTCCTTGAGGTACGTAGGTCGGTAAATTTATGGTTTTTAATAGGGTTCGGGCCGATTGTACTTCATTTGGATGGCCAAAACACCCAGATAAAGCGGGTTTTGTCGGAAATTTCAAAGAAAAATGAAAGTTTACAGGATGGGTTACAAAAGTGTGGCAGCGATAGTGGAGCCCGGGTAAAGCAGGCTCCACAAGGGGGCTTTGATTAGAACTTATTCAATAATAAGGATAATTCGGCACTATCGAATTGGTAAGTGCTGTTACAGTAATCACAACTGATGTCGAGTTTACCTTCAGCTATATGCTCTTCGATCACTGTTTTGCCTAAACTGATAATGGCCGCTTCGCATTTTTCCCTTGAACAACCACAAACAAAACGGATTTGTTGTGGTGCAAACAGCTCAACTTCTTCGTCATGATATAAACGGTGCAGCATTTGTTCCGTGGGTAAATCCAACAATTCGTTGCCAGTGATGGTATCTGTCACTATGACCAAATCGTTAAAGTCCTGTTTGGCTTTTTCAGGGTCAACAGGCAATACCTGCAACAATAAACCTGCGGCACGGCTTTTTTCTTCAGTCAAATCAGTAAATAAATACAAACGGGTCGGTAATTGTTCTGACTGGGCAAAATAAGCTTCTAAAGTATCGGTCAGACTATCACCTGTCAGTGGAATAATACCCTGATAACGTTCCCCTTGTTTAGGTGTAATAGTGACCAGCATATAACCTTCGCCGATCAGATCACGAAATCCGGTAGCGCCAATTTCGGCCTGCAGACGGGCTACACCACGAAACTCCTGTTCTGCTGTGCCGTTCACTGCCGCAAAACGAACCGGACCATCGCCCTGCAGTTGAACCGCAATATCACCATCGAGTTTTAAGGTGGCGGTCAGCAAACTGGTTGCAACCACCAGTTCGGCCAATAATTGTTTGACCGGATAAGGATAATCGTGGTTTTGCAGCATTTGTTGCAGACTGTCGGAGGTATAAGCAATTTCTCCCCGCACATCGCGCTGATTAAATAAAAAACGTACTAACAGATCTTGATTCATAACATTACCTTAGGACCTAGGATTGCTGAGCTTTAATCAGCAGCAACTGACGCCGCATTTTTTTGTCCGGTTTAGTTTCCGGATGAGGTGCAAACAACAGATTCATTTTGCGCAGTTCAGCTCTTTCCTGTTTCAGCTGCAGGCTTTCCTCTGTTTCCTGATACAGAGCCTGAGCCAAAGGGGCAGACAGCCTTTTGTCAGATAATCCCAACACAAGCACAGTGCGCTCATCTGTACCTTGTGTCAGTTTGACTGTAGCTCCGACTTCAACAGTTCGGCTGGCTTTACAACGCTGGCCATTATAATGAACTTTTCCGCCTTCGATCATGTCTTTTGCCAGCGCTCTTGTTTTATAAAAACGACAAGCCCATAGCCATTTATCTAAACGTAATATAACTGTGGTAGGCTGGTTTACCGATTTATCCATGCCTGTTCTCCGCTAGTGATGCGCATAAAGTATAGTCCTGAAGCCAGCCTTGGCTCAGCAGGTTCTGAATTGTGATATGTAGGCTTGTTGAGGACAAAACAACTGGGTAAGATGCAATGAGTTTTGTAACAGAAATATTAAAGAATGAATTGGCCCGCTTCCACCCGACCTGCCATTGAATGGCTGAACCGTTTGCCGCAACAGCGCCTGAATTTCTGGCTGACCGGAATTTTTGTGGTGTTGTTCTGTTGGTTATTGGCGAAATTCAGCTGGCAAGTGGTGCCGGCTCCTGTTGCCGAACCTATAGCCCCTGCTGTGACTGCAACAGCTGCAGGGGCTCCGGATCTGCAGCCTGTATTAGCTGCCAGTTTGTTTGGCAAGGCTTCCGCAATCAAAGAGGCTGCGCCTGTCGCTGTGCCTTCCTCAGCCCCCAAAACCACGCTGAATGTGAAACTGACAGGGGTAGTGGCGATTTCAGGCAAACCTGAACAGGGTTCTGCCATCATCGAAAGTCAGGGAGCAGAACAAACTTATGGTGTGGACGACAAAATTGAAGGCACCAGTGCTACTTTAAGTCAGGTCTTTGAAGACAGAGTGCTGCTGAAAGTGTCTTCCCGTTTTGAAACCCTGATGCTGGATGGCATCGAATATCAGCAAATGGCGGCGCAAAACAGCGGTTTGCAGGAAGTGGATTACCGGCCCCAGCCTGAACCTATGATGGATGGCCCTCAGCCACCACTGGAAGAGCTGGCGGATGTGCGCAAAGAAATGTTGTCGGAGCCGATGAAGTTTTTTGACTATATTCGTGCTTCACCCCAGTACCGTAATGGGCAGTTGTATGGGTACCGGGTGATGCCGGGCAAAGACCCGGAATTATTTGAACGCATGGGATTAAAAGCCAATGACGTTGCAGTTGAAATTAATGGTACTGCGCTAAATGATATGCAGCAGGCCATGATGGTGATGAACGAATTACGTGAAGCGACTCAGGCT
>CBIMJC010000007.1:0-31148 GCA_966244125.1 uncultured Rheinheimera sp.
GCCCCCTTCCAGGGGGCCTAAAGCAAAGCCACCTCCTATGGAGGTGGATTTTTACCGCTGAAAAAACAGCTATTAATGTAAGCCACCCACGTACTTAGACAGTATCTCGATATCTTCGTCTGTCAGCTTCTTCGCAACATCACGCATCATGCCATTCATGTCGTTGGCGCGTGAACCATTACGGAAAGACTCCAGCTGAGTTTTAATATAAGCCGCATGCTGGAAAGAGATTTTTGGGAAGCCGGCTAAGCTGTGACCTACACCACGTGGGCCATGACAAGCGATACAAGCAGCGATACCACGCTCCAAATCACCACCGCGGAATAATTTTTCACCTTTAGCCACCACATCTTCCGGTGTGCTGCCTTCTTTCATGGTTTGGCTGGAGTAATAAGCCGCCAGATCTTTCATATCCTGCTCAGATAAAGCTGCAACCATGCCAGCCATCACCGCATTGTTACGACCTTCTTTACCACCGGTTTTGGCACCTAACTGAAATTCTTTTAATTGCTTAAAAATATAACCAGCATGTTGACCAGCAATTTTTGGATATAAATCTGTTGGGCTATTCCCGTCCATGCCATGGCAGGCAGCACAAGTGACGGATTTAGCTTTACCTGCTTCTGCATCCCCATCGGCTGCATAAGCTGTACTGATTAACCCTAAAAAGAGCGTGAGTGGAAGTGCGAATTTTTTCATTTTTTTTCCGTCTCTGTCCGCGTTGAACCGCCAGTGATCTGGCAACCAAGTTGAATAACCCTATATTTTATGTCTATTTTACACGAATCTTGCGCAGATAGAATCCCATAAATCACAGTAAAGCTTCTGTGGATCTTCAGGATCCGTTACACTATAGCGAAATTTACAGCCGGAGCTGACAGTGTACAAAGCGATCATCAATTATCAGAAAGCAACTTTTCTGACCAGTGCCCCCGATATTAAGGCTCTGCCCGCAGATACAGGTATAGAGGTTGCCTTTGCTGGTCGTTCTAACGCCGGCAAGTCCAGTGCGTTAAATACACTGACAAGGCAAAACGGCTTAGCCCGCACCAGTAAAACGCCGGGTCGTACTCAACTAATCAATACTTTTGCTTTAGCGGAAAATCAGCGTCTGATCGACTTACCGGGTTATGGTTTTGCCAAAGTGCCTTTAGCTGTCAAAGAAAAATGGCAAAAAGCCCTGAGCGAATACCTGATGAAACGCCAGAGCCTAAAAGGCATAGTGGTGTTGATGGATATCCGTCATCCGTTAAAAGATTTGGATCAGGATTTAATTCATTGGGCAGTGCAAAGCAATCTTCAGGTGTTACTACTGCTGACCAAGGCGGATAAATTAAGCCCAGGCCCCCGTAAAAAAGTACTGTTAGAAGTGACAGAAGCTTCGATGGCTTTTATGGGGGATGTGACAGTACAGCTATTCAGTTCTCTGACTAAATTAGGTTTACCTGAGTTAGAGCAAAAACTGGATCAGTGGTTTAGTGCGGAACAAGAATAAGTTTCAGCGCAATCCGGATTTCTGAAAAGCAGAGCATAGTCTCTGCTTTTTTTTGCCTTCGAGCTGCCACCGCCCCAGATGAACCCCACTCCAAATGAAATGCAGATTGCAGAAAAAAGAAAACCGGCCCTTTTTGAGGAGGCCGGTCATAGCAAACGGGGAGAAGCTATTCAATAATTTCAAATCAACAGGGTGTCTTGGATTAGCAAGACAAGGCCATTATACATAGAATTATGAATGTTTGAAGTATTTGCTCTAAAAAATCTAATTTTATTTCAGTTTTTCTGATCGGCGGGCAAAAAAAACGCCCCACTGCAAGCAGTGGGGCGGCTAAATAAGCCATTCTTTCTGTGCACTAAATAGGCTGTTAAGCCCGTTAGTGTTGAAAGATAGAACATCTTACCTCTGTACCCTACGAATTTGATTCTACAAGTGTTGATTAAAAATGCAAGTGAAGAGCTGTAATTAAACTACAAATATTTAGTGAAATCTTCATGAAACTGAAAAAATGTAGCTTTATTACCAAGTTGGTATAGGTGGTTTGGTTGAGACTTGTGCATTTTTAGGCTGAAAATGCAGCGTTTTGGCCTGTGGCTCAGAAAAAAGCCCCAAACAAGTTGGGGCGAAAAATCAAACTACCAGGAATGGGCATTTACACACTTAGTAAGACTGGCTGTTTTTGACTAAGTTCAGCCTGTTTCCATTTTTTTTAATGGGCTTGATCCCAGTTTGGACCAAAACCGGCTTCAGCTAACAGAGGCACATCCAGTGACGCCGCAGATTGCATAATAGCAACCAGCTCTGTACTGACTCTGTCCAGCTCTTCGGTTTTCACTTCAAACACCAATTCGTCGTGCACCTGCATGATCATCGCTACTACACCTGTGGGTTGTTTTTCCTGCCAGGCGGACACTTTGATCATGGCCATTTTTATAATGTCGGCTGCAGTGCCTTGCATAGGTGCATTGATGGCGGCACGTTCAGCACCTTTTTTCCGCGCCATGTTTTTGGCATTAATTTCCGGCAGATACAAACGACGGCCAAACAGGGTTTCAACATAACCTTGTTCATGTGCCTGAGTGCGGGTGCGCTCCATATACTCCAATACGCCGGGGAAACGTTCAAAGTACAAATCAACATATTGCTGAGCTTCTCCACGACTGATCCCCAACTGACGCGCCAGACCAAAAGCCGACATGCCATAAATCAGACCGAAGTTGACGGCTTTGGCACGGCGGCGTTGCTCTGAGCTGACTTGATCCAAAGTTACGCCAAAAACTTCAGCTGCTGTGGCTCTGTGAATATCTTTACCCTGAGCAAAGGCATTTAACAGAGCTGGGTCACGCGACAAGTGCGCCATAATACGCAGTTCAATTTGTGAATAGTCGATTGCTAAAATGGTTTTGCCGGGTTCAGCAATAAAAGCCTGGCGAATACGACGACCTTCCTCACTGCGGATCGGAATATTTTGCAGGTTGGGCTCGGTGGAGCTTAAGCGGCCCGTGGCGGCCACAGCCTGATGATAAGAGGTATGCACCCGGCCTGTTACCGGATTAACGGATAACGGCAGTTTGTCTGTGTAGGTAGATTTGAGCTTACTTAACCCTCTGTGCTCCGTAATAAGTTTTGGAAACTCATAATCGTGTGCCAGTTCGGCCAGTACTTCCTCTGCCGTGGATGGCGTACCTGTAGGCGTTTTTTTCAGCACAGGTAAACCCATTTGTTCAAACAGGATTTCCTGCAGTTGTTTAGGAGAGGACAGGTTAAATTCTTTCCCTGCCATCTGATAAGCGTCCTGCTCTATCTCAGCTATACGTTTGGCTAAATCCAGACTTTGTTGCGCCAGCAAATTGCTGTCAATTTTGACTCCTGTGCGTTCCATTTTTGACAGGATTGGTACCAGTGGCATTTCGATATCACTGAATACCTGACGTAAACCTGCTTCTTGTTCCAGCATAGGCCATAAGGTCTGGTGCAAGCGTAAAGTCACATCCGCGTCTTCTGCGGCATAAGGCGCAGCTTGTTCCAGAGCGATTTGGTTAAAAGTGAGTTGTTTAGTGCCTTTGCCTGCAATGTCTTCAAAGCCTATGGTTTTATGGCCCAGGTATTTCAGTGCTAAGGAATCCATGTCATGACGGGAGGCCACGCTGTTGACAATATAAGACTCGAGCATGGTATCAAAACGAATACCACGTAGTGTAATGCCATGGCGAGCCAGGACGCTTTGGTCGTATTTGAGGTTTTGACCTACTTTGGCTTTGCTTTCGTCTTCCAGCCAGTCTTTCAGCTGAGCGAGCACCCAATCCCGATCCAGCTGTTCAGGTGCGCCGACATAATCGTGAGCCAGTGGAATGTAACAGGCATCTCCGGCGGCTAAGGCCAACGAAATACCTACTAGATCGGCCTGCATATAATCCAGGCTTGTGGTTTCGGTATCAAAAGCTACCAGTTCAGCTTCGGGCAGACGCTTTAACAACTGCAGAAAGTCCGCTTCGGTTAAAATGCACGGGTAGCTGGAGGTATCAATGCCACTGGCAGGGGGCTCAGCAGCCGGCGCTTCATTGGTTTTTGTGGCTTCTGTTGCTACTGCTGTTGCAGTGTCTTTGTTGGCCAACACCTCACTTAACCAGCGTCTGAATTCACAGGCGGCATATAGCTCGGCCAGCTTGGTCTGATCCGGTGTTTTGATATCTAAGCTGCCGGGTTGTAATGATAATTCGACATCTGTTTTGATAGTGGCAAGCTGATAAGACAACATCAGCTGATCTTTAAATTCTTCCATTTTGGCCGCTATGGTTTTGCTGCCACGGAAATTCAGCGCAGCAATCTGGTCCAGTTGCTGATACAGCTTGTCGATAGAACCAATGCCTTGCAACAAGGCCAAAGCCGTTTTTTCACCTACGCCCGGCAAGCCCGGAATATTGTCGGCTTTATCACCCATCAAGGCTAAATAATCGATAATGAGTTCAGGGCCTACACCAAATTTTTCGGCCACGCCAGCAGGGTCCAGAATGGTATCTGTCATGGTGTTAATTAAGGTGACATGCTGATCCACCAACTGGGCCATGTCTTTGTCGCCTGTGGAGATCAGTACATGACGGCCTTGTTGGCTGGCCTGCACTGCCAATGTGCCAATTACATCGTCGGCTTCCACACCACTGATACAAAGCAGAGGTAAACCCATAGCCTCAATAATCTGGTGCAAAGGTGCGATCTGGCTGCGCAAATCATCCGGCATAGGTGGTCTGTGGGCTTTATAGTCGCTGTACATTTCATTACGGAAGGTAGGGCCCTTCGCATCAAATACCACCACCATCTGACTGGGTTTGTATTGGCGTAATAAACTTTTCAGCATGTTCACCACACCATAAATAGCACCTGTGGCTTCACCTTTAGAATTGGTCAGGTGAGGTGGCGAATGATAAGCACGAAATAAATAAGAAGAACCGTCGACCAGAATAAGAGGATTGTCCGGTATAACAACCATGATAAGGATCCCTGAATGTTTTGCCTAAGCATGCCACAACAGGGCTGGTTCAGCCAGCTGTAGCAGCGCTAACGCATAATCGCGTTGATAGTTTTTTAAACGAAAAAGCTGTGGATAACTTTGTGGACAGACAATAGCTTACGACCAGATGTTCTCAGCAAAGAGTCCGGTATGTGGTTGTTAAGTTGTTGTATTTAAAAGAAAAAGAAGGGTAATGCTAAGGGTTCCCTTATTGTTTTTCTTATCATTCCATTTTGTGGAAAATTATCTCACTTTGGTTTCCTGTCAAAAAAGGCGACAGCGTAAGACAATCAAAGTGGGAAAACAGACTACCACAAAGATTTTCTTTGCACAGTCCTGTTTTGAATTTTTTTTAACTGAAAAAAATGCATATCAGATTGATCAGTTATAAGACCATTTGGTCTGCAAATTTTACCCAACTGAGTCTGGATTATGGGCTAAGTTAAAAGCCAACAAATACAGGGGCTTCCACTATGAAGCATCCGGGCGTTATAATACCTTAACTTTTGTATGGCTTATTGACAGGATTATCCAGATGAAAAAACTCACTTTCGCCTTAGTGCTGATGACAACTGCTGCAATAGCCAACGTTGCTGCACAGGAAGCAGACAACGAAGCAATTAAAAAACGTCTTGAGCCCGTAGGTCAGGTGTATCTGGCCGGTGCTGAGGCTGCAGCTGATACTGGCCCTAAAGGCCCACGCACTGGCGAACAAGTGTATCAGGGCGCATGTTTTGCCTGTCACGGCACTGGAGCTTTAGATGCGCCGAAAAAAGGTGATGCGGCCTGGAAACCCCGTATAGCCCAGGGTATGGATATATTGAAAAAACATGCGATTGAAGGCATACGTTCTATGCCGCCACGTGGTACCTGCGGTGATTGTTCTGATGATGAAATTGAAGCCGCAATTAAGTTTATGACTGAAGGCGTGTAAATTTTCTGTTATTAAAAAACGCTGCTTCGGCAGCGTTTTGTGTTTCTAATGCTTTATAGATCTAATTGTTATCTTTATATCTGAATTGCTTATAAGAAGATCTGACCAGCCGACTCTTTTTACCTTCCATCTGGTTAAGCTTTGTGCATAATAGAGGTGCTTAAACATCAGCCAGCTTTGGCTGCCTTGCCTCAAATAAGAATAAGAGAAAAAGTTGAAGGATATAACAACTCTGAACAAAGCCCATCAGCTTGTGGTTAGTCAGCTACGCCGTCTGCGTAAGCTGGCTGCAGGCTATAAGCAGGCTTATATTATTCAGGGCGCTTTACTCAAATTGTCTGAATTAGCTTCTGGCATCAAAGACATGCGAGAGTTTTATCCTGCCATCCACCGCTTACTGAACCAACAGCTCAAAGCAGATAATTTTTATGTGGTGCTTTGTGACCAGAACCAGCAGTTTCTGTTGGAATACTTTGCAGACGAAAAAGACCAGCAAGTTTTATTAGATGCTCCCTCCGATGCTTTTGCCTCAGGCCTGACGGGTTATGTGGCCCGCACGAAACAAGCTTTATTGTGTGATCAGGATGGCTATCGGCGTTTGGTCGAAAGTGGTGACATTACGGCTCAGGGCACCGCATGCCAGTACTGGTTGGGTGTACCTTTATGTCGTGGTGAAAAAGTCATAGGGGTGATGGCGATCCAAAGTTATGACCCGGACTGTCATTACAACCAACATGATTTGGCTTTGATCAGCAACATTGCTATTCATACAGTCACAGCTATCGACAGAGTAAAAAGCCGTGAGCTGTTAGAACAGACAGTGCGCGAGCGTACTCAACAACTACGCAATACCAATCAGTCGCTGGAAAAAGAAATCCGCGAGCGAACCAATGCGGAACAACTGCAGTCCGCTTTATACAAAATTTCTGAGATGACAGCCCAAAGCACGGACATGATGGGTTTTTATCATGAAGTACACCAAATCCTGTCCGGGTTGATGAAAGCAGATAACTGCTACATTGCTTTGTTAAATGAAGCGGGCGACCGCTTACATTTTCCGTTTTACCTGGATCAGTACACACCAACGCCCAAAGAACGGGCTTTGCAAAGTGGCTTAACTGAGTATGTGATCCGTTCTGGTGAAGCCAAATTAATCAGTCAGGCCCGTTTACTGGAATTAATCAAAACCGGAGTGGTGGATCGTATTCAATCCAGTGTTGGCCACCATGCTATGTCAACCAGCTGGTTAGGTGCTCCATTATTGGTTGGGCAACAAGTGCTTGGGGTGATAGCGCTGCAATGTTATGACAACACTTACAGTTACAGCGAACAGGAGCTGAATCTGTTGCGTTTTGTCTCGCAGCATATAGCTGTGGCTATTTCCCGTAAGCTGACGACCGAACAACAAAAACTGCAACACGAAGAGTTAGAAAAACGTATTTTTGAGCGCACCCGCGAATTACGCCAGACCAATTTATTTTTGCGTTTGCAGGTGGAAGAGCGGAAAAAAGCCGAAGAAAAACTGTTTCACGAAGCCAATCATGATGCGTTAACCGGCCTTGCCAATCGTCAGATGTTTTTAATGCAGTTGCGCCAGCGGTTTTCCTATCGGAATCGCGAGGCCACCCCACGTTTTGCTTTGCTATTTATAGATTTAGATCGTTTTAAACTGATCAATGACACACTTGGCCATCATATTGGTGATTTGTTCTTAATTGAAGTCAGCCAGCGTTTACAGCAAACAGTGCGTGAACATGATTTAGTTGCCCGTTTAGGCGGCGACGAATTCGTGATTTTATTAGGCCAGATCCAGAACGATCAGGATGCTGAGGAAGTGGCTGAACGTTTGATTGAATCCTTACGTCAGCCTATGGTGCTGGAAGGTCAGCAGGTTTGTTCAGGAGCCAGTTTAGGTATTGCCTGTTATCAGCCTGAATATCAAAACGCTGACGAATTGCTGCGTGACGCCGATGCGGCTATGTATCAGGCCAAGTCCTTTGGCCGCAATAGGTTTGTGATTTTTAACGACTCGATGCGCCAGCAAATGCTACAGGAACTGGGACAGGAACAGGCCTTGCAACAGGCCGTGGATCAACAACAGTTTGCACCTGCTTTCCGGCCTTTATTGCAAGGCGACGCACAAGTGCTGGGTTATCAGGTGGTGTTGGATTGGCAGCAGGGAGATGCAGAGCAGAAAGCCGAGCTTAGCCGTCAGGCCACTCAGGCCGGTTTAATGCCCGATATTGAACTGGAACTGGTGCGGCAGATTTGTCAGAAAAACGCCAGCGCAGACATTTTCAGCCTGACCTTAAGCAGCGGTCATCTGAATAACACAGTGCTTTTTGAAAAGCTCTGTAACGTGTTGCGCCATTCTGTGTTGCCGCTGCATCAGCTTTGTATCGGCTTTAATGAAGCAGATTTATTGCGTTTAACCCCAACTCAGCTGGCAAATTTGCATCAGCTCAAGCGGCTGGGGATCAGGTTAGTGCTGGACCAGTTTGCTGCTGAAGTGGCTGCTTTAGGTTTAGTGGTGCAGTATCCTTTTGATTTTGTTGTATTGGACATTGCTTTTAGCCGCAGTTTACAACGCAGCGATCAGCGTAAACAGCTGCTGCAGGTGTTGTTAAGTCTGGCGCAAACCCACAAATACCGACTGATCGCGGCAGTGGCTGAAACTGCTGAAAGCCGCTCTTATCTGACAGAACTCGGATGCTGCTATTTTGCTGATAGCAGCCCGGTGAGTGAATCCCAATCAGGGCTTTTTCAACAACTGGCGTAATCTGTCCAGATGCGCCAGACCAGTTTCCTGTCGTTGCTGTTCTGTTTTCACAGGAGCAGCTTTGCTCCACTCCAAATCATCAGCTGGTAATTCATATAAAAACCGGCTTGGCTCAGGTTTGATCACTTCGCCATACTGACGACGCTCGCGGGCATAAGTAAAAATTAACTCACGTTGAGCTCTGGTGATCCCCACATAAGCCAGACGGCGCTCTTCCTCTACATTGTCTTCATCTATGCTGCTTTGGTGTGGCAATAAACCTTCTTCCATACCGACCATAAAAACATAAGGGAATTCCAGACCTTTGGAGGCGTGTAAGGTCAGTAACTGCACCTGATCGGCTTCATCTTCCTGCTCCTGACGCTCCATCATGTCGCGTAAGGTTAGTTTAGTCACCACTTCGTTTAAACTCAGGGGTTCTTCGTCGTCTTTGCCTTCGAGCATTTCACTGATCCAGCGATACAGCTCATTGATGTTTTTCAGGGCCATTTCCGCTGCTTTAGGGCTGGCACTGCTTTCAAACAACCAGGCTTCGTACTGGCTTTGCCGGATCAAATCTTTCACCGCTTCTTTTGGATCGGCACGCAGCGCGTTGTCTGCGACCTGATTAATCCAGTTGGCAAAGTGCTGGACCGCCTGTAAACCCCGGGCCGGCAAACGTTCAGCCAGTTCAGGCTCAAAGCAGGCAGCAAATAGGCTGATATGTTTTTCATTGGCCAGACTGCCAATCCGCTCCAGCGTAGCCGCGCCTATTTCACGTTTCGGTGTATTGATAATACGCAAAAAGGCATTGTCATCGTCCTGATTCACCAGTAAACGTAAATAGGCCATGATGTCTTTAATTTCAGCGCGGGAGAAAAACGAAGTGCCACCTGACACTTTGTATGGAATTCTGTTGGTCAGCAGGGCCTTTTCAAACACCCGCGCCTGATGGTTGCCGCGATACAGCAGCGCATATTCTTTGTATTGAGTACGGTTGATAAAGCGGTGCGAAATAATCTCAGCCACTACTTTTTCAGCTTCATCTTCTTCATTGCGGGTTGGTAATACCCGCAAAGGCACCCCATAACCCAGCTCGCTAAACAGGCGTTTGTCGTATTCATGCGGGTTATTGGCGATCAGAATATTGGCTGCCTTCAGAATACGTTCGGCTGAGCGGTAATTTTGCTCTAGTTTGATCACTTTTAAATTCGGAAAATCTTTGCCCAACAGCACCAGGTTTTGTGGTTTGGCACCGCGCCAGGAATAAATCGACTGGTCGTCGTCTCCAACCACGGTAAAACGCTGACGCTCCGCGACCAGCCATTTCACCAGTTCGTACTGACTGGTATTGGTATCCTGATATTCGTCCACCAGCAAATACTGGATTTTTTGTTGCCACTTTTGCCGTACTTGTTCATTGGACGCAAACAGCAGGGTGGGCACCATAATTAAATCGTCAAAATCCAGCGCATTGTAGGCCCGCAACTGCTGCGCATATTGCTGGTAGAAGTTGGCAAAACTGATGCTTTGGGCGTCTGTCGCCCGGGCCAAAGCCTGGCCCGGCAAAGTTAAATCGTTTTTCCACGACGAGATTTTGCTTTGCAAAGCTTTAAGTAAATCTTTATCACCTTGCAGTTCGCTTTCGGTCAGCTCTTTGAGCAGCGCCATGCTGTCCTGATCGTCAAACAGGGTGAAATTAGGCTTATAACCAATAGCGCGGTATTCCTTTTTCAGGATCTCCAGGCCTAAGGTATGAAAGGTGGAGACAGTTAATCCCCGGAGCAAAGGCCGTTCCAGCTGATGTTTAATCCGCTCTTTCATTTCACGGGCGGCTTTATTGGTAAAGGTCACGGCCGCTATATGTTTGGCGGGTACACCACATTGCTGAATTAAATAGGCAATTTTATTGGTGATCACCCGGGTTTTACCACTGCCAGCACCGGCCAGAACCAGGCAAGGCCCGCTGATGTAATGCACAGCTTCGTTTTGTTGAGAGTTAAGTTTCATCAGACACCTTTTACAGAAGCTGGCTAGTTTAGCCTATTTTTCTGCGCCAGACTTGCTCTGATGTTCTGACAAAACGAGCAAGTCTGCTAAATATGCGGCAGAATGGATCCACACTGAGCCTGAAGGCTCGTAGAATAAACTGATGTTACAGGAGCCAGACCATGATAGATCCAAAAAAGATTGAAGAAATTGCCAAACAAATTGGTGCTGTGATCCCACCTAAAGTGCGCGAGATGGCCGATGATGTGGAGAGCAAAGTAAAGCAGGTGTTGCAGCAAAAACTCAGCCAGCTGGATTTTGTTTCCCGTGAAGAGTTTGATGTGCAAACTCAGGTGTTGGCGAAAACCCGCGCCAAATTAGACGAACTGGAACGTCGGGTGGCTGAACTATCGGCGAAAGACGAGTCAGGAAATTAAAAATAAGGACCCTTATGAAGTTAAGTCAGGTATCTGTGCTGTTGGCCGCGTTATTCAGCTCTGTGGTTTTAGCTCAGGTAGAGCAGGTGATCCAGGTGGGGCATTTACTGGATGTGCGTACCGGAAATTATCAGACCAATAAAGCTATTCTGGTCGAAGAAGGCCGCATCAGCGCTATTGTGGATGCAGAAGACGCACCCAAAAACGTACAGTTGATTGATTTATCCAAACATTATGTGGTGCCAGGCCTGATTGATATGCACGTGCATTTAACTTCAGATCCACAAAAACACGGCTACAGGGGGTTAGTGGAAACTCCAACCCGTGAAGCCATCTTTGGGGTCAGTGCGGCCAAAGCCACTTTAAAAGCTGGTTTTACCACAGTACGGAATTTAGGGGCTGCAGGTTACGCTGATGTGTCTTTACGGGATGCGATTGAGGATGGCGAAATTCAGGGGCCCCGGATGCGGGTGGCTGCCAATACCATTTGTATCACAGGCGGGCACTGCGACAACAATTTACTGCCTCATATCTACAATTCACGTAGCGCTGGTGTCGCCAATGGACCGGACGAAGTTCGGGCTAAAGTGCGGGAAAACATCAAATACGGCGCTGATGTGATTAAGTTTGCAGCCACTGGGGGGGTGTTATCCAAAAATACAGACGTCAATGCCAGCCAGTATAACCTTGAAGAAATGAAAGCCCTGATAGATGAAGCGCACGACAGAGGCCGGATAGTGGCAGCCCATGCTCATGGTTTGCAGGGCATTAAACGTGCTATTGCAGCCGGCGTCGATTCGATTGAACACGGCAGCTTTATTGACGATGAAGCCATCAAACTGGCGAAAAAACACGGTACTTATTTAGTGATGGATGTGTACGTCAGTGACTTTATTTTAAGTGAAGGTGAAAAAGCCGGTATTTTGCCCGAGTCTCTGGCCAAAGAGAAAAAGGTGGGTTTGTTGCAACGGCAAAACTTCCAAAAAGCCGTCAAAGCGGGTGTGAAGATGGCGTATGGCACTGATGCCGGTGTTTACACTCACGGTTTAAACGGCCGTCAGTTTGCTTATATGGTGCAGTGGGGCATGACACCTTTGCAGGCGATTCAGGCGGCCACGCTGAATGCCGGCACTTTATTGAACTGGAAAAATGAACAAGGCCAACAGAATGTTGGTGTGTTGGAAGTGGGGGCTTTTGCAGATTTAGTGGCGTTGCTTGCAGATCCGCTGCAGCAGGTGAAAGCGCTGGAGCAACCTGCTATGGTGGTTAAAGCAGGTCAGGTTGTATTGTAAAACAAGGACTGTACCGGGTTGAAACCAGGGCTGTTCAACCCCAGTTACAGAGCTATGCCAGACAGGAGAGAGATATGAGCGAATTTGATTTTGATTTAGACCATCTGGATTTTGATGGTGCGGAGAAAAAAACCGCGCAACAGCAGTTAGCTGCAGACCAGTTAGCGGCAGAACAGGCTGCACTGCAGGACGATGACTCGGATGATTGTGCAGGTGGCGCCTGTAAAATTTAAGTCCAGTCAGAGGTTTTGTTATTTAACTTTGATCAGGGGCTAAGTGTGTCACTTAGCCCCTGATTTATTTTTTAGATTAATATAATTGTTTTATTTTGTTTTTTAAATTGACCCTGAGCCTCTACTCTGTATTGGCAGGATAGAGCGAACTCCAGAGAGGGTCATAATAATGTTTAATAAATCAGCCTTAGTTGTAGCTTTAGGTTTGTCTTTAGCTGTACAAGCAAACACTTTAACCAGAGACAATGGTGCTCCGGTCGGGGATAACCAGAATTCCACCACAGCAGGTGCAAACGGCAGTGTGTTACTGCAGGACGTGCACCTGATCCAGAAGTTACAACGTTTTGCCCGTGAGCGTATTCCAGAGCGTGTGGTGCATGCCCGTGGTACAGGTGCTTATGGCGAATTTGTTGCGACAGAGGATTTATCCGATTTAACCCTGGCAGCACCTTTTGCCGACCAGGGTAAAAAGACGCCGGTTTTTGTGCGTTTCTCCACTGTTATTCATGGCAATCACAGCCCTGAGACCTTGCGTGACCCCCGTGGTTTTGCTGTGAAGTTTTACACCGATCAGGGCAACTGGGACTTAGTGGGCAACAACCTGCCGGTATTTTTTATCCGTGATGCGATTAAATTTCCGGATATGGTGCATTCATTAAAACCATCCCCAATCGACAATATGCAAGACCCGAATCGTGTCTTTGACTTTATGTCACATGAACCGGGTTCAACCCAGATGCTGACTTTTGTCTACTCAGACTTAGGTACGCCGGCCAGCTACCGTGAAATGGATGGTTTTGGTGTGCATGCCTATAAGTTTATTAATGACAAAGGTCAGGTGCATTACGTCAAATTTAACTGGAAGAGTCAGCAGGGCGTGAAATCGCTGGATGCTGAGCAAGTCACTCAAACTCAGGGCATTGATTTTAACCATCTTACGCGCGATTTGTACCAGAACATCAATGCGGGTAATAATCCAAAATGGGATTTGTATCTGCAGCTGATCACACCGGATCAACTTGATGACTTCGACTTTAACCCACTGGATGCGACTAAAACCTGGCCTGGTGTGAAAGAACGTAAAGTGGGTACTCTGACGCTCAACCGGATGCCGGATAACTTCTTTGAAGAAACCGAACAATCGGCTTTTGCACCAGCCAACCTGATCCCAGGCATAGAGCCGTCAGAAGACCGTTTGCTGCAAGGCCGTATTTTCTCTTATGCCGATACCCAGCTGTATCGTTTAGGGGTTAATCACAGCCAGCTGCCTGTAAACAGAGCCAGAGTGATGGTGGATAACCACAATCAGGACGGCGCTATGAATGGCGGCAACAGTAAATCCAATGTCAATTACGAACCAAGCCGTATCGAGCCGAAAACTGTGATGACAGCAGCCCGGGCAGTGGAAACCCGGCTGGATGGCACAGTGTTGCAAAAGGCTATCAGCAAGCAGGACAACTTCAGTCAGGCTGGTGCTTTGTACCGTAGCTTTGATAAGCAGCAACAAGCCAATCTGATCCGCAACTTGTCCGGTGATTTAGGTCAGGTCAAAGATGCTGTGACTAAACACAAAATGCTGGCGCATTTTTACAAAGCCGACAGCGACTACGGCACTCGTTTAACCAAAGCCGTTAATGGCGATTTAAAACAAGTGCAGCAAATAGCTTTGTCTCTGTAAATCCATCTCTGGTGCGGGTCGGGTGGTTTGATTACTCCAACTGACCTTAGTTTAAAGCCCTGCGAAACTCGTATGCTCTGTCCTGCACCCAGGGTGAGTTTCGCAGGCATTAACCCTTCGTACTTTAATTACTTTGGGGAATACATAAGCCTATTTCTAAGGAGTTTGTCTGATGCGACTACTGCTACTGAGTTTTATGTTGTTAAGCACTATGCTGAGCTCTGAAGAACAAGTCTCTGACCCAGTGGAACAGCTCACGTCCTATTTTTTTGCCGCTGCCCGCACCGGGGATCTGGTGGTGCTCAGTGAGTTTTTACAGCAGGGTTTTCCTGTTGATCAACGCAACAAGCAAAGTTATACAGCCCTGATGGTGGCGACTTATGCGGGACAGCAGCAGGCAGTTGAATTGCTGCTTAAACAGGGGGCTGATGCCTGTTTACGCGATAAACGTGGCCATACCGCTATGATGGGGGCTATTGTCAAAGCGGAGTGGACTATAGGAAAAATTCTGTATCCTATTGAGTGTGATGAAGACCAGTCAGTGGATGCTAAAGCACCTGTGACGGATAAAGCAAAGATGACGGTTGTGCAGTTTGCTGAAGTTTTTGGCCAAAGCGAAAAACTGCAGCAACTGGCAAAAGAATCTCAAACTAAAGCAGAGACCAGCCGGAATTAGAGTGCGGCTGTCACTTTAATTTCAACTTTCCACTCTGGATTTGCTAAACGCGCTTCCACTGTGGCGCGGGCGGGCGCCTGACTTTCTGCTACCCATAAATCCCAGGCGGTATTCATAGCGTTGTAATCGGCCATATCGGCCAGATAAATAGTGGCATCGACAATACGGTTTTTGTGGATGCCAACTTCAGCCAGCAGCGCATCAATTTGCGCCAGCACATTGGCTGTTTGTGCAGTAGCGTCCTCACCCGTATTTTCGGGCACCATACCAGATAAAAATACCAGGCCATTGGCGATGACTGCTTCACTGTATCTTTTACCCGGTTGTATACGTTGGATCATCAATTTTTCCTTGTTATAACAAAGTTTTATAGCCTTCACTCTGACCATCTATCAGATCATAAGGTGACATAGCCGGGATCTGTTGTTGAATTTGCTGTTCCAGCTGGTCCAGGGTTTTCAGTTGCTGGCAAATCTGCTGGCCACGTTGTTGTAAATTTTTACTGTTTTTTTGCATATCGGCTTTTAACTGACTGCCGAAGTTCTGCATTTTAGTCCGGAAACTTTGCATTTTTTCTGTGGCTGTGCCGGGGCTTTGCAGAGCATTTTGCCCTAAAGTCAGCATCATCTGGCCACTGATCCGGGCTACTGCCTGCTGAATTTTTTGCTCAGCTTCTTTGGCCAGGTTTTTATCCGCTGAACGCAACTGACTGCCATAGACATAAATAGTATCGCCCTGGCGTTGTACCAGTTGATTCAGTTGCTGCTCCAGTTGCTCTACAGGCTGCTGTAATTCAGGGTTTTCAGCCAGACTCAGACCTGTAACGGACTGCACATTTTTATCCAGTACTGAACGCGCCAGCTGCAAGCTGTCATCCATCAAGGCGGCGGACGCTGTAACCTGAGTACGAATGCCTTGTTGATAGGCTTTGAGCTGTTGTTGGGTCTGTGCATTGCTGTTAGTTTTTTGCTGGGCCAGCCACAATTGCCCTTTGGTATCAATACGCCAGAGTTCCTGTTCGCCTCGTTGAATGCTGACGACAGAAGGACTGACTTTTAAATCGTCCTGCAAGGTTAAAGCGCATTGACCACTGGCATAACTCAGGCCACTTGCCAGCAGCATAACACCGGCACAGATATACTTCATAACAACCTCGATAAGGTAAAAAAACCATGCTGCAAGAAGGGCGATGAATCATCACTGAATCAGCCGGGCCTTTCTGGTATTGCTGTCCGCAGTTTTTGAGTGCAGCGTTCAAACAGCAGTTCAATGACCTCTCTGCTTTGTTGCAAACAAAGTTGTAACTGACTGCATAACGAGGATTCCAGCTTTCCTTGTTGCACTAACTGCTGTTCTGTCAGACGACACAACTGGCTTAATCGCAACAGCCCTAATTGCCCCATACTGCCAATCATCCGGTGGAACACTTTGGGATCAGGCGTGGCCTGGCTTAACTCCAGCTGCAGTCCATTCAGCTGCTCTTTAACATGAACGCATAGGTTTTGACGTTGTTCTGCTTTGAGCGCTTGCAGAGTCTGCTGCAGATACTCTGCCTGATACAAAGGATTTAAAGGCGGTAATTGCGCCAGCTGCGCGATCAGGGCCTGCACCTGTTCGCGTCGCCAGGGTTTCAGCAGTACAGCACTGATCTCCGCAGCCCATTCTTTTTGTGCAACACCAGTGACTAAAATAAAACGGGACTGTTCATCCACCTGCTGTTGCAGCTGCAGTTGCCTGATGGTTTGTTGAGCGTCCGCATCCTCTAGCTGGCCATCTAAAAAGACCCAGGCCCAGAGCTGTGGCGGCAGCTGCGTCACCTGCTGCAAACTGCTGACTGAGGTGACGATAAAACCAGATTGGCTTAACACCTGTTCCAGACTCATCCGGCATAACTCATCATCTTCTACCACTAAAGCTGTTGCTTGTGCTGAGGCGTCGGATTGGACTGGTGGCAATAAAGCTGAAGCCTGACATTTCAGCTGAAAACTGACTTCAGTGCCAAGCCCCGGCACCGACTGGATCTCCAGAGCCGACCCCAACTGATGCAGCAGTTTTTGGCAAACCAGCATGCCAAGGCCAGGACCAGCCTGTAAGGAGCGTTGCTGATTTAAGCGCTCGCCCCGTAATAACTGACTGATTTGCAGCGCTGTTAAGCCTATACCTGTGTCCCGTACTTTGAAGTACAAGGTCAGAGCCTGGTCTTGTTGGTTCAGCAACTCCACCCTGACTTCAATTTCACCCTGCTGAGTGTATTTCACTGCATTGGAGATCAGATTGGTCAGTAACTGGGTCAGAATATTTTCATCCAGCAACAGCAGATCAGGCACATTAGAGGCGACAGAACTGCTTAGTTTCAGCCCTTTGTTGCTGGCCAGAGGCTCCAGTAAATCGTGCAAACGAGCCAGCAGTTCGGTCAGCACCACTTGCTGTGCCCGGGGCTGGTACACGCCATAATCCAGCCGGCTGGTGGTCAGAATATTGTTGATAATATTATCCAGCGACCAGACAGAGCGGCGGGCCAGCTGAATTTTTTGTTGACCCTCGGCTTGTTTGATTTGAGGTAACAACTGTGCCAGCACAGCATCAATACCTTGCAGCGGAGTGCGTATTTCATGGCCTAAGGTGGCGATAAATTCATTTTTAACCGCAATTTTTTGTTGCGCCATTTCCTGTTGTTTCTGCAACAACAGCCTGTCGCGCCGCGATTTGTGATAAAACAAAGACAACAACAATGCCAAAGCTAAGCAGGCCCCCACGGACAACAGCAACAGCATATTTTTTTGGTGCTGATGGGTCAGTAACGCCAATTGGCTTTGCTGAGCGGCTCGTTGTAACTCAAGTTCCAGCAAATTTTTATGCTGTTCACTGGAAATCACCAGAGCTTGTTTATGGGTTTTGTCGTCAAACAGTGATTGCTGCAACAAACGCACCTGCTCCAGCGCCTCATAGGCTTGCCTGTCTTCTTGCTTAAATCGGGCGACCTCCGCTCTGACCAGCCAAAAATCCAGCAGCTGTTGGGGTTCGGTAAAATCGGCGGGCTGCAAAGCCAGCTTTTTATACAAAGCCGCTGCTTGTGCCTGTTGCGAAAACTCCTGTAAAGCACGTAAGTGGCGTAAGCTGAAACGTTGGAAATTGCTAAGATATTCATGCCCTTGCAGCAACTGTACTATCTGTTGATACCTGGCATTGGCCTGTTCAGTCCGGTCAAAATGCAAATCCAGCCAGGCCAGACTTTGCAGAGCATCGGCTTGTTCTATGCGGTTGTGTACTTGTTGTGCGGCTAACAAAGCGAACTGCAACTGCTGTTCACTTTCCTGATAGTTGTGCCGGGACAATAAAGTGCGGCCTAAACTTAAGTGGTATTGGGCGATCAGGGCTTTTTCCTGCCGGGCCAGACGCAACTCCAGCGCTTTGCGGGCAAAATCTTCAGCACTCTGATACTGCTGATAAAGCCGGCTGGCTTCGGCCAGGATATGCAAAAAATTAGCCTGACGGTTGGTATCATCCCCTGTCATCGCCAGATTTAAGCCATCACTGGCAATCTGAATCGCCTGGGGGTAGGCATACAAATTCATGTAAATATGAGCCAGGTCATAACGGATGATTTGCAGTGGCACCGCATTATTAGCATCGACTGCAATTTGCATGGCTTCCAACGCTTTGGGCAGCGCTTTGTCAGCCTGACCTAAACGGTTCAGGTTGTCGGCCTGGCGCCTTAGTGCATTAAATAACTGTTTGGTATCGTTCTGACTGCGGGCGAGCCGTTCAATTTCAAGACTGGTCTGGTAGGCTTGCTGGTAATTCCCCTGCAGCATATAGGCTGTGGTTTGTTGCAGCAGCACTCTGTGATACTGGTTACCTGTTCTGTCTGCTGAGCTGTCCAGCCATTGCCGGGCGTATTTCAGACTTAACGCCGGGTCTTGTGTGACAAAAACTTCGGTCAGCCGGACCAGCAGATCCAGCCGTTGTTCCAAAGTAGTACTTTGCTCCAGTTGTTGTTGCAATTGCTGGCGTTCAGCCGCAGTTGATACTCCCGCCTGTTGCTGGCTTTGTGCCATCCCAGGTAAAAGCAGCAACAGAACTATCCATACATAAAGCAGCTTAACGGCCACTATACAACTCCTTGAACCGACTCAACCCATGCTAACAACCCCGTCCTTTCAGAGCAAGGCATCATGTGGCTATTGTTATAAACCAAAAAATTATTTTAATAACTAAAAAGCATAAAGCAGAGAGAAGGGTTATTTAGGTTTATCCGTTTAGACGGCTAAAATGGCAGCAACTTAGCTTATTTGTGGTGTTTTTATGCTATTTGCCTCCTTAGCTGCTCAGGCCAGTCCTTTGTCCGCTCAACAAATCAAGGATTTACAGTCGCTGGTTAGTCAACTGAATCCTATACAGCAGGCCTGGGTCAGTGGTTATCTGGCGGCTGCGGCTCAGTTGTCCGGTCAGGCTGCTGCGCCTGTACAGCAAAGCAGTGAAGGTTCAGTACTGACTATTTTGTATGGCTCACAAACCGGCAATGCCAAAGCTGTAGCCACTAAAGTCAAAGCTGCAGCTGAACAACAAGGTATAGCGGTCAAGCTGGCCGATATCGGCAGCTATAAAACCACCCAGTTAGCAAAAGAGAAATACCTGCTGATTGTCACTTCGACTTATGGCGAAGGTGAACCGCCAGAAAGTGCTGTGGCTTTCCATAAGTTTTTATTCAGCAAAAAAGCGCCAAAACTGGATGGCCTGAAGTATGCGGTGCTGGGGTTAGGGGATACCAGCTATGAATTTTTCTGTAAAACCGCGATCGACTTTGACGAACAACTGGCGGCTTTAGGTGGCAAACGTTTACACGCCCGTGCCGATCTGGATGTGGACTATGCAGCCCTGGCGGCCAGTTGGACTGAAACTGCAGTTCAGGCTTTTGCACCAGAGTTAAAACAAGTTACCGGTTCTGCCCAGGTTATAGCCTGGCCCGGTGCAATAGCGACTGCTGGGCATGACAGCGCTTATAACAAAGAAACGCCATACAGTGCAGAGTTATCGGTCAATCAGAAAATCACTGGCCGTGATTCAACCAAAGACGTGCGTCATATTGAAATCTCTTTGGCCGATTCTGGAATTACCTATCAGCCTGGTGATGCACTTGGCGTGTATTTCCTCAATGACAACAAAGCCGTAGAGGCTATTCTGGCCGCTACTGGTCTGGATGGCACCACTGAAGTGCAGCTGGCAGGCCAAAGCTACAGTTTACAAACAGCTTTAACTGAGCACTTAGAGCTGACCCAATCTTACCCAAGCTTTGTCGAAAAATATGCTCAGGCCACAGCCAATAGTGAGTTACTGGAGCTGGTAAAAGACAAAGCGGCTTTACGTCTGTATCTGGATAACCGCCAGACTTTGGATGTGATTTTACAAAACCCAGCGCCTTTAACGGCTCAGCAACTGGTGGATGCGCTACGTAAACAACAACCCCGTTTGTATTCTATAGCTTCCTCTCAGGCTGAAGTGGGGGACGAAGTGCATTTAACTGTCGGAGTTGTGCGTTACGAGGCTTTTGGCAGCAGCCATTTAGGTGGTGCTTCAGGCTTTTTAGCTGAGCGGCTGGAAGAAGGTGCGCAGGTCAAGGTTTTTGTTGAACATAACGACAATTTCCGTCTGCCGGATCATGAAACGCCGGTTATTATGATAGGTCCTGGCACAGGGATAGCGCCGTTCCGTGCTTTCTTACAGGAACGGGATCAGGCCGGAGCTACAGGCCAGAACTGGTTGTTTTTTGGTAACCCACACTTTACGCAGGATTTCCTGTATCAGGTCGAACTGCAGGATTATTTAAAGCGCGGTGTGCTGAGTAAACTGGATGTCGCCTTTAGCCGCGATCAGGCGCAAAAGGTTTATGTGCAGGACAAATTACGCTTAAAAGCTGAAGAAATCTGGACCTGGTTGCAGCAGGGCGCTTATCTCTATATCTGTGGTGATGGCAATAAAATGGCCAAAGATGTGCATCAGGCTTTGCTTGATATAGCCCAACAACAAGCAGGTTTTACTGCAGAACAAGCCGAACAGTATTTTGACGATTTACGTCAGGCCAAACGTTATCAGAAGGATGTTTATTAATGACTCAGCCAATTAACCCGGATTTACAGGTGCAAGGTCAGCTGTCTGATAACGAACGGCTGAAAAAAGACAGTCACTTATTACGTGGCACTATCACCAAAGATTTAAAAGACGAAATTACCGGCGGTTTTACCGGCGACAACTTTATGTTGATCCGTTTCCACGGTATGTACCAACAGGACGACCGCGATATTCGTCCTGAACGTGCTCAGCAAAAACTGGAGCCTTTGCATAATGTTATGCTGCGGGCCCGGATGCCGGGTGGCATTATCAAACCGGAACAATGGCTGGCGATTGACGAGTTTGCAGCGGATAACACCATCTATGGCAGTATTCGCTTAACCACCCGCCAGACCTTTCAGTTCCATGGTGTGTTAAAGCCCAAAATTAAAGGCATGCACCAGATGCTGAACAGCATCGGTATCGATTCCATCGCGACAGCGGGTGACGTCAACCGTAACGTGTTGTGTACCTCCAACCCGGTGGAGTCGGTGTTGCATCAACAGGCTTATGAATGGGCAGCGAAAATTTCTGAGCATTTATTGCCAAAAACCAGAGCTTACGCCGAAATCTGGCTGGATGAAGAAAAGGTCGAGACCACAGAAGTGGAGCCTGTGCTGGGCGAAACCTATTTACCGCGTAAGTTTAAAACCACAGTGGTGATCCCACCACAAAACGATGTCGACGTGCACGCTAACGACTTAAACTTTGTCGCTATTGCTGAGCAGGGCCAGTTGGTGGGTTTTAACGTGTTAGTAGGGGGTGGCCTGGCCATGACCCATGGCGATAAAGGCACTTACCCCCGTAAAGCCGAAGATTTTGGTTTTATTGGCCTGGAGCATGTATTGGCTGTGGCTGAACATGTGGTGACTGTGCAACGTGATTATGGCGACAGGGTTAATCGTAAAAACGCCAAAACCAAATACACCATAGACCGCATTGGCGTTGAGACCTTTAAAGCCGAAGTGGAAAAACGGGTTGGTGTGAAATTCCAGCCAAGCCGTCCTTATGAATTCACCGGCCGTGGCGACCGATTCGGGTGGGTTGAAGGAATAGATGGCAAACATCATTTAACCGTCTTTATCGAAAACGGCCGAATTCTGGATTATCCGGGCAAAACCTTAAAAACCGGTGTCGCCGAAATTGCCCGTATTCATAAAGGCGATTTCCGCATGACCGCCAACCAGAACCTGATTATTGCCGGTGTGGCTGAGGAAGATAAAGCCCGTATTGAAGCTTTAGCCCGTTTGCATGGTCTGATCAATGACAGCGTGACAGAGCAGCGGAAAAACTCTATGGCCTGTGTGTCTTTGCCAACCTGCCCGCTGGCGATGGCTGAAGCCGAACGTTATCTGCCTACTTTAGTCACTCATGTCGAAGCCTTATTGAGCAAACATGGTGTGCCTGACGATCACATTATTTTGCGGGTGGTCGGTTGTCCAAACGGTTGTGGCCGCGCCATGTTGGCTGAAGCCGGTTTAGTTGGCCGTGGTCCTGGTAAATACAACCTGTATTTAGGCGGTAATACCCAGGGCACCCGTATTCCTAAGCTGTATTTAGATAACGTGGCCGAAGCTGAAATTCTGCAGGCGCTGGATCAGCTGATCGGGCGTTGGGTGCTTGAGCGCAACAACGGTGAATGTTTTGGTGATTTTGTGATCCGTGCTGGTGTGGTGGCCGAAGTGAAAGTCTCAAAAACCGACTTTCATGCCTGAGCAAAGCAAAGTGAGGTACTGGGCGTGAGTCAGTATAAAAAACTGTTACAGCTGGATGCCGGACAACAACAGCAGTTAGTGGCGCAAGCCAATCAACTGCTGGAATCCTACAGTGCGGCTGAGCGGGTGCGTTGGGCGCTGGACAACTTACCGGATCAGCAGATTTTAAGTTCCAGTTTTGGCATTCAGTCAGCCGTGATGCTGCATCTGGTGACCACTGAGCAGCCCGATATTCCGGTGGTGCTCACAGACACAGGTTATCTGTTTCCAGAAACTTATCAGTTTATTGATCAGTTGAAAGAAAGGTTGCAGCTGAATCTGAAAGTCTACCGGGCTCATTTAAGTCCGGCCTGGCAAGAGGCTCGTTTTGGCAGGTTATGGGAAAATGAAGCCGGGATTAAGCAGTATAACCATATGAACAAAGTGGAGCCTTTGCAGCGCGCGTTAAAAGAGCTGAATGTCGGCACCTGGTTTAGTGGGTTAAGACGCAGTCAATCCAGCACCCGCGCTGATAAAAACATTATTGAAATCAGTCGTGGCACAGTCAAAGTGCAGCCTATTATCGAATGGACCAATAAAGATGTGTTTTATTACCTGAAAGAACATGACTTGCCTTACCACCCATTGTGGGAGCAGGGGTATGTTTCGGTAGGTGATGTACATTCGACCCGCAAACTTGAGCTGGGCATGACCGAAGAAGACACCCGTTTTAACGGCTTTGGCCGCGAATGTGGTATTCATCTGGACGGGGATGGCATCTGACCATCCCTCCATTCAACGGCGAAAACGAACCTGCTGGCGACTTTGTCCCCTAAGTGAATAAAAATAACTTGTAGTTAACATTGCTAATGTATTACATTCTTTCCCTTATGTAACCCATTACAGGGTTGAATTATCAGAGTTTTATGCTGGTCTGATAACGAGCAACAGGAGCTGCATGTGGGTTGGTTAAGTCGTTATTTACGGCTCAGAACTCAGGACTTAGACAAAGCTGACACTGCGTTTTGGCAGCAAAGTGTGCTGCGTATCATCATGTTGTCTGGTTTGTGCCTGGTGTCTGTCATAGTGTTGCACAGCTCATGGCAAGCCTGGCAGCTGGGCGCTTATCAGGTTATTGTTCTCACCTCGCTTTTTTATTCCGCTTTAGTTTTCGCTTTAGTCCTCGCCGGACAACACACCAAAAAAAGTGCCGCCGCCTTATTAGGCATAGTGCTGATGGCTGGCCTTTGTATCCTGCTGTTTAATGATGATTTTGAGATGGGCAAGCTGGGTATTATTTTTGTCTATACCTTACCTATGCTCAGTCTGATGTTTTTTGGCTTCAGAACTGCTTTAGTTTTTATGGCGTTAAATTTTATTCCCTTTGTCTATCTGCTGCGAAATCAGGCGCCGGATAATCTGTTTGGTTTATCCCTCACTTTACCTGGTACTCATACCTATCTGCATGGTCTGCTGTTTTTGTTTTTTAACTTATGTTTGCCGTTGGCGGCAGCCCGTATTTTCAGCACCTTAAAACGTAGCGCAGGTCAGCTCAGCGAGCTGAACCAAAATCTGGTGCAAAGCCATGATTATTATGAAGAACTCTTTGAGCACAATGGGTCGGCCACAGTCCTGGTGACGGCATCCGGTGACATTATTAAATCCAACAGTCTGGCTTCCCAGATCTTGGGGCTGGACACTGCACAGCAAGCCAACTTATTGTCTTTGTTGAGTTTTGTGCAGGATGGTCAGCTGCAGGGGCATTGGCTGAAAGGCAAGGTGGAGTGCAATTTAAAAAGCAAACCTGAAGTCAGTCTGGTGCTCAAGCATGTGATGCTGACCCGCTCCGGGCACCATGTGGTCAGTTTGCAGGAAATCAGTGCTTTGCGACAGTTGCAGCAACAGCTGAAACAAAGTCAGAAAGCACAGGACAGCTGGCTGCATTACGACAGTTTAACCTGCTTGCCTAATGTGGCTGGCTTTACCGAACTGGCCAACTACAAACAAGAACAACTGGCAGCACATGAGTTTGCGTTGGTGGCTATCATCCGGCTGCGGCATGTCAAAACCCTGAATCAGCAATATGGCTACGAGTTTGGCAGCCAACTGTTGCAACATTTCTCTAAAGTGGCAAAGGCCGCCTTGCCGTCAGACGCCATATTGGCGCGGGTGCGGGGTGTTAAGTTTGCGATCTGGCTCAAGGGCGATTTAAATGTACTGGACCCAAAACAACTGGCCCAGGCCATAGCCTCTCAGTTGCCTGTGGAGCTGACTGTGGGGCCTTACACAGCCCGCATGAGTTATCAGTTTGGTGTCAGCTTTACGGAGTTGCGTGATCAGAGCAATGCCCAACAGTTGATTGAACAATGTGAGCTGGCGCTGGAATTGTCTGATCCGAATCAGGCTGTTGGTTTTTACGATCAGCAACAAGCGCAGCAGCTGGAACAGGATTATCAGTTGCTGAATGCGTTCCGTGATGCGATGCGGCAAAAACAGCTGGAGCTCTGGTTGCAACCTAAGGTCGACCCTCAGGGGAAAATTCAGAGTTTCGAAGCCTTAAGCCGCTGGTTTATCGATGGGCAGGCTATAGCTCCCGACAGTTTTGTGATGATGGCTGAGCGTCATGGTTTAATGACCATGTTCTCACGTTTAGTCTTGCAGCAAAGTGTCAGTATTTTGCAGCGATGGCAAAGGCAGGGCCTGTTATACCCTATAGCTATTAACCTGGGTGGACCTGAACTGCTGGATGACAGCTTTTTTGCCGAGCTGATGAGTTTAAGCGCCGATCATCCCTGGCTGACCCGCTACCTTCAGCTGGAAATCACCGAAACCAACATCGCTGTGCAGCAACCTTTGTTGCATAAAAGGCTAAAAGCCTTAAGCCAGTATGGGTTCAGTATTTCTATTGATGATTTTGGCACAGGCCATTCGTCGTTGAGCCAACTGGTGGATTGCCCGGCCGACACCATCAAAATAGACAGACGTTTTGTCAGTTGTATCCCACAAGACAGCCGCACAGTGCGTATTTTGCATACCACTATTCAATTGGCCAAAGCCTTAAATCTGCAGATAGTAGCCGAAGGGGTTGAAAACGATATTCAGCGCCGTTTCCTGCAAAGTCTGGGTTGCCAGCTGATGCAGGGTTATTTATTTGGCCGCCCGGCGCCAGCCGACTATTGGCAAAATCAATTGTTACCTGCGTTACCTGAACTGGAGCTCGGTTCTAAAAAGGCATAACACGTGCTGTTCAGTTTCTGTCCATTTTTCTGGCCTAAACTGAAGCAAAGAGTAAATCAGGGACAGTGCTTATGTTTAATAAACTGCTGACAGCCATAGGATTGTTGGCCTTAATTTCTTGCTCGGAGCCAGCTGAGCCAACACCTCCATTTTCCAGTCAACAAACCGAACCTGCTGCCGTGCATCCGCCTGAGACTGAGCAGGCAGCTGTGGCTGGTCTGACCTTATGGGTCGCCGCAGAAAAACGTGAATGTATGGCCGTTGGTCCCGCACAATGTCTGCAGATCCGGTTTCAGCCAGAGGAAGACTGGCAGCTGTTTTATGGTGAGATAGTGGGGTTTGAGCATCAGCCTGGTCAGCTGTATCAGCTCGAAGTCAGCGAGGTATTGATCCCACAAGCTCCGGCTGATGCACCAGACCGGCAATGGGTATTGCGGCAGGTGATCAGTACTCATAATGAATAAGTTCTGTCCCGGATCTGCTGAGCTGTATTTTTCCGGCAAAGTCTGTACAAATCAGCAGCATATTACGGCATGCTATAGTCAACAGAATAAAAATGACTTGTGAGGTCATAGGCTTGAGATTTTGCTTTGGTGTAGTTCTTCTGCTGCTGATGCAGTATTCAGTTCAGGCAACTGAAACTCTGACGTCCCGTTTACTTGAGCTGGAAGATTTAGCTGTGGACCAGTTTGCTGAAGCCGAGCCTGAATTTCAGCTGTTGCTAAAAACGGTGTCTGAACCAGAGCAATTGTTGCAGGTGCAACAAAGTTATTGTTGGGTGATTGCAGCTCAGCAGCCGCAACGCGGTTTAGAGCTGGCGCAGAGCTACAAAAGCCAGCAACAGGATCTGTTGTGGCAATTGCGGTTTTTGTTGTGTGAAGCTTATGCCAAAGAACAACTGGATAAAACTGCGGAAGCCATGCTGGATTATCAGCGGGTTTTATCTTTTCAGGAGGCCAGCCAGGATAAAGAATTGTTGGCCAAAGCGCTGGTGCTTCGTGGTGAGCAATATGCGCTGAATGCGGCTTATGCCGATGCGCTGACCGATTTACAAAAAGCCTATCAACTGGAACTGAGCCATGGCAGCAAAGGGCGACAAAATTATGTGGCCAATGCCTTAGCTAATTTGTACTCCGATGCTGCAGTTGGGGATTACGAACAGGCCATCACTTTGTATAAAAAATCGCTGGAACACTGGCAACAGAGTGGCAATTTGCAGGGGCAGGCCACGGCCTTGTTTAATTTAGGCGGAACCTATGAAAGTGCTGAACAATTTGAACTGTCACTCACTTATCTGCATCAGGCGTTGGCTATCGATCAAAAACGCGGCGACCTGGATGAAATCGCTTACGATAAACGTGCAGTTGCCCGTGTCCTGACCAAGTCAGGTCAAGGCGAAAAAGCTTTAGTACTGCTAAACGAAGCTATAGCTCATTACCAATCCAGTTCAGCGTTGCAAATGCTGGCACTGAGCCAGCTCAGCCGCGCCATCACTTATCGCAGTTTAAAGCTGTATCCTCAGGCCCGGCAGGATTTTGAGTCTGCGCTGGCCTACTTCAATAAAAACCCGGATCTGCGTTTTGAAGCCTCTTTGTACAAAGAATATGCATTGTTGCTGGCCGAGACGGCGCAATGGCAGGATGCTTTTCTTATGCAGCAAAAGCAGCAACAAAAAGAGGCTGAAATTCAGCAACAACTGCTCGACCAGCGTACTGCCCGTTTGAAAGTCCAGCTACAGACTGAACACATTCAGCGTGAAAACACAGAGCTGGAGGTCAAAAATGCTGCGCAGAAGCAAGCTTTGGCAGACGGGGAACAACTAAGGTTTTGGCAGTATCTGGCGTTATGCTGTGCTCTGCTGCTGATCCTGGCCATGTCGCTGTTGTTTATCCGGCAGCGGACTTTATCTGCCAGGTTAAAAGATATGGCGTTAACAGATGAATTAACTCACTTGCCAAACCGGCGTCATACGCTGGCGTTAGCTCAGCAACTCTGGCAGCAATGGCAGCAGCATCAGCAACCCTTTGCGGCAGTGGCTGTTGATGTCGATTTCTTTAAACCTATTAACGATCAGTTTGGCCATGCTGCTGGTGATCAGGTACTACAAAAAATCGCGTATTGTTTAAGGCAAGAACTGAGACCTGTGGATAAGCTTGGTCGGGTGGGTGGCGAAGAGTTTTTAATTCTGCTGCCTGCCACAACGCTGAATAACGCCGCGGCCATAGCCCAAAGATTATGTGATGCGGTGGCCGCCTTAGATTGGCCGCATCTTGAGGCTGGTTATTCGGTCACTATCAGCCTGGGGTTGGCTTTATCCGACAGACAAAAAGACTTTATGCAGCTTTGGGCCTGTGCTGATGAGGCTTTGTATAAAGCAAAACAAAACGGCCGTAACAGAATGGAGCAGGCCTGCTAAAGCCGGCTCTGTTTATTCTGCTTTGTGCAGATTTTTTCTGTGTTGCTTTAAGGCTGCAAGTTTAGTGTCGTAAAATTTACGGCGCTCTGGTTCATACGCATATTCTATGGCTTGTTCCACCACCTTTTGTGCTGCACTGAAGTTTTGCTCTTGCAAGTACAAAGTTAATAAGGCCAGATTGGCATTGTGCAGGTAAGGTGCTTTTTCCAGCAGTTTTTCATAGTAGAGTTTGGCATGACTAAACTGCTGATGACGTTCAGCGTCTAAAGCCAGAGCTAACCAGGCGTAAGGGTCGTCATCATCATTATTCAGCAGGCGCTGATTGATCTGTTCCAATAGTTGCTGATTATCCATTTTTTCTGCCAACACACGATAATTGGTCAGCAAAGTGACCTGATTGTCCTGCTGTTTCATACCATATTCAAACCATTGATTCGCTTCTGAAAATGCATTTTTCCTGTGGTATAGCAGGGCTATCATATTGGCTGAGGGTGTAAAACCAGCATCTTGTTGTAAGGCTTTTTGGCTGAGGAAAAATGCCCTGTCGCTGTCCCCCTGCAATAAAGCGTCGGCAGCGAGGTTGTTGTAAAGCATGGCGTGAAAACGGGCGGCGCTGATCTGTTTTCCTGCCACATCATTGTTATCCGGGAAATAGTCGATCACCAATGCAGCCCGTTGCAGCAGCAGTTCACCTTTTTTGGCTTCGTTTTCTGCTTTTTTGTATAAATAGGTGCGGATATGATTTGAACTGATAAAGATATTGTCTTTGTAGTCCATCAGCGGCTGTTGATAGATCACTTTATAGCCTGTTTCTATATCGGCCAGTTGCGCCAAAGCGGAAGTCACCAGCGCCAATGTCATGCAGTTTCCTTTCAGTTGCTCCAACGCCACCTGCGCAGTGTTGTTGCCGCCTTCATAAGTAAAATACATCAGCTTATTCTGTAAATAGTTGTACAAGCGTTCTTCTGGCGGATACTGAGCCTGAGCCGGACTTTGGAAATAAGTCAAAAAATGTTGTTGTTGTGCTGGACTCAAAGCAAACAGCTGTTGTGGTTCTGGCAGATCTGTTGGTTTTTGAAAAAAACTGCTAGAAGTAGTCGGCAGCTCAGCTGCTGGTGGCTGTGTTTGGGTTGCGCAGCCTGATAACAGCATCACAGACAGAAGCAACATAAGTTTGGCGACTGGCATAAGGTGTTTATCCAACAATTATTTTTCTACAAATTAACATTCAAGCCAGAAAAATCAAAGTTTATGTCTTGTGGTCTCCGGCTGCACCTTCAGACAACTCCGACTTGCCCCAAGGGCATATTCAGGGCAAAATCGGCCACTAATTCCTATAACTGTGGCGCGCACCACAGCAATAACAGAGAGTCCGTATGACATCCACTGTATCCCGCCCATGGCAAAAACTTCTGCAGCTTGGTTTAGTGCCACAAATTATTATTGGTATTTTATTAGGTGTGCTGGTGGCTCTGGTTTCGCCGGATCTGGCAAAAAACTTATCCTTGTTGGGTACCTTGTTTGTCAAAGCCTTAAAAGCCATAGCGCCTTTATTGGTGTTTGTGTTGGTGGCTTCTGCTATTGCCAATAAACAAGCCTCTGACAGCAGCAGTATTAAGCCAGTTTTAGTCTTGTATTTGTTTGGTACTTTTTTAGCTGCAGTAGTAGCTGTGTTATTGAGTTTTATCTTTCCAACCACGCTGGTGCTGACGGCTGTACCCGAAACCATTGCTGCACCTGAAGGTATCAGTGAAGTGTTAAAAGCTTTGTTGCTGCAAGTGGTGGATAACCCTATTAATGCGCTGATTACCGGCAACTATATTGGCGTGTTAGCCTGGGCCGTAGGTTTAGGTCTGGCCTTACAACATGCCAGTAAAAGCACCAAGCTGGTGTTTTTTGATTTGTCGCATGGTGTGTCGTCTTTAGTACGTTTTATTATCCGGCTGGCACCTTTTGGTATTTTAGGCTTAGTCGCCGATACCATAGCTACTACAGGTTTTGCCGCTTTGGCCAGTTATGGTCAGTTAATAGCTGTGTTGCTGGGCGCTATGGCTATTATTGCTTTTATCGTCAACCCGCTGTTGGTGTTTGCTAAAACGGGCTCTAACCCTTATCCGCTGGTCTTTACTTGTTTGCGTGAAAGTGGTGTGACGGCCTTTTTTACCCGCAGTTCTGCCGCCAATATTCCGGTCAATTTACAGCTTTGCGAAAAGCTGAAGCTCAACGAAGAAATTTACGGCGTGTCCATTCCGTTGGGTGCCACCATCAATATGGCCGGTGCTGCTATTACTATTACTGTACTGACGCTGGCAACTGTGCATACGCTGGGCATAGAGGTTGATTTTGCCAGTGCTATTTTACTGAGCATTATCGCGACTGTATCCGCCTGCGGTGCGTCTGGTGTGGCTGGTGGTTCTTTGCTGCTCATTCCATTGGCTTGTAGTTTGTTTGGTATTCCAAATGAAGTCGCGATGCAGGTCGTCGCCACTGGCTTTATTATCGGCGTGATCCAGGACAGTGCCGAAACTGCCCTGAACAGTTCTACCGACGTGGTCTTTACTGCGGCAGTTTGTCAAAGTTCGGGTCAGAGCCCTCGGCTCTGACCCACAAGTACAAAACACCAAACGGGGGTCAGGCCTTGGATTTTGAAGCCGGATTCAAGATCCAAGGCCTGACCCCCTATTCCTTTTAGT
>CBIMJC010000008.1:0-31079 GCA_966244125.1 uncultured Rheinheimera sp.
GCCAATATTTCTCCCTGTAACCAGCCTTGCAGCTGCTTGACTGTGACTTGCTTACGGGCCATCTCGACAGTGCAGCGTACCGGCAGCTGTTGCCAGTCCAATTGCAGAGGCGAGTGTTCAGGTTCAGCTATGCTGAAAAACTCATCGTTGTCCTGCAACAGCATCTCTATCGGTAGCCATAAAAACCAGCTGACCGCATCGTTTTCCAGGATCAGCCGGACTTTCAGCGGCAAATAGCTAAACGCATCCAGCTGCAGTTTTTGTTTATACAAATGTGCGGTCAGAGGTAAATGCTGGTTAAACAGCAATTGCATCAGAGCCTGCACCTGCTTTTGCAATAAACGGCAACAAATGCGGTTTTCAGAGCTGCTGAATTCGACTTTTTCCTGGATCTGGGTTTTGTCTGTCAGTTGACCACCCAGACATAAGTCGGCCATATTGTGTACGGCCTGATGGTCAATCGACATATAACAAAGCCGGTCTTTATCCAGTGGTAAGGCCGCATCCAGTAACAAAATACCTGGTTCTGCCAGCCAGTTTTCCAGCCCCACACCACTGCATAAATTGACATCCAGATCAAAAACCACATCAGTCAGCATCCGGCCTAACTCAGCCTGCAGGGCTTTACTCAAATCGGCCAGACGGCTTTTACATCTCTGGCTGGCGGCTTCAAAGCCACGTTGTTGCCTGGTTAAAGCATAAGGAACAGCGGCGGCTGCCCTATCTTTGCTTAACAACTTTTGCTCTGTATCTGTAAGAATCATCCGCTACCCTAAATTCTGCTGCTGGTTCACATCAACCAACCGAAAGTTATCCTGTTTCAACACAAAAGCCCGCCGCCTGAGTTTGCGTAATAACTTGAGGCGTACTGAACTGTCATTGCCCTGCCACTCCAGGCCTAATAACTCCAGCTTGTAGTTAATGGATTTGCTGTAACAGACTCTGGCTTTGACTTTGGTTGTTTTGTAGTACAACACCCAAAACTGATCCGGCACCTGGTCTTTCAGCGGGGCCAATAGGCCGGCTCCACCCATACTCATGTCTTTGACGACTGCACTGCCAATTTCGCCACCAAACCAGCCCAGCCGTTTTAATTTCACCGCTATGCCTTTGGTTTGAGTTTGCAGTGACTGCTGTGGATCATAAAAATACCAGCGGTAATAGTTGCGGCCTGGTTGTTGGCGTAAGTACGGCATATCAATCCTGATAATCTGTGCGTAAGACCGGCTGATTCTGACGAGCCGCACCGGCCGCTTTATTCAGCTCATTGTTTTTATTGTCGCTGGAGAACATGTCTTTTAACTGCTGCTCGGCTTTGCTGGTCAGGATCAAAATCTCGATACGACGGTTTTCACTGGCCCCTGGCTCTGCTCTGTTGAGCAACATGGTTTCAGCAAAAGCACTGACCTGCGCCACCCTTTGCACCGGCATACCACCAGCGGCCAGCACCTGACGGGCCTGCAGGGCTCTGTCACCCGATAACTCCCAGTTGCTGTATTGGCTGCTGTTAAAGGCTGTACCGTCTGTATGACCTGAGATCAGCAGTCTGTTGTGAATGCGGGAAAATACCGGCGCCAGTTTTAATAACAAGTCTTCAAAATAAGGCGTCATTTCCACCTGACCCCGCTGAAACATCTGACGGTTTTCACTGTCGCGGATAATGACACGCAAACCGGCAGGCATAGCTTCAATCACCAGATTGGCTTCCGCCTGATTGACCTCTGCAAAATTCTGAAAAGCCTGAGCTAATAAACTTAAATCCGGTGGTGAATCGTATTGGCCACTGATCAAAGAATTGAGTTTTTCCCCTACCCCAGCTGAAGGTTCCCTTTTGCCTTCAGGAATTTGCAAATGCGCCGACATACCAGCGACAAAAGTCTGCTGGGGTTCATGCACAGAGACCGCCATTTCCACAGGTGAAGGAGTGCCGCCTAAATCGACCGGATAAGGGCTGTTCATCGCATCAAAAGGATGGCTGTTGCCGCCCAGAATCGACTGGGTACGCATATAAGAAGCCACTTTAGTCCGCTCTTTTACGGTCGAGACTTCTAAAATCCACAACACCATAAAAAATGCCATCATGGCCAGCGTAAAGTCGGCAAAGGCGACTTTCCAGGCACCATTGCTTTTGCGACTGGCTTTGGCGCGGTTGACCCGCCGGATTACGACTGGAGCTGTATCGTTCATCAGGCCGCCTTGTTATTCAGCCAGTCTTCCATTTCGGTGAAAGAAGGCTTCAAATCTTCGGTGATCAGCTTTCTGCCTGAATCTGTCGCCACCACAGCCACATGGCCTTTGGCATGAGCCACCAGCACAGCCCGCACACATTCAAACACCGCAGTTTGTTTTTTGACATAAGCTTCCATGGCCGAACTTAAAGGTTCGAACAGGCAATAACAGGCAAAAATACCGATAAAAGTACCGACCAGAGCGGCCGCAACGTGGTAACCAATTTCACTCAAAGGCCCATCTAAATGCTGCATGGTGATAATGATGCCGCCGACAGCGGCCAGAATACCAAAACCCGGCATGGCTTCAGCTATGCCATGTAAGGCAGAAGAAGGTTTCAGCTTTTGTTGTTCTATGGTCTGAATTTCCTGCTCCAGCAAAGCATCCAGATCATAAGCGTTAATTTTGCCCATGCTGAGTAAACGCACGTTGTCGCAGACAAACACCAGCAACTCTTCGTTTTCCAGCACTGCAGGGTAAGAGATAAAAATAGAACTGGTCTGAGGGTTTTCGACATGGTCTTCCAGTTCGCGGAAACCTTTGCTGCGAATCGTCTCTAACAACTGATACATCAGCATCAGCACTTCTTTATACAGCTGGCTCTGATCCTGCTGTTTCACAAACTGCGCTTTTAGCTGGCCCAGCATTTCTTTTAACACATAGCTGCTGTTGCCTATGATCAGAGCGCCAACACCAGCACCTAAAATAATAACAAACTCAGCAGGTTGCCACAGCATGGCGACATTACCGCCCGCCATTACAAAGCCACCAACCACGGCAGCCAACACAACCAGAAAACCTATTAGTCTTTGCATTGTTTTTATTCCGTCCTTTTACCACTGAGCCAGTTTTTTATTCAGTAAATCAATAGCGTGTTTATGCAGCTGGCAGACTCTGGACTCTGTCAGTTCCAGTACCAGTGCAATTTCCTTCATATTCAGCTCATGGCTGTAATACAGATGCAGTAACAACCTGCACCGCTCCGGCAGCGATGCCATAGCTTTTTTCAGCGACAGCTTCAGCTCCAGTGCCGACAAGCTGGTTTCACCCAGTTGTTCGTGTTGCTGCTGATCCAATAACTGGTCCAGGCTTTCCATCGACTCGGCCTGAGTCAGGTACATCAGCTCCGACAGCGCAGCCGAGTCAATTTTCAGGTGTTTGCCTAACTCTTCATGACTGGGCATCCGGCCTAAAGTTTTGGTCAGTTCCCGGCTGGCATCACGGAACTGATGGGCTTGCTGACGCAATTGCCTCGGCCGCCAGTCAGCACGGCGAAACTCGTCCAGCATGGCGCCCCGGACCCGCTTGAAGGCATAAGCTTCAAAAAACTCGTCCGGTGCTTTGCCATAACGCCGCAACGCCGATAACAAACCCAACAAACCTATTTGCTGTAAATCATCTGAATCCACCACTGGCCCCAATAAAGAGCGCAAATGTCCTGCCGCTCTTTTCACCAGAAAGCTGTAGTGGCTCAGCAACTTATTTTCATTGCTGACAGCCAGAGCCGATGAGCCTTGTGTTTCAGTATCTGACCAGAGACTTTCTGCCAGCATGCTGATTACCTACTGAATAAAAATGTTAGTGATCAGCACGTTATCCAGCTGATCTTCAAATTTGTTGTCGGCCAGCGTCTGGTTAAAACGGCCAAGCAACAACTTCTGCACTTCTTCTATTTGTTGCATCGCCAGTTTCACTTCCAGATGACTACTTTTGGCAAAATGCTCCACCATGGCGTTACGTAATAAAGGAGTGGCTTCTTTTAACGCCGCAACAGTGTCTGGTTTATGAGTGACCAGCGTCAGCTCCAGCACCAGATAACGCGAATTCGGATCGCTGTTAACACTCATCACAAACTTTTCCATCGGAAAAAACAGCGGCTTTACGCTGACTTCCTGCACTTGTGTTTTGGCCTGGTCAGCCTGAAACCAATAAAAACCTGCGGCGCCGATAGCTCCAACCAATAAAACTCCAAGTAACACCACCATCTTATTCATGGGTTCTTTTTCCTTTTTTATCCCTGTTATACCAGTTGATTAACTAAATTCAGCCTGTTGACCTGACCAGCTTCAGCTGTGGTCATTTCAGGCTCGGCGTAGAAATTTGTTTCAGGCTGCTGTGTATGCTGTTGCGCAAATTTCTGCTGTTGCTGTTGTGAGGAACTGTCTGATCCCATCCGCAGCTCAATCTGAACATCTGCCCCTAATTTTTGCTGCAAACTGGCTCTTAACTGCTCCAGTCCCTGCCCCATAGCATCCCTTAGTTGGCTATTGCTACTGTGCAGCTGCACCGTCAGACGATCACCGTCCAGTTGTACGGACAACTCAATGCTGCCTAAAGAAGGCGGGTCGAGCCGGATCATGGCTTTGTTGACGTTAAGGCCCAGTTGCAAATCAATTTTGTCGGCCAGCATCTGTACCAGGCGTTGTCCCCAGTGCTGACTTTGTGCAGGTAATGGATCGGCTTGCCAGACAGGTAAAGTCTGGCTGGTAGCGCTTTGCACTTGAGTAACTGCGGTGACAGCAGTGGTGATCTCTGCCGTCAGCTGCTGCACAGCTGTAATTTTGTTCTGACTGGCCAGCAGGCTGCTCAGCAGCTCCGGTTGCACAGGCCGGCTGACACTGCTGGTCTGCGGGCTTGGTTCAGCACTCTTGTGCACCATAGCCAACGCCTGTTGCTCAAACTTCACCTCTGCACTGTCCAGCTCTGTGCTCTGCAGTGCTGTCACAGCAAAAGCTGTTGCTTCAGGTCGTGGCGTTGTGGTGATGCCGGTCCAGCCTGAAGTCTGGATTGTTGTAGTCAAAGTGGCAGCTGCAGCTTGTGCTGATTGCTGCACTACCAGGTCAGCCTGGCTGCTTTGTTGGATTAATTCTGCCGCCAGAACAGGCTGTGCTGCAGCCAGTTCTTCGGCTGCTGTCAGCTGAGTTTCAGCAAAAATCTGTATGCCCGTGGCGGACGGGGTGGTATCAGCTGTGACCAGCGGATCAAACAATAAAGGCTGAGGCAACATGCTGTGCACCAGCTGCTGCGGGTCGGGCTGAGCTGTGGTTTCAACAGCTAATTGCTGCATTTCGCTATCCAGCTGAACCAGTGCAGTTTCCATCACGGCAAGCAAGGCGGCGACATCGTCAGAATATGATTGCTGCTGGCCGTCAGAATAATCCGTCAGCGCGCTTCGCCCTGTGATCTGTTGTTGGGGCGCTGCGGCAGGAGTGAGTAAGGTCAATACCGGCATTGTCATCAGCTGTTCTGCTCCATACTGGCTTGTGTAGTAAGTTGGTAAGCCACCACAGCAGTTTTGGTGTCCTGAAACCGCTGCATCTTTTGCTCTAACATTTTCTGTTGTCGTTTTGCTAACTGCAGCAAGGCCTGATAGCGCTGTTTAATCAGCTGCAATTCGACATGAAGTTCCTGATGTTCAGCGCCTTGTTTGATCTGCTGGACCTGGGCACTGATTTGGCGATCAAGGTTTTGTACCAGTATCCAGTTTCCCGCCACCATAGCCTGCTGCATCTGTAACAACAGCTGTTGGATCTGCATCAGAGCAGGATTGGACTTCGCGACATAAACAGACATCAGGCTCACCACATTACTGAATCACCCACTGATTCAGCAAAAAACACGCCACAATATATCTATATGATTTATAAGGAATTACATAAAGAAACACAGAGGGGGAGGAAGTAAAACTTCCGCTGAGCGGAATCGGATAAAAAAATAGTTCCTCTTTAAATAATTGGGGTCAGCGTAAAATTAACTCCGGGATGTAATTTTACTCTGACCCTAATGTTGTTAAGCCTTATTCAGCAAACCCTGCCAGCCTTCCTGCAGGTTCGTCATCACTTCCCGCACATGCTCAAGTTCAGCAATATTGTTTTTCATACTGGCGCGCAAAATACTATGACCACAGTGCTGATACAGGTTATGCATATTCAGCGCTACTTCACCGCCTTTTTCCTGATCCAGTGAAGCGTCCAGACCACCGAGGATCTTTAATAACTTCTCGACACCAGCGGCTTTTTTATCAAAACGTTTAGCCTGAATATGGCCTTCAACCCGGGCCAGTTCATCAAGAAAACCTTCAAACAACATCAGCACCAGACTATGAATATCTGCACCTGAAGCTTTTACATTAACACTGGTATGTTGGTAGGCCTGATAACCCTGAGCAAAATCTAACATCACTGAACCTCTGTTAACCAAACTGTGACATCGAGCTTTCCAGCTGTGCTATGGTCACCTGCATTTGGGTGAACTGCGACAGATAGCGTTTGTAGACCAGATCCATGGAATAATCGTGCCGTTTTTGTTTTTCCGTCACCATATCCAGACTGGCTTGTAAGGTTTTTTGTTTGTCTTTCATTAAGCCATAGCGTTTTGTATAAGGCTCAAGTGAATCCTGTAAGCCACTGAACAGACTGTTATCCGCAACCAGCATTTGTTCAACTTTGGCCGGGTTATCGGCCAGAGCTTTGGCCATTTTGTCAGAGTCAACCGACAAGACCCCGTTGCGGTCGAACTCAATGCCAACACTGCTTAAGGTGGCACCCTGATACAGTTTCTGGAAAGACTGGCGCATCTGGCTGCTGATACTACGGGCCATAGTGTCTGATTTCAGCGAAGGGTCTGAGTTAATTTGTTTCACCAGCGCATTGTAACTGTCGACAAATTTTTTCAGCTTATCTTCCACCGCTTTGGGATCCTGCTGCACTGAAATTTGTACCGGCTGATCGGTGCCGGCCTGCGCTTTTTTTAAGTCGATAGTCACACCTGCAATCACATCGTCCAGCTTATTGCTGGCCGAGGTCACAGTGATAGGATTCTGCGCACCCACTTTGACTATGGCATCCTGAGCGGCTTTTAATTCTGTTGCTGCTGTGACAGCGGCTCCAATGTCTGCTCCCGATGTGTCTGCACCTGCGACGAAATTCATACTGATGGCATTGGCTGCACCCGACTCTTTGCTGGTTAACACCAGATACGACTGAGTGCCGCTGCGCATCACTGTCGCCTGCACACCACTGTTGTCTGCTGCATTGTTAATAGCTGAAGCTAAATCTGTCAGGCCTGCGCCTGAGGGCAGAGTCGATAAATTCACGGCAAAAGATTTACCTGCCACTGTCAGCTCAAATTGCCCATCAGTTGGCAAAGTGTCTGTGCTGTTAAATGCCAGCGACATCTGGTGATTTTGTGCCAGTTGTTGCACAAAAATTTCGTAATTTCCGGCTACAGCGTCACCGCCTGCCGTCACAGCCAATACAGTATCCGCACTGGTGCTGGCTGTATTGCTGAGTAATTCTTTGTCTTTGGTGAAACTTTCCAGCAGATCACGCATTGATCCCAACGAGGTTTCCAGTTTCTGATAAGACGACAATAAAGTGGTAAAACGGCTTTGTTGTGCTTTGAGCACTTCATCTTTACTTGAGCGTTCAATCTGAGTGTATTGCTGCGCCAGATAAGCCGGATCTATGCTGGAAAATGCCATGTCGTCTTCCTGTAAAACTCTTGAATAAAAACCCCACTAAGTCGGAACTTAGTGGGGCGCGGTTGGAGCCATCCATAGCCCCGGGCTCGATTAACGTAACAGCTGGCTCACCATCTGAGTGGTAGAGTTTGCAGTGCTCAGTACAGAAATACCTGAGTTCAGTAACAGTTGCTGTTTTGTCATGTTAGAAGTTTCTTTAGCGAAGTCTGCATCCATCAGCTGGTCACGGGCAGCACCAGTGTTTTCAGTCATGTTCGATAAGTTGTTGATAGTGTGATCCAGACGGTTCATGCTGGCACCCAGTTTAGAACGGGCAGCACCCACGTTGGTCAGCAAACCATCTAAAGTAGTGATAGCAGCAGTCGAAGTAGCCTGGTCAGTTAAAGCGCCTGGTGCACCGATAGCTGTAGTTAAAGCTGTCAGTTCTGCAGTGATGTCTACAGCCAGAGTTTCAGCAGCTGAAGCACCAATCTGGAAAGTCACAGCAGCAGAGAACTTACCACCAGCACCTAACAGGTTAGTGCCTGAACCGAAAGAAGTGTTGCCCAGAATGTTAGTTAACTCTGCAGCCAGAGCTGTATATTCACCACCTAATGCAGTGTATTCAGTGGCAGAGTTAGTACCGTTGGCACCTTGAGTCGCCAGTTCTTTCATACGGAAGACGATGTTCGTCATCTCATCAAAAGCGCCTTCCGCTGTTTGCAGCATAGAGTTGGCGTTGTTGGCGTTGTTAATCGCAGTTTCCTGACCTACTAACTGAGCGCTCAGACGGCTGGCAATTTGTAAACCAGCAGCATCATCTTTTGCTGAGTTGATACGGTAGCCAGTACCTAAACGTTCTAAAGCTACAGACAAACCATCGTTAGTACGGTTTAACTGGTTACGGATTGTGGTTGCAGCTGAGTTTGATTGAATTGATAAAGCCATGTGAGTTTGCTCCTATGCATGTTGCTCAAAACTATAAAGCGACACCTCAAAGCAGGAACTAAAATTTTTTTTTCATTTATTTTTGCGGTCAGGCTTCCAGCCAGACCGCAAAAATAAATAAAAAAAGCGCTGAACCGTTACCAGTGCAGCGCCAAACTACAGGAAAGACATCAATCAGATAATGAGAATTCCACTAAACTGCGGGTGACATTACCTTGCGCCATAATGGCCGATAAAGAGGAAGCAGCACCTTGCTGCATTTGTACTTTCAGCTCCTGACTGACAGCCGAAACCTGTTGTTCACTTTGTTGACCGCCCGCCATCTGCAGTGCATTGAGTTTAGCCACCAGCACCTGACGCTCAGCCTGCACCAGCCTTAACATCTGCTGCAACTTTTGCTGCACTTGTGCCAGTTCGGCCTGATAAGCCTGCTGGTTTTCCATCTGCTGGGCCTGCTGCGCCAGTATAGTTAACTGACCTTCAGGTTTTTGTAAGCGCACCAGCACCGGATTACCGGCTGCAACCCGTATCCCTTCACCCTGCATTTGCCAGGGCTGACTTAACACATGACTCTGCGCTGCTGCTGCACTGAACAACAGCACAGGCCCTTGTTGTTTTACTTCAATCTGATGTTTAGCAAACTCCTGCTGCATCATCGCAAGAGCCGCATCGGCCGACTGACCAGCCGGGAAATTGAGCTGAATTTTCTGCCCATCAGCCAAAGCAATGTTCAACAGCTCAGGTTGTTTGCGTGGGCTTAATAAATCAATTTTACTGTTCAGCTGCCACTGACTCTGGCCTGCGGGCTGACTGCTTAACTGCAAAGCCGGCGTCAGGGCGGTATTTTTTTGCTTTAACTGGTTTTCCAGTTGCTGCAACTGCTGACTGATTTGTTGTTTCTGCCCGGCAGATTGCGGCAACTCCAGCTGTTTTTTTAATTGTTCCAGTTGCTGATACAACTGACGGATTTGCTGCTCAGCCTGCTGGTTTTTTGCTAACTGGCGCGACACATCGGCACTGATACTCCAACGGCTTAAAGTGTCCAGTTGCTGTTGTAAGGTGCCAGCCCTGCTGGCCGCAGACTTTGCAGACTCAGTTTCGACAGCCTGAGTTTTAGCCGCTTTGCCCGCCTGGTTTAGCGTTGCAGAGCTGCTGGTCAGTTGTTTCAGGCTATCGATCAACATCACTAAAATCCCAGACTCAAAGCTGACTGAACAGGCTCAGCTGTGACACTGAACTGTAGACTTTTAAAGTGGACTCATACGAGGCCAGCGCATTGTTCATCTCAATATAGGCTGAGGGATAATGCACAGCTGTTAAGTCATCGCGCAGGTTTTCGGTGAACAAGGCGATATCGGTATTGGTAAATTCCAGCGACTCGAGTGAACTGACAATACCACCTATTTTGGTCATAGCAGAGCTGGTATCACCCAGCATAGTGCTGAGTTTATTCAGCATGTCGCGCGATTGTGTGCCAACACCAGCTGCAGGAGGCGCCTGTAACAAAGCGACATAATCCTGCAGATCATTCAGGAAAGTGGCCCCGGGTACCAGATCGCTGCCTACTATATTGGCGTCGACCAGCGTATTGGATGAGACTGCAACTTTACGCACCAGGGAGTCGCCCTGATAAATGTATTGGCCTGTTGCGTCTTTAACAAAAGGTTGCTGGTCGATTTGACTGCCGGCAAAAAGATAATTGCCATTGCCATCCTGAGCGTTGAGCAAGTCGGCAATACCTGGCATTAATACAGCCAGCTCATTGGCCATAGCTTTCAGTTCGTCTTCACCATAAGAAGCATCAGCGGCAGCTGTAACTAAAGTCTGCACCGACAACAGCAAATTGTTGATACTGCTTAACTGGGTTTCCTGCTGACTTAAGGTGTAAGTCACCAGCTCCATATTTTTGCCGTATTGCTCCAGCGAGGTCAGCTCAGAGTCCAGCCTTAACACCAGAACACTACCTAAAGGATCATCCGAAGGTTTAGTGATACGCTCGTTGGTGGCCATTTGCACAGACAACTGGCTGTATTTGGCACTGCTGGTCTGGATATTTCTGATGGCCGTTTCATGGTACTGGCTACTGCTTATACGCATTGGATTCTCCTCAGAACATCATCATCAGGGTGTCAAACATTTGCCCGGCCGTGCTGATCACCTTAGCGTTGGCATCATACAACTGTTTGTAATACAACAGGTTCGCCGCCTCTTCGTCGCGGTTCACACCACTGATACTTTCACGGGACGCTATAGCTTTGTCATTCAGCACCTGGGAGGTTTTGACGCTGGCCTGCACCTGTTTACTCTGAATAGCCAGTTTACCAATCAAAGTGTCGTAGCCGCTGGCGACCCCTTTCATCGAATCAATCACATTCACCAGGTTACTGTTGTCACCTTTGCCGCCTGCAGGTAACCAACCTCCCATGCCATCAGACACCCGGCCACGAAACGCCAGCTTGTCCTGGGTCATAGCTGTATTGACCAGAATGGAACCCAGCGGATCTGCTGCATTGTAAGTAAATAAGGCTTCACCCGGATTGCCGTTTAAATCAAAACCTTCAGCCAAAGCCCCATTCACCTGATCGGCAATATTGGTCACTAAGCTATTTAATTCAGTGCGGGCCGGGTCCAGTACTTCAGATTTAACCCGCAACAAGCCACCTAAACTACCCCCGGCCGACCCTGAAATTGAAAACTCTTGGGTGCTAAAAGTGGCAGTGACCTTTGTCCCTGCCACAGACAACACGGCTGCTTTGCCGGACATCACCAGAGGCGCACCATTTAATGCCGAAATAGTGATAGCGCCATTGTCTTCCTGCATCACATCGACCTGCATATAGGCAGACAAACGATTGACGGCTTGCTCACGCACATCCAACAAGGTAGAGGCATCATGGCCCAGCGCTACTTCTTTACTGATTTTCTGGTTTAAATCAGCCAGTTCCTGCAGCACTGAGTTGACGTTTTCGGTCACGGCTTCCAGTTCAAACTCCAGTTTGCGTACCTGGCCTGTTAAAGCACCATCCAACTGTTGTAAGTCCTGCACCATGGCATTGGCCGATGAAATCACCTGCTGCCGGTAGGCCGGAGACTCAGGGGAAGACAAAGCAGCGTTAAAAGCAGCGTTGAGTTCAGCCACAGCATCATTCAGATTTAATGAGTCTGTGCCTAACACCTCTTCCAGATAACCCAGATAATCCTGATAACTTTCGTAATAATTTAAGTCAGACTGAGTACGCCAGATATCGGCGTTGAGAAAGTTATCCACCACCCGCTCAAACTTCGTGACCTTGACGCCGTTCAGTGCACCATCATTGGTTTGTAACACCACAGTCTGACGACTGTAGCCTTTGATAGCAGCGTTTGACACGTTATGACTGACCACTGTCAGTCCGGCGTTGGCGGCGTTAAGTCCTGAGACTCCGTTCGATAACATACTCATTCAGTCGGCTCACTCTGACGAACTGGCACCTGAAGCGGCTGGGTTAAAGCCGCTGCACCATAATCCTGATACAAAGACTCAGCGACAGTTTTCTGTTCTGGCTTAAATTTATTTTCAGAATTTTCTGTCACAGCGGAAAATTGCTGCACTATTTGTTCAGCCAGACCTGTTTTGCTGGTATTGGCCATGGACTGCGCCATCTGACTGTCGTACATATCACGGAACATCAGTTGTTGATCGCTGCTGAACATGCCCTCCCCACCCGACAAAGCGTCGCTGGCAGAGCGCATGTTTTTCAGCACCATTTGCAAAAATAAGGTCTCAAACTGTTCTGCTACCTGCTGCAAAGACTCGCTCTCCGACTGGTTTTTACTGATCTGCTGGCTAAACTGAGGGTCAAACGCCAGTTTTTGGCTCATTGCATCTAATTTCATTAAATCACCACCACATCCGCATCCAGAGCCCCGGCTTTATCCAGAGCCAGCAAAATAGACATCAGCTCAGTGGGGGTTGCCCCCAGACTGTTGACCGCCTGTACTATGGTGTCCAGTGAGGTGCCTTCAGGCCAGATCATCATATTGGCGTTTTGCTGAGTCACATCCACACTGCTGTTTTGCAAAGGTACAGTTTCGCCCTGACTGAAAGGCAGAGGCTGGCTGGCGCCTTCCTGTTCACTGATGGTAATGGTTAAATTGCCATGACTGACAGCAGCACGTTTGACTCTGACCTCGTCGCTGATCACTACAGTGCCTGTTCTGCTGTTAAATACCACCCGAGGCCGCTGCGCTCCTTCTTCAACCCGCAAGTCCTGCAACATCGCCATAAAAGTAGTGCGGTTGTCGGCATCACGTGGGGCACTGATCACTAATTTTGACCAGTTTTCTGCCCGCGCCACTTTAGGGCCAAACATCTCGTTAATAGCTGTCACCACATTGCGTGCTGTTTTGTAATTTGGTTTTTTCAGGTTCAGCACTAAATCACCGTCCTGCTGCAGGTTTTCTATACTGCGCTCAATAATAGCGCCGCCCGGAATAATGCCGGCTGTAGGCACGTTGACTGTGACGGACGAACCATTTAAGCCTTCGGCTTTAATACCACCAACCACTAAGTTGCCCTGGGCCAGTGCATAGACCTTGCCGTCCACACCCCGCAAAGGAGTTAACATCAGACTGCCCCCATGCAGACTTTTGGCATCACCCAACGACATAATAGTGACATCTATCGCCTGGCCAGGGCTGGCCATAGGGGGTAATGTCGCCTGCACAGCTACAGCAGCAACGTTTTTCGATTTAGGCAAAGAGGCTTCATCCAGCTGCACACCAAATTGTTTCAGCATATTGTTCAGTGACTGGGCGGCAAATTTGATCTGGGCTTTGTCACCTGAACCTGGCAAACCTACCACTAAACCGTACCCCACCAGCTGGTTGTCCCGCACCCCCTGAATATCAACAATATCCAATAAAGGCCGGGCGGCAGCCTGAGTCTGTTGGCTCAGCAACAACAAAACTACCGGAAGGATCAAACAAAACAAACGCATAAAGTCACCCGTTAAAATAAATTCAGGTACGAAGAAAACAGCTTAGTGATCCAGCCAGGTTCGGCCGCATCGGCCAGACTACCTTTGCCTGCATAGGTAATACGGGCATCGGCGATACGCTGTGATGAAACGCGGTTGGTGACATCTATATCATCGGGCCGCACTATGCCCTGCAGCCTGATGTATTCATCACCCTGATTCAGTTTGATCCACTTCTCGCCACGTATGGTTAAAGAGCCGTTCGGCAACACTTCAGTGACCCGGACCGTGATAGCGCCCCGCAGAAAATTCTGCTGACTGGCACTGCTTTCACCTTCGTAGGTCTGAGCGTTGCGCAGCTGCATAGCCAGATCCGACACTGTGGCATTGCCCAATAAAGGTACACCCATATTGATATCAGTGTTGCGATCAACTGCACTATCAGCGCTTTTGCTGGACTGAGTACGTTCGTTCAGTTCGACCGTCAGTATGTCCCCGACTCTGTAGGCTCTTTTATCTTCAAATAAAGCGAACATATAAGACTCAGCATACAGGCTGCCGGCACTGGCCGCCTGAGGCTGCTGACTGATCAGAGGGTTAGCAGCGCCACGTTCCCAGTCGGCATCATCCGCCAGTGGACTGTCAGGTTTTGAGCTGCAGGCCGTGAGGCTAAATAAGACAAATACCAGAAGAAAACGCAGCATAGTCAACTCCTTACATGCTCTGGCTGATAAAGTTCAGCATGTCGTCCGCCGCAGTGACCACTTTGGCGTTCATCTCATAAGCCCGTTGCACTGCAATCATATTGACCATTTCGTCAACCACACTGACGTTAGAGCCTTCCAGCGTATATTGTTGCAACTTGCCTAAAGCTTCTTCGCCCGGTATACCTTCCACAGCTTCACCTGAAGCTGCAGTGGCGCGATACAGGTTGCCGCCCAATACTTCCAGGCCTGCCGGATTGACAAAGTTAACCGTTAAAATCTGACCTAAATCCAGCAGTTCGTCCTGACCGGCAATTTTTGCTGTGACAGTGCCGTCTGTGCCTATAGTGACTTTGGTCGCATCAGGTGGGATCACGATATTTTGCGCCAGTGGCAAACCATTGCCATTGGTGATTAAGCCATCTGAGTTCAGATGAAACTGGCCGTTGCGGGAATACAAAACTTCGCCGTCTGTGTTTTCAATCTGGAAAAAACCCTGACCATCTATCGCCACGTCCATCTGATTGCCGGTAGTTTCAGCACTGCCATCGGTAAAGATTTTCTGAGTACCGTTCACCCGCACACCAGTACCAACCTGAATACCGGACGGCACCTGATTAAGTTCATCGGCTTGGGTGCCTGGCTGACGCTGCACCTGATAAAACAAATCTTCAAACACCACCCGGTCTTTTTTAAAGCCAACTGTGTTGACGTTGGCCAGGTTGTTGGAAATGGTGGTCATGCGCATATCCTGCGCTGCTAAACCTGTTTTACTGACCCATAAAGCTGAATTCATTGTAACTATCCTCTTAACCGCTAATCAGTTTGTTGCCGGATACGGCCAGTTCGTCTGCTGTTTTCATCATTTTCAGATTGAGCTCAAACTGACGGCTGATATTCATGGTGCTGACCATCTCTTCAACGGCATTAACGTTGGAACCTTCCAGTACACCAGACCTCAGGCTGATGTTTTCGGCCTGATCCAGGGGCTCACCATCTACAGCGCGGAATAAACCGTCCGCGCCTTTGACCATCACCACATTGTCCGAATCGACCAGCTTGATACGTTCCTGTTGTTCAATCACACCGCCACCTACAGGCAACAGGTTTAAGGTACCGTCAGGGCTGATATCTATGTCGCCAAACTCAGGCAACTGAATAGCAGCAGCGCCACCCATCACCGCAAAACCATTCACGGTCAGAGCACCAGTGCCACTGACCTGCAACTCACCAGAGCGGGTATAAGCTTCTTCACCATTGGCATCCAGTACGGCAATAAAACCTTTGTTACTGACAGCCACATCCAGATCACGACCGGTTTCCATCACGGCGCCCGCTTCCAGATCGGTGGCCACAGGCATAAGCTGCGCCTGGAACCTGGTGCGGTAGCCTTCGCCTGTGATCTGCAGCGATTTGGCTTGCTCCATATCAGCCTTAAAGCCAACTGTATTCACGTTCGCCAGATTGTTCGCTGTGATACGAAGTGCGGTCTGGGCCAGCTCAGCGCCAGAGACTGCGGTGTGGATCAAACGTTCCATGCTTTAGCTCCTTACACAGCGTTAAACAGCACCTGCATCATTTCATCTGCAGTGCTGATCGTTTTGGCATTGGCCTGATAACTTTGCTGGAAGGACATCAGGTCAACCAGTTGCTTACTGATATCCACATTTGATCCCATATAAGAGCCCGCCAGAATGGCACCAAAGCTGCCTTCTGAAGGCACACCTATTAAAGGTTCACCGGATTTCTGGCTGGCATACCAGGTAGTGTTATTGGCGGTTTCAAGGCCTTGTGGGTTGGCAAAGTTAGCCAGTACCAACTGTCCCTGTAATTTCACTTCGCCGTTCGAGAAAGTGGCATAAACTTCACCATTTTCAGCCACGGCCACGCCGGTAAATTCACCTGAGGTATAACCGTCTGCTTTGTTCTGATACAAACCAAAAGCTGAGCCAAACTGGGTGCTTTTGACCAGATCCAGTTTTATAGACATAGCATCAGCGCCTGCCGGACTAAAGTTGATTTTCACTTCACGCAGTCCATCCGGATCCGTCACATTGTTGTCTGTTACCGGAGCTGCGGTTGGCGTATTAAGTGGTAACAACTGCCCGTCCGTACCAAAACTCATCCGCACCACGCCGACATCATCCACAGGGTTGCCTTTGTCATCGAGTGCTGATGTCATAGTTGGAGTTGGGGACTTACCCGTCCAGCCCAATTCGGAGGCCGTCAGTGGTTTACCATCCATGTAATAGATAACATTCCACTCATTACCGCCAGCATTCATAAAGTATTGAGTCAGAGTATGACTGTTACCCAGTGAGTCATACACTTCACTGGATTGCGAGTAGTTAAAAGATGAGCCATCGGTTGGATCAAAATCCGTTGCAGCCGATGTATCAGGCGCTGTGTAAGTCGCCAATGTGATGACATCACTGCCCGAATTCAAATTCAGTGAAAAGTTGATATTGGTAGAAGCTTTGGCCGGAATATTACCTGATTCTACTTTCAGGTCCGTTAATACACCTGGTATTAAATTGCCCTGATCATCAATGCCATAACCCTGTAATTTATCACCATTGTTGGTGACAATACTGCGGTCACTGCCATCCATTTTAAACTGGCCAGCCTGAGTGTAGGCCAGACGACCATTTTCAGAGATGATAAAAAAGCCTTTGCCTGTGATGGCTAAATCCAGACTTTGGCCAGTACCGACCAGATTACCGGCCTTTTCAAAATTTTCACTGGTGGCAGACACATTGACACCACTGCGCTGGCCGCCGCTGTACAAAGCTGAAAACTCAGTGCTGGTGGTTTTATAGCCCGCAGTACCGGCGTTGGCGATATTGTTTGATGTCACTTCCAGTGCTTTCTGGGTCGAACTTAAGCCACTCAGGCCAATACTAAACATCGACATTATGCTGTTCCTTAACTCTGAGTTGCTTTTGACAACTGGTTGATATCAAAAAGGTAATGATTACCTAAACCGTTCACCTGCAGAATGATGTCATCCGGGCCTGTACCGACAGAGACCCGCTCTACTTCATTGGTCAGGTAGGTAGGCACTTGTTGTTTGCTGTTATTGAGCTGCACTTCAGCCTGGATGCTGTAGGCGCCGGCTTTTTGTTCAGGGAAGGCAAAACGCACTGTGCCTATGGCCGGGTTGTCCAGAGTGACTTCGTCCGCCAGCACACCTTTGCTGTCATATAAACGCACTACCACTTTGTCTACTTTGGCCCCCAGGTTAATAGCGCCTTCAACCTTATCCGCTTCTTCCAGCGATACTGTGTCGGCTTTAACATCCACCTTCTGGCCAACCAGACTGGTTGCTTCCATCGCCTGCATACTTTGCATGTATTTAATTTGCTGGCCGGATTGGATATTGAGGTTTTCTAAACTTTCCACGCTGCTGAATTCCGCCAGTTGACTGACATACTCTGTGCCATCCATTGGGTTCAGCGGGTTCTGGTTGCTGATTTGTGCCACCAGCAATTCCAGAAACATGCTGGATAAACCTGCTGCGTCGGTTTTGCCATTGCTGGCGATCTGGTCACTTTGTGTTGTGTTACGTACAGCTGAATTGTTATCCACTGCAGACATAGTCAATTCCTTATTGGCCCAGCTTCAGCAAACTTTGCTGCATGCTGGAAACACGGTTCATCACTTCCACAGAGGTCTGGAAAGCACGGGAAGCAGACATCATGTCGGCCATTTCAGCTACAGGATTGACGTTGGAATAAAACACCATGCCATTGGCATCGGCCAGCGGGCTGTTTGGCTCATAACGCTGTTCTACTGTGCGGTCGGATTTGACAACCCCTAAGGTTTGCACCTGAGCGGACATGGATCTGTTGTCAAAGTCCTGGGTGTATAAAGCAGAAAACACCGGCTTGGTGGCACGATAGGCTTCAGCTTCACTGGAGGCTGCTGTGTCCGCATTGGCTAAATTGGAAGCTACTGTATCCAGACGCATCACCTGCGCCCGCATGGCGCTGCCGCCTATGTCATAAATAGCGGAAAAAGACATGCTTATTCTCCCTTAATGGCTTTGTGTAAGCCGCTTATTTTCATATTCAGAAAGGTCAGGCTGGTTTGGAAATCCATGCTGTTGGCGGCAAAATTAGCCTGCTCCACACTCAACTCCGCCGTGTTGCCATCGGCCGATGGCTGGAAAGGCAAGCGGTATTTCAGTTCCTCACGCACATCGGAAGCATTCATGCTGGCACCGTAAGGACTGGTTAAATCTGATTCGATGTTTTGCAAAATGCTTTGGTAATCCAGATCCCTGGCCTTAAAACCCGGCGTGTCGACATTGGCCAGATTGCCTGAGATAATCTCGGCTCTGTCGAGGCGAAGTTGCAGTGAAAACGGATGTACACCTAAAGCTTTGTTAAAAAATTCCATCTGAGCGCTCTTTGCATGCAGCAGTAGTGAGGAGGGAGGTACAAGCTTTATGCCATCATTAAAAGGCTATATTATTTAATGACTTACACTAAAAACACCGCAAAAAAACAGCGCGGGGCGGAAGTGCTGCTTCCGCTACGGAAGTGGTTAGTTTTCCTCCTGCTCTGTGTTGCGCCCGCCACTTTTGCCGATTCACAACTGGAACAACAAATCCGCTCGCATATCAGTGCCGAGGTACAAAATTTTGCCCGCCAACTGGGTGCAAAAGGCCAGTTCAAACAGGAACTGGAGTTAAGTCTGCCTGGTGGTTTAACTAAATATGGCCGCTGCGCTAAGCTCGATATCAGCCGCAGCAACAGTCAACAAGCCCCCTGGGGCCGGGTCAGTTACAGCTTAAACTGCAAAGATAAAACCAGCTGGCAAAGCAGAGTGACAGCCAAAGTCAAAGTCTGGTTGCCTCTGGTGGTCGCCCGGCAGGCTATACCCAAGGGTGAGTTATTAACCGAAGCTATGCTGGACACCCGCCTGACCGAACTGGCTCAGTCAAAACTCAGCGTTGAATTAAACCCCGCCGCTTTCACAGGCATGCAGACCAAACGCCGGATCCAGGCCGGACAACTGATCAGCCGTCATCTGCTGGAACATAAACTGCTGGTCGAAAAAGGCAGCCACGTGATCATAAGGGTGCAAACTGCAGGTTTTGAAGCCAGCACCAAAGGAGTGGCTCTGGAAGATGGCCAGTTAGGCCAGCGGATTAAGGTGCAGAACTTAAGTTCAGGCACTGTGCTCGAAGCTGATGTAGTGGCTGAAGCCACAGTGCAAAGTATTTTTAAATCTCATTAAAGTTTCTGAAGAAAGCTGTCGCTTAATCAGAATAGCAGCAGAATTTCGGATCTTGATCCGGTAACCAGGTATCTATTTATGGTAAAAATTGACCATTACAGTCAGGTTCAGCCGCTGATAAAAACAGATCAGCACAACCAGACCAGCCCGGGTAAAGCCAGTGTCGCAACCACAGCAGTGCCTGAAGCTCAGGCCGCTATCAGCAGCACCACTCAGGCAGTACAACAGGCTTTTGAGCAGTTGCAGCAGCAAAGCGAAGTGGATTTAGACAAAGTCGCCAGAATTAAACAGGCCTTGTCGGAAGGCAGCTTGCAGCTGGATGATGATGTATTAGTGCAGGCTATGCTGGATTATCACAAAAAATGAATCAGACAGCGCTGAAACAAATTATCACTACATTGCAGCAGGATGCGGAATTGCTTCAGCAACTCAGTCCGTTATTGCAAAAACAATATGTACTGATGAATTTGCGCCAAAGCGCTGAGCTGGAACAGCTGAACCAACAAGCCGCTGTGTTACTTGAGCTGCTGCAACAGAATGCCACTGAACGTCACAGCGCTATGACTTCTTTACAACTGCAGCCCACCAGTCAGGGTTTTGATCGCCTGCTGTCGATACTGCCGGACAAGATCCGCGACGCCAGTCAGCAGTTACTGGACAAAGTGCAACGCCACACTGAACTCTGTCAGCAACTGAATCAGAAAAACGGCGAACTGCTGGCACGGCAAAGACAATTAATGCAAAACCTGATGGGCATGGACAACAAAACCAGCTACCCGGATATGCCTCTTTGATTGGGGTCAGGCCGTGGATTTTGAAACTTTGATTCAAAATACAAGGCCTGACCACAATCAATGCCCATCAATCATTAAGTTTATCCAGCCAGTTTTTCTTCAGCATCCAGGATGTCAGCACAGCCAGCATGCTGGCGAGCGCCAGTTGGTACCATTGCTGGATCACCAGATAAATCGGCATAGCCACTAAGGCAATTTGCCAGGCCATACCCACCAGAATATTAAAGGCATCACGCCAGGCATGGGTGTCGGCCGCAAAAGACGGATCCTGAGCCACCACTTTGTCATGCACTGGCCGCCAGAACCCCCAGGGCCGCACCTGGCGGTAAAAATTACATAACACCTGGTCCGGTTCGGCAGGGGTCAGCAGAGTACCAGCCACAGAACCCACTAAACTCAGCAGCAACAACAAAGGGAAAGCATACAAAGGGTGAGTCTGCGGTAACAGCAGAGGTAAAAATAATGCGGCCACTAAACCCGCCATCATGCCCCAGAAATAACCGTAGGCATTAAAACGCCACCAATGCCATTTCAATAAATTAGCTGCAGCATAACCACCAAACAACGCACCAAAAATCCACTGCATAATGTCATTGATGCTGGACAACATAAAACCCAGTCCTACCCCCACCAGCACCAGCAGCAAAGACACCCAATAACTTAACCTGACATAAGTCTGAGTAGGCGCGTCAGGCCGGAAATACCTTTTGTAGATATCGTTGACTATGTACACAGGAGCGGCATTTAACGAGGCGGCCAGCGTTGACATAAAAGCGGCCAGTAAGCCTGCGATCAGTAAACCAGCCAGACCCACAGGCATAAAATTCTGGATGGCGTAAGGCAAAATTTGTTCAAAATCAAAAGTCTCGCCCTGAGCCTGAATTTCTGGCCCCATAAAAACCAGCGCCAGCACTGTCAGTCCGGCCACCATCATATAACGGGGGAAAAACATCACCAGCGAGACAAAACCGCTCATTTTGGCCGCTTCTGTCGGGCTGCGGGCTGCCAGAATACGTTGCATATCGTAGTTAGGAACAGGGCCTGCCAGACTAAACAACACACCTTTGAACAGCATCATCATAATCATCAGGCCAAACAGCTCCAGATTATCTTGCTGTACCTGGTGCTGAACGCTGTCAATCAACCCTGTCCAGTTTAAGTCCAGCTGCCAGCCAAACCAGATACTGTCCCAGCCTTGTGGCGTCGCCGCTTTGATCTGCTCCGGGCTGACCAGCATGATGGCAATAATACCCACAGCCAGAGAGGCTATGGTCATAATGACAAACTGCATCACTTCGGTGAACACCACCGAATACATGCCCCCTTTAACTACATACAAAGTCGTGACGGCAAAAATAATCAAGGCATAAGTGTCGGGGGATAAGGGCCAGGGAAAAAAGATAGCGGCAAATTTGCCTATGCCTTTAAAACCATAAGCAATAAAACCTATAGCGCTGACGATAGCAAAAATCACCACCACCAGCTGACAGAGTTCAACACCACGGCCTGTACCAAAGCGGGTCTCCAGCCACTGAGCTCCCGTCATGACATTAGAGCGGCGTAACCAGAGCGACAGATAAATCATCAGAAATACCTGATTAAAAATCGGCCAGACCCAGGGCAACCAGACACTTTTTAAGCCGTAAATAAAACACATGGCCACCAGCCACATGGTGCCTGCTATATCAAACATACCTGAAGCATTGGAGACCCCCAGCGCCCACCAGGGGATTTTTTTACCTGCCAGAAAATAGGCGTTCATATCTGAGCTGGCTTTTTTTGCGATGTATATGCCCAGGCCTAAAGTACCGGCCATGTACAGGGCAATAATCAGCAGGTCAATCCAGCTTAAACTCATGCTCTTACTCCGTATAACTGTCGTACAGACTACGACATCGCAGAGTCTGAGCGACAGATCTGACTTCTGACTGGCTTAATCCCGGCAGCAGCAGTTGGATTTGTTTTGGCTGCCCGGCCAGTAAATCAAAGAAATTATCCGAAAAATTACCACTGACCCCATCCACTTCAATACAACACTGGCGCATCAGCGTATTGCTGCAGAGCTGCAGCGATAACAATGCGTCCGCAGCCTGCACTTTGAACTCAAGCTTTGGCGCCTGCAGCTTTTGCTGTTTGGCTGGGACAAAATAATACAGGTTATCTGCCAATAAACCCTGCTCTTTGTCGGTTAATCTGACCTGTAACACCAGCTCTTCAACGTTTTTCCCCGTCAGCAACCCGGCTTTATCCAGTTGTGCCACCAGCACAGAGGCGTTGACCGGGGTCTGGATCTGCTGCTTCTGTTGCCATAACAAGTCACCGTGAAAGCTCCACAGTTCCAGCTGCAACAAGGCCTGCAGACTGTGCAGTCTGTCACTGATCAAACGCACTGTGATTTGGCCACTTTGTTCATCCAGTACCAGCAGCTCGGTTTTAAAACTGCGTTTAGCCTGATAATGCAGGGCTTTCCAGCGGCCATAATAATCGATACCAGACCAGGACGCCGCAGGCCAGGTGTCGTTTAACTGCCAGTACAAAGTGCCCATACAAAATGGCATAGCAGAACGATGCGCCTCAAAGGCCTGTTTCAGTCCTTCTGCCTGCTGCACCTGACTTAAATACAACAAAGCTGAAAAATCTTGTGGATCCCTGTATTCCTGCTGCATATAACTGCGGATCAGTGCATTGCCTCTGGGATGCTTTTGATGCACTTTCAGCACTTGCGAGCTTAACTGCCAGTCTTGTGGCAGGGTAAAACGAGCCATCGAAGAGTCTGTAGGAAAAGACTGAAAACCATACTCCGTCATAAAACGTGGAATACGGCTTTTGTATTCGCTAAAAGGTTGTTCTCCATGCCAGACGCCCCAAAAATGGTGATTGCCCAGATGGTCTGCATCTTCCTCCCAAAAGCCTATAGGGGAGGAACGCAGATAAAAACGTTCTGCATCCAGCTGTTTGACCGCGTCCGGCAAGCATTGATCAAACAAGCGCACATAGTCCTGCTTCAGGCGTTGGTACAACTGGTCGCTGTAGCCAAATTTTTCCGGCCATTGCCAGTGTTTGATTGCCATATCCACTTCATTGTTGCCACACCAGAGTGCCAGACAAGGGTGGTTACGTAAACGTTTGATGTTGTAGTGGGCTTCGGCACGCACATTGTCCAGAAAGGCCGGATCCGCCGGATACAAAGAACAGGCAAACATAAAGTCCTGCCAAATCAGGATACCATGCTGATCCGCCAGCCGGTAAAACTCATCATCCTGATAGACTCCCCCGCCCCAGACCCGCAGCATATTCATATTGGCGGCCACCACAGCGGCAAAATCAGCCTGATGGCGCTCTGGCGTCATCCGGTGGATAAAGCTGTCCCCCGGAATATAGTTGGCACCTTTCATAAAAACAGGCACACCATTAACTTTCAGGAAAAATGACAGGCCCATCTCGTCCGGCTGATTCACCAGTTCCACAGTGCGCAGGCCTATAACTTCAGAGCGGCTGTCCACTGTGCGGCCTGCCACCAGCAGGGTAAAACGGAAGTCGTATAAAAAGGCCTCCCCCAAACCATTGGGCCACCAAAGCTGTGGCCTGGCCAGGGTAAAATCCAACCACTGTTGCAGATTGGCACCTTCGGCCTGCAATTCGATACTTTGGTTAAGTTCAGGAGCCTGCAGGCATTCCACCAGCACTGTCAGTTTTTGTGTTGCCAGCAGTTGCAGTTGTAAATCAAAACTAAAACGGGCTTCGGCAGCACTCAGACTATGCTGGACAAAATGTGCGTCCGTGATACGGACTGAGTCCAGCCGCTGCAAATAAATCGGCCGCCAAACACCACTGCTGACAAAACGTGGGCCCCAATCCCAGCCAAAATGGCAAGGTGCTTTGCGGCAATACACACTGAGTTTTTCTGTGGATTTATCATTTTCCGCCGGATAGGTAAAACCTGCAGCCTGGTAAGCCGGTAAAGTCTGCTGAATAGGGGAGAAAAAACGCAGTTCCAGCAGATTTTCGCCAGCTTTGAGCACAGACTGACACTGGATCCTTTGTCCGACAAACATATTCCGGCTGCTGCCAATCTGCTGACCATTGAGGTAAATATCGCAGAAGGTATCCAGCCCTTCGGCCACCAGCTCAATACCTTGCCCGGCTTGCTGGCTTTCAGTTAACCAGCTTTGCTCCAGCCAGAACGACTTGCGGTAATGCCAGTCCTGCTGTTCTATCCATTGCAAAGAGTTTTCGTTATCCCGGTAAAAGGGGTCATCGATCAGACCATTCGCCAGCAAATCAGTAAAATTACAGCCGGGCACTGTAGCAGCATGCCAGTTGTTCTGACCCGCCTGCGTAAAAGTCCAGTCGCCATTCATGCTGAAAATTGCATCAGAAGCAAGGAGGTGAGGAGTTGTCATAAGGTCCATTACAAGATTAAAACTGTTACTGTTGATGCAATATGAGCAGTCATACGGCGTGTTTACTGACAAAGCCTGGCCATGGCGGCCACTTTAAGCGGGTCTACTTTGCCCTGACTGAACACAGCCGAATAACTGTGCACAGACCAGAGTTTTCCTGCCGGTTTTAAACGTTCAACCACAGTGGCCAGATTGCCCGGATGAATGCCACCACCTGCCACCAGTTCAATACGGCCTGCCGCATGAATTTTCAGCTGCTGCAGACGGTCAAGCCCATGCATCACGCCAAATTCGCTGCCCCATAAAGTGCCTGCGCTCAGCACCCTGTCCACTCCGGCATTGACTAACTGATCCAGGGCCTGATACTGATCATGAATGGCATCAAAAGCCCGGTGAAACGTCACCTGCAGCCCCAGTCGTTTTGCCTGATTGACCAGTAACTCCAGCCGGGTTAAGTCCAGCTGGCGCTGAGCAGTTAACAGTCCAAGCACCACCCCATTGGCTCCGGCATCCGCCGCCTGAGCTATGGCCTGTTGCATAGCGGCCAGATCGGACTCAGTCTGGATCTGATCGTCGCTGCGAAACCTGACCATGACCAATAAACCTGGCTGGCTGGCAAAAGCACGCCTGGCTTTATGCATGGCCAGCACAGTGGGGGTCATGCCCTGTTGCTGCATATCAGCGCAAAGCTCTATACGATGAGCGCCCCCCTGCAAAGCGGCAGCCACATTGGCTTCCAGCTCTGCAGCGTCGGCGTTAATACAAATTTCCAGCTGCGTCATGGCAAAATCTCCAGTAAGCCAAGGCGGGCATCCAGAGCCCCGGTAGCCCCTTCAGTCATCAGGCCTATCTGCACTAAATGGCGACCCGCCAGAGCGGCCAGAGACTGAGTCTGACTTGTCCAGTCCGAAGACGGCTGCAGCGGCAACAGATGACGTTCACCTTCGGCCGTTTGCAGATACAGTTTTAACCCCTGGCTTTTGCCCTGACTGACCAGCCGGATTGTGCTGCTGGCGCTGAGCAGCACTGAACTCTGATACAAAGGCATCAGGCTTAACTCTGTGGCTTTACCTCGTACAGCTAAGGAACTACCGCCCTGATAAGGCTGGTCAAAATCGTAACTCAGGTGCAGAGCCTTAGTGCCCTGCACCGCAAACTGCCAGGTGGGCAACAGATCCTGCTGACTGATATCAGTCCAGGCTGCGCCGACCTTTTTGCCTTGCTGCATCAACACTTTGCCCTGACCTGTATTAAAACTACTGCGAAAAGGCAAACTCAGCAGACTGGTTTTCGCTGGCAAATATGCCCCCAGTCCTTTCCAGCCCACTTTATCCACTAACGCCAGATTCAAATCATCGCCGGCAAAAATCCGGCTTTCGGTGGCATAAAAAGATGCAACATCGGCCGGATCAGTGCGAAAGCGGCTAAAAGCAGGGGTATGGTTTTCCCCTTCAAAGTTAAAATTCACATTAGGGGCAAATAAAGCCACTGAAGTCAGCGCCTGCTTGCCTTCAAACAACCAGTCCAGCCATTGGTAGGAGCTAAAAGCACGCTGTGCATCGCGGCTAGGCCAGAGATCCACTCCGGTATAGACCTCATAAGGGCTACGACCCAGCTCCAGCGCTTTTTGTCTGGAGGCTGTGATCATGTTTTTATCCCACCAGTAATTGAGGAAGATCGCATCCGACGAGGGGACTTGCGCCTGCAGGAACTGCTGATTTTTAGCATTCAGCTGGTTTTGCCAGCGCACTTCGCCAGATGCCAGCATAGAGTCGTACCAGTGAATTTCCATACCCTGGGGGGCTTTGGCGGTCAGATACTGCATAAAAGCCAATAAACGGCTGGCTAACTCGCGGCCACGCTCCGGGTTCTTTTGACCTTTGACCAGCTGATTCTGCGCATCTTTGACTGCGGTTAAATCTGTTTCCTGATTAATCAGCCAGCCATCAAAGCCATAATAGGCTGCGATCCGGATCAGCTGATCGGCCAGAATAAAACGCCCCTCTTTGTCTTGCTGCAGCAAGGCCTCTACTGTATCCGGATTACCGCCCCACTGGGCTATGCCCAAAAACACTGAACCTATTACTTTGACGCCATTTTTATGGGCTGTATCGACCCAGGGCCGGGCCGGAATTTGCACTGTTAAATCGGCCGTACCGGCAAACCAGTTCAGCACATCTATCTGCGACCAATGGGTAAAGTTATACAAATTAAACTGCGGCTGGGCACTGAGGTAATTGGCAAAGTTATTCATACCATCAGGGGCATACAAAACTTTGGCCTCTGTATCCAGTTGCTGCTGGCCAGCCAGTGGCGCGCTAATACGACGGGCCAGCGGCACCTTCGACACATTATCTGCTGAGGCGGTATCTGCCTGAGGCGACCAGTCTCTGGCCTGCTGCAGAGTTAAAGCAAAAGGCGGCTGATCGGGCACCAGCTCTGCCTGTACCGGATAACTCAGGCCTGCCAGATAAAAGAGCACAACACAAATCCTCAGCATCAGACTTTGGCTCCAAGCAGGCTTTTGCCGTCAATCAACTGGCTGCCGGCTTTGTTTTGCACCGCATAATTAAAACCAGGCTGAATGCCATAAGCTCCATACTGGCCTTGTTTATTCAGGGCCAGGAACCCCACCTGAAACTGAGCATAGTCGCCCAGCTTGCGGGCAATACGCAGTACAGCTTGTTTACAGGCTTCTTCCGGACTGGCGCCCTGACGCATCATTTCGACCACCAGATGGCTGCCTACAGTTTTGATCATCAGCTCGCCCATGCCAGTGGCCGTGGCAGCCCCTATGTCATTGTCGACATACAAACCCGCGCCGATAAGAGGTGAATCACCGACCCGGCCATGCATTTTGTAAGCTGCGCCGCTGGTGGTACAGGCGCCACTTAAATTGCCGGCAGCATCCAGCGCCAGCATGCCGATGGTGTCGTGATTTTCGATATTAATTTGCTGAATTTTTTGGTCTTTTAACCAGGCTTTCCAATCCGCTTCAGATTCAGGGGTCAGCAGGTTTTCTTCTTTAAAGCCCTGCTGCAATGCAAACTGCTTTGCGCCTTCGCCGACCAGCATCACATGAGGTGTTTTTTCCATCACCAGCCGTGCCACTGATATCGGGTGTTTAATGTTCTGCAAAAAGGCCACTGAACCACAGTTCATATGCTCATCCATAATGCAGGCATCCAGAGTCACTATACCGTCCCTGTCCGGGTAACCGCCGTAGCCGACTGTCCGCACTTTGGGGTCGGCTTCAGGCACCCGCACTCCGGTTTCCACCGCATCCAAAGCCCGGCCACCTTTGGCCAGCACTTGCCAGGCCGCTGCATTGGCTGCGACACCATGCTCCCAGGTAGAGACCACTATGGCTTCAGGTTGTTTTTTGCTGGCGGCAAAAGCCGGACTGATTTTGCTCAGGCCTGTCAGGCCTAATAAAGCGGATAATTTCAGAAAATCACGTCTTGAGCGCATTAGTTTTCCTTAGCAACACGCAGAGCCGCCTGATGCGACTGTCTGGCAAATAAAATGGCGCCTTGTTCCGGGGAAGACAAAGCAGGATTGATACACAAGGACAATTGAGGATCCAGCCAGGGTTTTATCCGTTGTGAAATACCGCCTATCATCGACACACGGGACACCTTAGTCTCCAGCAACTTACGGATCACCTGATTGATAAAAGCAGCGCCATGCTGAATAAAAGACAAACAAACTTTGTCGCCCTGATCCGCCAGCTCAAACACCAGCGGTGCCAGCCTGGCATACTCTGTGGCTGAGGCATTCATATACTGCTCTGCCAGTTCTGTTGCTGTTTTATCTTTCAGCAAAACAGAAGTCAGCTTAGTGGGTAAGCCCACACCATCCGCATCCAGTAGCACAGCTTTGACAGCTTCCAGGCCAAACCATGAGCCACTGCAGGTGGCGTTAATAGGAAAACCATAACCACCAATTTGGGTCAGTTGGCCCTGATGCGCCGCTAAAGAGCTAAAACCAGTGCCAAGAATAATCACAGCACCATCCAGCCCCTGATGAGCACCAGTGGCGGCGACATGCAAATCTGTGGTCAGGTATAAAGCTTTAAACGGATGTTGCCATTGCTGCATCAGCTGTTGCATTTGAGGTAAATGAAGACCAGCCAGGCCAGCTCCTACAATAAGTTGTTTTTTATCAGCCGGTGTTAAACCTGCCTGTAACAAGGCCTGCTCTGTGGCGGTCAGAATAGACTGGATTGTCTGCTCACTCCCGTAGACAGGATTGGCCGGTCCACCACGCCCCTCGCCCAGTAACAAGCCTGTATCGTCCTGCAACATAACCCGACAATGGCTGCCACCACCGTCTATGCCAAGATACAAGGCTTTGCTTGTTGCCTGTGCGGCTGGAGCTTTGTCAGTCATGTTGTGTCTGTTCCTTTTGTCTTCAGGGTGAGAAAGCCCCTGGTTTCTGTTGATAAAAAAACGGCCAGCTATATACTGGCCGCTTGCTCAGACTTACAAGTCCGGTCCTATCAGCTCAATTTCAGCAATCTGCATCAGGGTATCATCCCCTTTGTTTTTGGTGACATTGATTCTGTAGCTGGTAAAGGCAAAACCATTACCAATTTCAAAGAGTTTGCGTTCTGCTCTGCTGTCCCAGGATTCGCCGACCCAGCTGCCGATACGGGTCCAGGTTTTGCCGCCATCGTTAGAACCTTCAATGTTAAAGTTTTCCGGATCACGGCTGTCGGCATCACCAGCGCTGGTGATAGCTAAACTGCTGACAATTTTTGCTGCTGGCAAGTCCAGTTGGATCCAGGACGGGTTGGCTTCAGTTGGTGCACCTTTCCAGTCGTTATGATCCAGCCATTTGGTTGCGACATCATCGTCAATAGCTTTGGCTTCAGATTCAGCATCACCTATACGGTTGCGCGCAGTGACCACTACACCAGGGGCTGATGAATGGTCCACAGATTGATACTGCGGGCCTATCAGTTCAATTTCAGCCACTTGCATTAGCGTATCATCACCTTTGTTTTTGGTGATATTGACCCTGTAATAACTGAACGCCAGCTGGTTACTGAAGGAGAATAGCTTACGTTCAAAACGTTGCTCAAAACCTTCACCCACCCAGGACGCCAGTTTGACCCAGTGCACGCCATCATTGGAAGCCTGGATATTAAAGTTCTGCGGGTCACGGCTGTCAGCGTCATTGGCACTGACCATGGCCAGTTTGTTGACTGTAGCCGGAGCTGGTAACTGCACCTGTACCCAGGAAGGCGCGGCTTCGGTAGGAGCGCCTTTCCAGTCGTTATGATCCAGCCACTTGGTGTCTGCTTTGCCGTCAAACGCCATAGCACCGGATTCTGCAGCACTGATCGCATTACGTTCAGTCACCACCACTCCCGCTGTTCTGCCGTGATTTAAGTCAGGTAATACCGGGCCCACCAGACCAATTTCCGCAATTTGCATCAGGGTATCATCCCCTTTGTTTTTGGTGATATTTAATCTGTAGGTATCAAAAGCCAGAGTGTTTGACAGGTTAAACTGCCGGCGTTGCAAACGGCTGTCAAAACTTTCGCCTACCCAGCTGGCCAGCGTCTGCCAGGTGACACCACCGTCGCTACTGGCCTGCAGATTAAAGTTTTCCGGATCACGGGAATCTGAGTCATTGGCGCTGGTCAGCACCAGCGTACCCACAGCTTTTGGCTCAGGCAATACTACAGTCACCCAGGATGGGTCTTCTGCTGTAGGAGCGCCCTTCCAGTTGTTGTGATCCAGCCATTTGGTGTCGACCTTGTTATCAAAGGCCATAGCAGGAGCTTCAGCTTCACCGATAAAATTACGGGCTGTAATAGTGGCTGAACCTACAGGATCTGTGTGATCGGCACTGACATAAATAGGACCAACAAATTCAACTTCAGCGATTTGCATCAGCGTGTCATCGCCTTTGTTTTTTGTCACGTTCAGGCGGTAATAACTGAATTCCAGACCATTGGAGAATCTGAATTCTTTGCGCTCAAAACGCTCGTCAAAACTTTCACCAACAAATTCTGCCAGAGTGATCCAGGTCACACCGTCATTGGACGCCTGCAGGTTAAAGTTTTCAGGGTCGCGGGATGGAGAGTCGTTCGCACTGGTGATCAACAAACTGCTGACCGCCTGTGGTGTGGCAAACTGCACCTGTAACCAGGACGGGTCTGTCACTGAAGGCGCACCTTTCCAGTTGTTGTGATCCAGCCACTTGGTTTCAGTTTTACCGTCAAACACCATAGCGCCTGATTCAGCATCACTGATGGCATTGCGGGTGGTGACAATAGCGGAGGCCATGGTGGCTGCAGTGGTAATTTCCTTCACAGGCACTGTGCT